>DATJRJ010000001.1:0-4845 GCA_035504735.1 Binataceae bacterium (SeqCode)
CTCATAACGAGCCTTTTCTTCCCGGCAAAACCGGCCGCTTCCCGGGCGCGGATTCCGTATGAGTATCGAAATTCGCAATATCAGCAAGGCTTTCGGCAACTTCGTTGCGCTCGATAACGTGAGCCTGAAGATCCCGACGGGCGATTTGGTCGGCCTCCTGGGTCCTTCAGGTTCGGGCAAGACGACGCTACTACGGATTATCGCCGGGCTGGAGACTCCGGATTCGGGTTCGGTCCATCTGGAGGGCGAAGAAGCCACCGATCGCAATGTCCGGGATCGCGGCGTCGGTTTTGTTTTTCAGCACTATGCTCTATTCCGCCATATGACCGTGTTCGAAAACGTCGCGTTCGGGTTGCGCGTGCGGCCGCGCCGACGGCGTCCCTCCGAAGATCAGATTCGCCAGCGTGTGAACGAATTGCTCAGGCTGGTACAGCTCGAATGGTCCGGCAGCCGCTATCCCTCGCAATTATCCGGCGGACAGCGGCAGCGGGTGGCACTGGCGCGAGCCCTGGCGGTCGAGCCGCGCGTGCTGCTGCTCGATGAACCGTTCGGCGCGCTCGATGCCAAGGTGCGCGATGAATTGCGGCAATGGCTCCGGCGCCTGCATGACGAATTGCACGTCACCAGTGTCTTCGTCACGCACGACCAGGAGGAGGCGCTCGAAGTGGCCACCCGGGTGGCGGTGCTGAACAACGGCAAAATTGAGCAGGTCGGCACTCCCGAAGAGCTCTACCATCATCCGGCGACACCGTTTGTTTCCGGCTTCCTTGGCAATGTGAATCTTTTTCACGGCCGGGTCGAGGACGGCCGTATCTACATTCGCGGTACGCCAATCGCATCCCATGACGACCAGCGACCGAGCGGCGGCAATGGCGACAAAGCGGTGGTCTATGTCCGGCCCCATCTGCTGGATATCCGCCTCGTCCCGAATGGCAAAGATTCGTTCGGGGCCAGGATCCGCCATATCAACGCGGCCGGACCGCGAGTCAAGATCGATCTGGTCAGCCAGTGGGGTGACCCGGTACGGGTTGAGATCGATCATGAGCAGTTACGCGAGCTCGACTTGAAAGAAGACGGCCAGGTTTATTTGAGCTCGCGCGAGCATAAGGTCTTCGTCTACCAGATTTGAGAACGGCTCGATCCTGCGATCGAAAACCCTTCAATGACGTAATTTTTTCACGCCGCCCGCGTTCGCCCTCAGCTCAGCCTCGACATTGCAACCCAATTCGGATGGCACGGTTGCTGCTCTCTCCTATCGCCGAGATTATCTGGGTAACATTCGATGCATCGGTTCAACTTCGACTTCATCTGTGATTGCGCTTCAGATCCGTTTGTCTGCCGCCTGAACTCAGCCGACAGGCCGGCAGCTAGATGCGCGATAACCCCGACTCGGTCGTCCCCAGGAGGTGCCTAGATGCCACTCGTACTAATAATTCTCATCCTGCTTCTGCTGTTTGGTGGCGGCGGTGGATATTACGCTTACGGTCCCTATGGTGGGATCGGCGTCGGCGGGATCTTCCTGATCATCCTGGTTGTGTTGCTTCTCACCGGACGGCTGTAGATTGGCCGCTCATGCCCTCTGATCTATGGTCCTGACTCGCGTTTTGCGGCGAGCCCCGCATATCCATGCTACGCTGAATAAGATGAAGCGTTTACTAATGCTGTGTGCGATAATCGCGCTATCGTTCTCACTTTTGTCCGCGTCTGCCTTCTGCGCCGGGTCCGAGAGCGGGATTCGCGTGGTGGTGAAGGGCTTGCGCGATAACAACGGTCGAGTCGGATGCGCGCTCTTTAAAGGTCCGGATGGCTTCCCACGCGATAGGTCGAAAGAGTTCCGAGGCATGTGGGTCCAAAAACATAACTTCGTAGCGGTATGCGATTTCACCGGCGTTCCGGCCGGTACCTATGCCGCCACGGTTCTCGACGACACCAATTCGAACGGCAAGATGGATTTCAATTTCATCGGCTTACCGACCAAGGGCTACGGGTTCTCGAACGATGCGAAGGCGACGCTCTCTCCGCCGTCATTCACCGCCGCGGCCTTCGTCTACAGCGGCGGAGACTCGATGTTGGTGCCCATTAACATAGTCTACTG
Organism: Binataceae bacterium (SeqCode); assembly: GCA_035504735.1. Taxonomy (GTDB): domain Bacteria; phylum Desulfobacterota; class Binatia; order Binatales; family Binataceae; genus JAJPIG01. The sequence continues at coordinate 2,096 of DATJRJ010000001.1, forward strand.
GAGCCTCTGAGACCTGAATCGTCGGATAGTCGCGTCGGCCGGGAGGCGAATGATACCAGCGCCGGTCGAAGCCCGGCGATTTCTTGCGCGGATGCGCCACGATCGGCCCTCGCATATAGTCTCTATCGTCCTCGCCGTTTATCGCCGCTTAGTTTTTCTCTTACGATGCTGATATCGTTAATCGGTCAGAAAATTACCGATTTTTTGTTACTTTTTTGCCATCAGGCAAACTGGCGGACACGGGAGATCACGAGTGGGGAAGCCGGGCGGCTTCACAGTCGATGCGGACAAGAGGGGGCCTCGCAACCCAGGGTTGCTCCCGCGATGGCTCAATCGCGATATCACGCTGCTTATCGCCCTGCAGTCGCTCTACAGTCTGACGGTCGGCTACCTGCCGATCATCATTCCGCTCTATCTGCTGTCGATTGGGTACGGCGCGGTGCAGCTTGGTTTCCTGGTCACCTCAGTCTCGATCGGCGGGGCGCTGTTCGCCGTGGCGTCGGGCGTCGCCTCCGACCGGTTCGGCTACAAGAACGTGATCATCGGATCGTCATTTCTGGTCGCGCTTGGTGCGCTGCTGTTTGCTATAACACGCAATTTCTACCTGATGATGATTCTCGCAGGAATCTCGCAGATCATTCCGCCGGGCGGCAGCGGCAGCGGGGTCGGGATCGGCCCGTCCTATCCAGCGGTTCAGGCGCTGACCGCGACTCATGTTGAAGATCGCGATCGAACCTCGGCCCTGTCGTGGATGGCGCTGATATGCGGTATCGCAACCGCCATCGGCGCGCCGTTGGCGGCTCTACCAGACTTGATGCATCGCCACGCCGGCATCACCACGCTACGTGGCTATGAGATGATATTTATCCTTACCGCAGCCTTGAACGCGTCAAGCGCCCTTTTGGTGTATCCTATCAGCCAGACGCGACGGCTTACTCCTCACCCGCTCGCTTCTTCCGCTCGCCCCGTTCCGCCTCGCACTCCCGAGCCTGACGAATCCAAGATTTTCGGCCTGACGCCCAGCACCTGGGCGCTGGTATGGCGCTTTATGTTGGTGAATCTCACCAACGGGCTGGCCGTCGGAGCGTTGGGGCCATTCCTGACCTACTGGTTCGTGCGCCAATGGGGGGCGACCGCCGACCAACTCGGGACCCTCTTCTTCATCATCAACCTGACGGTCGTGATGCCACTGTTTATCGCCGGGCCGCTGACTCGCCGCTTTTCAACCGTGAACGTGGTGGTCAGTTCCCGCGGCCTATCTGCCATCTTCCTCTCGATGATGCCGGTGATGCCAAGCTTCTGGTTGGCCGGCGGCGCGTTCCTGGCCCGGCAGCTCGCCAACGCGATCTCGGTGCCGGTTCGGCAGTCCTACATTATGGGCGTGATTCGGCCCTCCGAGCGCGCCAGCGCAGCCGGGATCGCCAACCTGCCGATTCAGGCCGGCTTGTCGATCAGTTCCATCGCGACGGGATTTCTGATGCAGCTCGCGCTGACTATCCCGATCGAGTTGTCAGCCTTCTTCCAGTTCCTCAACACGCTCATGTTCTGGGCGTTTTTCCACTCCAAACCACCTATCGAGGAAGTTTATCGCAGTGCGCAACCCCGCGCCTGACCTCAATTCCGGTGAGCAGTCCGAGGCTCGTGATTTAGCCGAGGCCTCGCGCGCAGAGCTGATCGCGAACGTCCTGATCCCGCTGATCGTCGGCGGCGCGCTGTTCATGCAGACCCTGGATACGACCGTCATCGCGACCGCCCTGCCGGTCATCGCCCACGACATGTACGAAGATCCGATCCGCCTCAATCTCGCGATCACCTCGTACCTGTTGAGCCTCGCGGTGTTCATCCCGATTAGCGGATGGGCCGCCGATCGCTATGGCGCGCGCACGGTATTTCGCGCCGCTATCATGGTCTTCACCATCGGCTCGATTTTCTGCGGCTTTTCCAATTCGCTGCCGGAACTGATCGGTGCTCGTGTTCTGCAAGGCTGCGGCGGCGCCATGATGGTCCCGGTGGGGCGTTTAATCGTACTGAAGACGGTCCCCAAATCCGGCCTCGTGCAGGCGATGTCGCTGCTGACTATCCCGGCCGTGATGGGCCCGGTAGTCGGGCCGCCATTGGGCGGCTTCATCGTCACCTATGGTTCCTGGCGATGGATCTTCTTCATCAATGTGCCGATCGGCTTGATCGGAATCGTGCTGGTGACCCTGTTTATCGACAATCTCCGCTCGGTGGACGTCTCCCCGCTCGACTTGCGCGGCTTTCTGCTCACCGGTTTCGGCCTGGCCGGGATGCTCTTCAGCTTCGAGGCGGTCGGCCGAGGCCTGGTGCCGGGCAGTATCGTGATGAGCGTGATGGCGGGCGGCGGTCTCTGCCTGGGACTCTACGTGTTTCATTCACGGCGCATCGCCTATCCGATTGTCGATCTCTCTATGGCCCAGATCCCGACTTTCGCCGCCGCGGTGCTCGGTGGCGGTCTGTTCCGGATGGGCATGGGCGCGCTGCCGTTTCTGCTCGCGATGCTCCTGCAATTGGTATTCGGCCTCAGTCCGTTTGCTTCCGGACTGTTCACGTTCACCAGCGCCGCCGGCGCGCTTATAATCAAATTCATCATCGCCCCCATCATCCGCCGCTTCGGCTTCCGATCGGTGCTGATTTACAACGGCCTGATCAGTGCGACTATCATGGCGAGTTACTCACTGTTCCGCCCCTGGACACCCTACTCCCTGATTATATTCGCGCTCCTGATCGGC
>DATJRJ010000002.1:0-25586 GCA_035504735.1 Binataceae bacterium (SeqCode)
CGCCTCGATCGCCGAGGACATGGTGTTGGCGGTGTACATCCCGCCGCACGCTCCAGCGCCCGGACAGGCGTGGCGCTCGACCGCGAGCAGTTGTTCCGCGCTGATCTTGTGGGCGCTGTACTCGCCGACCGCTTCAAAGGCGCTCACGATCGTCAGATCGCGGCCGTTGAGATGCCCCGGTTTGATCGTGCCGCCATAGACGAACAGCGCCGGGATGTTGAGCCGCGCGATCGCCATCATGGCGCCCGGCATGTTCTTGTCGCAGCCCCCAATCGCGAGCACCCCATCCATCGCCTCGGCGTTGCAGACGGTTTCGATCGAATCGGCAATCACCTCGCGCGAGACCAGCGAGTACTTCATGCCCTCGGTACCCATCGCGATGCCGTCGCTGACGGTGATGGTGCCGAACACCTGCGGCATCGCGCCCGCCGCTCGAAGCGCCGCTTCGGCGCGCTCGGCCAGATCATCGAGTCCGAGGTTACAGGGCGTGAGATTGCTGTAGGCGTTGGCGACCCCGATGATGGGTTTCTGGAAATCGCGATCGTCGAAGCCGACCGCGCGAAGCATCGCACGATTAGGAGTCCGCTGAACTCCTTCGGTGATTAGCCTGCTGCGGAGATTTTCTGCCATGGCTTCTCCATAGCAGGCCGTTGGATCACCGGTCCAGATGGGGCCGGCGCGGCGAGCCTTGTATGGGGGCCGCACGCATGTAATCTCTCTGAGGCGGAATTGACCGCCGGCCAGTAGCGGCGGCGAACGACGGAGAGGCAGTGGGCCGTCCCCCGGCCAGAGAACGGAAGCCGTACAATATCGACCAGTTGGTCGATATTGGGGTGCGGGTGTTTTTGCGCCACGGCTACGATGGCAGCTCGCTTGACCAGGTCGCGGCCGCCGCCGGTATCACCAAGTCGAGCCTCTATTACCACCTGACCGGCAAAGAGGATTTGCTGACGCGCGGCGTTGATCGCGCTTTCGACGCCCTGTTCGGCGTACTCGATGAATCCGCGGCGACCGGCGGGCGCTATGCCGAGCGGCTCAAGCACGTGGTATCGCGCACGGTGGAAATTACAGTCCAGCGGCTGCCCGAGGTCGCCCTGTTGCTGCGAGTGCGCGGCAACACGCGCGCCGAGCGCCATGTGCTGGAGCGGCGGCGCGAGTTCGATCATCGGGTCGCCGAGTTGTTTGCCGCTGCACAGCACGAGGGCGAGATTCGCTCCGATATCGATTCGCGGCTCGCCACGCGGCTGCTGTTCGGAACGCTCAACTCGATCACCGAATGGTACCGGCCGGGAGGCACCCTGAAAGCGCGAGACATCACCCAGTGCGTTTACCGGATGATCTTCGAAGGATTGATGCAGCTCCCACAAAGCGAAAGGCCGGAGCGGGATATGCACCCATTCCGGCCTTCCAGACGAAACGCGACTTAACTAGCGCATGATTTCGTTGAGGGCCGACACCTTCGAGTAACGGTTGACGTTGGTGTAGTCCTCGCCATCGTAGTTCTTGCAGTTGTCGTTGGTCTTGGTGGCTGGAAAGGAGCTGTTATACATCGAGAGATGATCCGCCTGCATATCGTACATCACGCTGAACAACTGCCAGCTAAACACTTGCACGCCTTCGCCTGGAACGGGGGCTGCGATCGGGCAGACGTAGGCGGTCTTCCAGAGCTTCATGTTCTCGTCGTAGAGGTCCTCCCACAGCGTCGAGTAGGCCTCCTTGTCGACCCACATAATCTTTTTGCCGTAGCAGTAGCCCTTGGCCTGCGACGGGATGCGCCTGGTATCGAGGACAAACGTGGGCCGCAATTCCCATTTACCGACGATCGGCTTGGGAATCAGAACCTGCGGGTAGAAATTATCGATGACCCCGTAGCGGCTCGCGTCTGAATCGGTCAGCCCGAGCGTTTGATTGTCGGCCAGCAACGTTGCGTCGAAACGGGCTGGAGTGGTGTTGAACAGCGTGGGACGAGCTTCGTCCTGGCTGTAGTCGCTGCCGATAATCGGGCTGCAACGCGCCGCCGATGACAGGCGCAGCGAGCGGCGCAGCGAAGGAACGAACAGGAACAGATCCTCTTCTTTCGAAAAATCGTCATAGTAGAGCGTGATCTGAGCGGTGTATCTGGCCTGCTCGGGCTGGGTAATCTGGAGATACTCGACGAACTGAACGCCCTGCGAACTCGGATTGGTTATCGGGTAGCCGGCATCACCGATATGGTCGAGCTTACGATAGACCTCGATAAAGGTCTCGTTGGTCGAGTTATGGTAGCGGTCCTGGAAGTAGAGACGGGCGTGCGGCGTGCACACCATCATCGGGTTGTATGCGTACCAGAGATTGACCAGGATTTTCCATCCTTTCATCGGTTCAGTCGGATTGGGGAACGGCCATCCCGATACGTAGCCGGTAAGGAGATGCCTGCCGTCCGAAGCGTTCGAAATCCTCACCTGCCCGCTGTATTTTTCTGTATAGTCCTCGAAGGTCTTTGGCGGATGGTAGTGATGAGTCGGACCGACGACCATCTGATAGTCCGGCGGAAGTTTCCAGAAGTAGTGGCCCTTGAACAATTCCTGCATGCCGCCGGGTATGTACTGTTGGTATTGTTGCCAGTTCTGAAGAGTAATTATCGTTCCATCGGGGATCCCGCCCTCACCGGCTCCCTGCGCGAATGCAGAAGAGACGGCCAGCAGGGATGAAAATAGGACCACGAACAACAGACTCCGAACTGTTACCTTCATAGATGACCTCGCCTGTTTGGGGAACGCTCCAACGCATTAGATAGTTCCCGGTTTTGACAGCCGTACTCAGTGATGATCCCCGGAAAGAAGCCAGGTTGCGGTTCGTGCCACCGCATCGGCGGCGGAATCGCGCACCGTCACATTTGAACTCTTGAGCAGCGGAATCAGCGGAGCGATGGATTCGGGCCGCGCGATGCGTCCCAGCGACCAGGCGATCTGCGCGGTCATAAAAGCTTCCGAAGTCCGGCCGAGCGCTGCGGTCAGAACCCCAATTTCGTTTCTCCCGCCCATCCGGCCAATAGCCTCAGTCGCCGCCAATTGCAACACCAGGTTCTGCGAAGCCATCGCAGAAATCAGCAGGGGCCGGCTCAGATTGAAGTCCAGGTAAAGCAGCAGCGGCGCCAGTTTGCTGTTGAGGTAGGGATCGCCGGCGACCGTTTGCAGCAGGGTCATTCCCTGACGGTTGCCGTAATGAGTGAGTGCCACCGCGGCTGCGAGCCGGATACTCAAGTCGAGATCGATATTGAGCAACGCCCCCCTGAGTTGCGGCACGGCGGTGAAATCTTCTGCATCGCCGAGTTCCAGGGCAGCATTGGAAGCGCGGTCGGGATCGGGATCATAGAACGTTGCCTCGATCAGCTCGACCGAGCCCATGCTCCGATCGCCCAAAATCAGCAGCGCGTGCGCAATCGCAGCCGTAATCAACGGGTCGGTCTCCTTGGTCTGGATCGAGCGGAGATAGTTGATCACGCGCGGATCGTGCAGATGGCCGAGTCCCCAAACCGCCCAGAGCTTGACGCCATCGTCGGAGCTGGTCGTGGCGCTGAGCAGGAGCGGCAGCGCCTGATGATCGCCGTTCTCGGCGAGGGCCTCAGTCGTCCAGACCCGCAGGTGGCGATTACCTGCGCCGTAGAACTTTCCCAGCAACTCGACCGCGGTCGCATCGCGGGCCTCTGCGAGGCCTTCAATCGCCGCCTTCTGCAGGAAAGGATCCTTCGCAGCCATCGACGAATCGATAACCGGCCGCCCGGTCCAATCGCCATAACTGACCAGGCTGGTCGCCGCGTAGCATCGTTCGTAGGGATCCGGATCGTGCAGACCCTGATGCAGAATGGCCAGCGCGAGATGTCTGAGCGCGCGCCATCCTTCCGGTTGGTTGACTTGGAAATGGCTGGTTACAAAATCAACCGCGGCCGGCGTCTTATGCGCCGCCACCATCCGATCGACGGTGCGCATCTCGCGCCATCGCACGACGCCTCGCGCCGTGAACAGCACGAACCCGAGAGCTACGGCTGCCCCGAAGACCAGCAGACCACTACGCGTCTTTAGAATTCGCCCCATATAAGCCACCAAGCTGATGGGCCAACCGCTGCCTTTCGTAAACGGCGCACCGGTTATCCCCCAACAGATCCGGTGCGCCGTTTCAGGTGACACTAACGCATGATTTCTGACAGTCCGCGCACGCTTCCGTAACGGCCCGCGTCGGTCAAATTCATGCCACTGACATTCAAGCAGTCAGAGTTGGCCCGGAACGGGCCGGTGGGGCCGGAGAGATGTACCCAGGTCTCGTGAACGTTCTGCACGTCGATAATCGTGCCCCAGGCAGCGTTGGTCCAGAACTCGCCCTCGCCCGGGACTTTTACCATCCCCTGTGGATCATAAAAGATCTTCCACAGTTTCAGGTTCTCGTCGTAGAGTTCGGCCCACTTCGCGTTGCCGGTTTCTTTGTCGCAGTACAGAATTCGCTTGCCGTAGCAGTAGCCCGCGCGCAACGAGGGAATATGTCGTGCGTCAATTACGTGGACGTCGCGCACCTCCCATGTGCCGATAAATGGTTTGGGGAAATAGAGCGGCGGAACGAAATTATCGAGGAAGCCTGATTTGATGACATCCGGGTTGGTTTGTTCTATCACCCGCGCGTCGCCTAAAAACGTCGCATCAAACTTGGTGATATTGCCGTTGAACGCGCCATGACGAGTGTCGTCGTTGGTGGCATCGGAGCCGAACACCGGACTGCATCGCGCCGCTGACGACAAACGCAGAGTCCGTCGTAGGGCCGGGACGAACAGGAAGGTATCCTCATTCTTGGTCTGATCCTGATAGAAGACCGTCAGAATTGAGGTGTAGCGCGCCTGTTCCGGCTTGGTCAGTTCAAAGTATTCCGTGTAATAGATTCCGGCTGCCTTGGGATCGGTAACCGGCCGGTTTGGATCGGCGATATGGTCATAGATGCGCAGCACGACGATGCTTTCGTTCTGGCTCACGTTGCCCATCCGGTCGCGGAACACCTGGCCCACCGAATCGTTGCAAATGAGGTAGGGGACGTAGGCGAACCAGTCGTCGGCCAGAATCTTCCAGCCCTTCATCGGCTCTTGCGGGTTCGGGAACGGCATTCCCGCCACGTAGTTTTGCAAGATATGGCGGCCATCGGGCAGGGTCTCGATCTGGACCTTGCCAGCATACTCCTCGGTCAGTTTCTTGTAGGTTGGCGGCCATTCATAGTGATGCGTCGGCCCGATTTCCATTGAGAAATCCGGTCCCAGCTTCCATTCGTAAGTCCCGGCCCAAAGCGCTTGCAGACCGGGATTCATGAAGGCCTTGTACTGCTCCCAGTTTTTCTCGGTGATTACGGTTCCGACTGGAATACTGCTCTCCGCACCGGCCGCACGAGCATTAGGCAGTAACGGTCCTCCGCCCAGGACAAGAGCCAGCATTACCAAAGCGACTGTGATCAAGATAAACCGTCCCCTTAGCATCTGTCCTCTCCTTCGGCATCGTCGTCATCGGTGCAAATCCCCCAAGACTGTTCGGATGACACGAACCCTCGTCACATTACTAACAATTATTAAGCACTACTGGACAGCAATTAGCACCGCCCGCTGAATAACATTAGCTTATATTGATGTCAATGGTCGCTAATCCAACAGACGATTGGCGATCTCGACCCGGCTATCCGATAGAGAGTCGCGAGTGAAAGAAATGATGGATCAATATCCGGGCAGTTCGGATCGTGGTGACGATCGGACGCGCCCAAGGGATGGGCACTTCGTCGATCGAAACAGGCGCTCAGGCATAGGCCGAAGTCGGCCTACTTTTCGTCGGCGATTGGATCCAGCGGGCGGGTTGTGAGTGCCTTCGCCCCGACCAGCGCGACGCGCGGCGGAATTCGATGCGTGGGCTTGGCCGTGGCGGCCAGCGGCTTCGCGAAGATCACTTTCGCAGCGCGCCGCTGAGGCGGCGGTTCGGGTGTGGGTTGCGGGATGAGCCGGCGATCAACCTGCTCGTCTGCCTTGAGCATCGCAAAGAACACAAGGTCGGCGAGCACCAGCTTGAACAGCGCTACCACGGAAATCAGGATCACCAGCGTCACCGCGTCGTCCCACGAGTTGGCGCCCGCCAGCACTCCGATTGCGGCCATGGCCACCGCCACTACCGTGAAGAGCAGCATCATCATGACCGGACTCACTGAGTGAGCGGGAGGCGCCTGTCCTTCAGGCTGGACCTTAGAACCACGCCGGTCGGCGATCGAGATGACAGTTCCCATGGCTGGTTTTCGTCGATTCTCTATCCGGCCTCACATTCTCACTGTCGCGACTGCAAAATCAAGTCTCTTCGATCGGACACTTGCGAGACCACCGGCGATACGGTTTTTCGAGGCGTTCACTGCTCGTCGCTGTCATAGAAACAGGGTCGCAAATATACTGCCGGCTTCAGACGACTCGCATGGATCGGCGGCGCGCACTGTTTCTAATGTTCCTGTTCAGCTTCGCGGCCGTGTGCGCCGGGATTACGCTGAACTATGTAGTGAATCCTTACGGCGTCTGGTCACCGGCGCTGATTGATCCGATCTATCGCCGGATCGTCCATAACCGGGCTGAGATGCCGCATCTGCTCCGCTCGGCGAAACCTACGATGGTCCTGGTCGGGAGTTCGCGAATCTACCAGGGCATGCCGATCGAGCAAGGCTATCGCGATGGGGTTCTGAATGCGGGTCTGGGGGGAGCGAGCCTGCGCGAGGTCGCTGAAGTCGTCGATTTGGCGCTCGCCAATCCGCGCCTCGAGCGCATAGTGTGGGATGTTGACTTCTTTCAGCTCGATGCGGGCTTCGACCAGGAAGAGCCAATCCTCGATGAGCGGATCGGCGGTAGCCGCCGATTGTTGATCGAAGATACGTTGCTCAACCTGGGGACGCTGGGCGATAGCTTTGACGTGCTAAAACGTGCAGTCCGCGGCCAACGCTCCCTGCCGGCCACCAAGACCGCTACGGTCCCGTGGCCGTCGAGTCTGATCTGCCAGCAGCTTGAGGGCGAGCATTTCGGACTAATCCGGCAGACGCCCACCCAGATCGAGACGCAACTCACGCGAAGCTTCCCGAATCTGTACGTTAACTACCAATTCTCGACCGATTTGTTGCAGCTTTTCCAGCAGACCGTGAACCGCGCCCGCGCGCGCGGCATCGAAGTGATCGTGCTGGTACCGCCGATGAGCCAGTACGAATTGGAGCTTATTCGCCAGCGCGGATTGTGGAAGACCTTCGAGGACTTCAAACGCAGCCTGGTGACGGTCGGCCCGTTCCTGGATTTCTCGGGCTACAACGAAATCGCGGATCGCGATGAATTGTTTACCGATGTTCTGCACACAAAGCCCGCCGTCGGTTATCAAGTGTTACGTATCGCGCTCGGTATGAAACCGGCGGCCTGCAGTCCGGGTGTCAGGCTGGTCGCCCGCAGTGCCGTCCACATGAACCGCGAAAATATCGAATCCGAGCTGGCGCGTGAGGACGCGATGCGTGAAGTCGCCACGGCGCAGAACTCCCGCTATTCACAAGTCGTCGCTGAGGCGATCGAGCCGTCGTTGATCGACAGGTAGTTTCGCTCGCGTTACGCGTACAGCGTAATTCTTACCGGGCCGGCCGGTGAGTCTGCCGATTAATCGTCCGCATTTGCAGTGTTTCTCGAACTCGCCTAAGGCACGCAGGTTGCTTCCTTCATTGATGAACCGCATTCGGTTACGCGCACCAAATGCCTTTATGAAAATGCGGCCCAGGTGAACTCTATGCGTACAAATATGCGTACCCTCTCGCTAGCGCTCTCTTTAGCGGCCAGCGGACTATTATTTGGATGCTTTTCGAGTACCAAGGAAATCGTACCGGTACCGGTACCGGCGCCGGCTCCGGTGGTAGAGGTTCCTCCACCCGTCGTGCAGGTCGCCCCTCCTGCGGCGGTCATAGTGCCGCCGGCCAATACGACGGCATCTCAAAGCTCGACCACAACCTGGGGTAATGGGGCGGTCGTTCAACGGAAGACGACCACCAGTTCCGATGGTACAACCCAGAGACAGACTACCACGACGTGGAATGGGGTCGACGGCCCGTCAACGAGCACGACTACGACCACTACCAATCCGTAAGGCGGAGGTGCGTTCGCCCGAAGCATGGCGAAGCTGAAGCTGCGGGGGCAGCTAGGTAAATGGTTGCAGCCCGCGATGATGCTGGCTCGCGAGCTTGCGCCATTCCACGAGACAACGGTCGGCCTTGAAGAGATGCTCGTGATCCCAAGCCGCGTCGTCTTGGTAAAACTCCTGCATCCCTTCGCGTGCCCGGATGTCCTGATCGTTGAAACCGTGCAACGCGAGCGGTTCCCAGCGGCTAAGAAATTCCGCCCGGAATCCCGCGGCTTCAGCGGCGTCGGCCACGCGCCGAGCCAGCACCCTCCAATACATGTGGGTGTCGATATCGACCGGAACGTACCATTCGAACTGAATCAGCGCGGGGTCCGGCCACGGATCGACCTTAAGCGCCCCGGGCATCCAGATCGAAACCTCGCGCGCGACGATCTTGTGGTTATCGGCGCCCTTCGAGCGCGCCACCATGCGGCCGTCGATGGCGGCCTCGAACACCGGCTGGTAGTGCTCGAAGGCATGGTCGAGCACGCCCTTGGGCTCGCTATCCGTGAAAGTGCTGATGCCGTGACGGTCGTCGGGATACATTCCGAGCGGCAAAACGATATCGTTGCCGGGCACCAGCGGCGAGTCTCGATGAATGTAGATATGGGTGGTGTCGAAGCCGTTCTCGGCCCCCATCCGCCAGTTGGCCTTCACTTCATCGCGGATACCGGCGATCTCGAGATCGGAATCGAGGAAGTTGGGCGGCACGTCGTGGGCCAGGTCTCCCGGCTCCCCCTCGCCGACGTAGACGAACACGATGCCCTTGGCGTCGATCACCGGGTAGGTTTTGAGCGCAAGTTTTCCGATCAGGCTCGAGCCCGGCTCGGTCAGAATCTCGACCAGCTTGCCGTCGCTCAGCCGGTAGGTGAAGCCGTGATACCAGCAGGTGATGGTATCGTCGGTATAACACTCGGGTTGGCGTGAAAAGCGTACGCCGCGATGAAGGCATCGATCGGCCACCGCCAGCGTGCGGTCGCCGACCTTGCGAAGCAGGATGTTTTCGCCGAGCAGCCGCACGCCGATCGCCTGCCCGCCGGCCAGTTCACGCGAGAAAACCGCCGGATACCAGTAGTTGCGAAAGCCGAGCTTGGCAGCCAGATACCCGGCCCGCGAGGCACTGCGCAGCCGGCGCGAGCCGTTTGCAGTGGAACCGGAATTTTCCGCGGAGCGTACCCTGCTGGCCATACGAATCACCTCCGAGTCGAGCCGCCGTCGACTGGATTGTAGGACAATTTCGCGGCGCGGATCAAACCGATGCGCGGTGCCGCGCGGCTGGTCGGCGCGGGTCCGGCGCCGGATGAGTGAGTTCGATCAGCACCGGACGAATCCGCCGGCAGAACTCGTGCATCAGGCGGCCTGCGCGCCGCACCTCGCCGGCCCGCACCGCCTCGAGAATCGCCTCGTGGTTGTGGGTCCAGTTCTCGCGGTCGGCCGGGATGTGCGGATTATGATAGGCCAGCCGGAACATATTGACCTGCAGTTGCGCGACCAGGCGCGCCAGCAACGGATTGCCGCTGAGCGCGGCCAGCACCTCGTGGAAGCGGCCGTTCTCATCCATGCAATCCGCGACGCTGAGCTTCGCGCGCGGGCGGCGTCCGAAGTACCGCGTGGCGCCAAGCGCGGCCCCCAGGCGCCGCTGAATCCCGGGCTCGCCCGCGCGCCGCGCCACCAGCTGCGCGCCTGCGACCACCAGCGGTTCGAGCACTTCGAGCAACTCCTCGACGCCAGCCCGCGAGAGACCGGGCACCGTGGCACCGCGATTGGGCACCAGCTCCAGCATCCCCTCGGCGGCAAGCCGCCGCAGTGCCTCGCGCACCGGTCCGCGGCTGACACTCAGCTCATGCGTCAGATCCGCCTCGATGAGGCGCTGTCCCGAGGTATAGCGGCCGTTCTGGATACGGCGGCGGATGGTCTCGGCCACCATCTCGACCGCCGCACCGCGCCGGGCGGTTTCGGAGCCGGCCGCGCGATGCGCAGGTCCGGATGTTTTTCTAAACGCCATGCGTGCGCAGCTATAGCAAACTGAGGCTCCGGCTCCGAGCGCGATCATCGCGGTTGGCCCGCACAAATCGTCCTACAAAACCGTTCCGGTAAGCATGGCAACGAGCGGTCGCGCCGTCCTTTTGGTGCGCCATCCGGTGCCTGTCTCAGCTGCCCCTATTACCTTCCAAGTCGCGTTGTAACGGTGCTGACGCCAATGCTAAGTGTTCGAGAGCCTGGTGATGCTTACTCCCAAAAAGGGGGTGCAGTTCATTGCAGCTTAATTTGAAGGGCCGCCGGCCGTTTTTGATGATCGCTGCGCCGATTGGGCTGATCGCCGCTCTGCTGGCGATCGCCCTCGTGCTTCGCAGCCGCGACGCGCGCATCGTGGATCGGATGGTTCAGGCGCACGACTTCCCGGGCGCAATTCAGTTTCTCGAACATCACTACGATTTCCACCGCCACTCAGGGCAGCGCGAGCTGCAGCGCTTCGCGCTCGCAGTTCTGCGCCAGGGGCTCACGGAACATGATGACTTCGAACGCTGCTTTGCGGCCACCGGGCTGGCGGTCTACGGCGACTGGAGCGGGATGCCGGCGATCAATGCGGCGCTGAGCTCCAACAAGGACATGCTCCAGCGCGCTGCGATCGAAGGTCTGGCCGACGCACGCAATGCCCGCGCGCTCAATCTGCTGAGCACCCTTTACCGCCACGGCAAGCCTCTCGAGCGTGTAATGGTGACCGAGGCGTTGGCCAATAGCAGCGACCATCGCGCGCTGCCGATATTGCTTGAAGCGACCCGCAGCGAGGACCCGGAAGTCCGCACCTGGAGCGTACTGGGAATTGGACGCACCGGAGATCCGCGGGTCCTGCGCTATCTGCGGAACTTGCAAGGTAGCGAACAGGATACCCAGGTCAACACGGCACTGGCGCATTCCGAGCTCCGGCTGGGTGATCGCTCGCTGGGCAATTTCGCGATCCTCGAAACCGTGCTCTTTACGGGCGATTCCTCGGCGGCTTCGGCGGCGGCGTTGGCGCTCGGCGATGCGAAAGATCAGAGCGCAATGACGCAGCTTAGGGAGGCGCTCGGCAACCGTCAGCTCGATCTACGTGTGCGTCTGGCAGCGGCTGTCGCACTCACCCGCTACGGTGACCGCGACGGACTCCGACTGGTGAACGATATCGTCGGCGAACCCTATGAGCGGGGCTACCTGCCGCCGCTCTTTAACGACCTGAATCTCTCGGTCGGGCGCGGCGTGCTGCTCTCCGCCATGTCGTCGAAGGACATCGTGCTGCAGCTTGCGGCGATCGAAGCGATGGGCCGGTTGGGCAGCGCCGCTGAAATCGGTGTCCTGACGCAAGCGCTGGAGCGGGCTCACGACCCCTACCTGGTGGCTCAGATCGCATGGTCACTGGGCCGTATCGGCGACCCCCGGGCCATCGCACCCTTGCTGGGTCTGGCCGGAAACAAGGATGCGCCCGTACGCGACACCGCCGCCGACGCGCTCGCACGCATCGCTTCGGCGAGGCTCAACGGCTCCGCGCTCGGCCTTTTCTGAATCAGGCGACGGCCAACCGTCCGGTATCGATGCCGTAAAGCCCGACCACATTGGCCGACAGCAGCCGGGTCCGCGCGGCGGGTGGCAGATGGCCGAGCAGCTGCTGGATTTTTTCGCGCGATTTTGGCCAGGTGGAATTCGGATGCGGATAGTCATTCGACCACATGCAATTGCCGTCGCCCCAGAACGCCAGCTCGCGGCATCCAACCGGATCGTTGAAGAAGGTGGCAAAGATATTGTCGGCAAAATACTCACTTGGTAGCCGATCAATAGGTAAATCCATGATAGTGCGAAAACGCTTGAAGTAGTAATCCCACTGCTGAATCGCAAACGGCAGCCAGCCGATCTCGTTCTCGACCAGCACCAGCTTCAGGCCCGGAAAGCGGGCGAAGACCCCGGAGAACATCAGATCGTAAACCGCATTCATCACCACCGCGAGCTTGCGATTAACCGGACCGCGAAACCATTCCAGCGAGTCGGCGCGCGGATCATCGAAGAGTTTTTTGCTGTAATCGTGGCCGGTCAGAATGTGCAGGCTGACGGGAGTTTTCAGCTCCTGCGCCGCAGCCCACAGCGGATCGTAGTGGCGCGATGAGAACGGCAGCTCCGGCGTCGGCGACATCCAGACCTCGATCCCCTTGAGCCCCCGCTTGCGATAATGTTCGAGGTCCGCCACTGCATGAGCGATATTGTGGCAGGCGATCAGCGACACTCCGATCAGGCGCTCGCCGGAAATCGAACAATACTCACATAGCCAGTCGTTGTATACTTCGAAACAGGCTCTCTGCAGTTCCGGATCGTCCAGCCCGAACAGCGCCAGCGCGACGGTCGGATAGAGCACTTCGGCGCTCACGCCGTCGGTACTCATCTCGGACAATCGGGCGCGCGGATCGGAGCCGCCCGGATGCGCCGCGAACGACTTTGCGCCGGCTTCGGAAATCGGCAGCGCCGCGTCGCGCAAGCGTACCGGCAGCCGGGTGCGCCACAGATCAATCGGTTCAAAGACATGCGAATCGGCCGAAATCAGGAGCTCCATCACGCACTACCTCGTTATCATCGCCGGACGTCTCGCGCCGATCGAAAATCCTACCGACGGACGCCTACGAAAAACGAATCACGATATTGCCGATCTCGTCCAAGGTCGCCTGGTTGCCATGCGCCATCACCACAGTCGTGGTTGGCGCCTCGACGATCGCCGGGCCCTCAAAAGCATGGCCCGCGGCCAACTTTTGGTAGTCATAGATCGGCGTCTCCTGCCATCCGAGTTGCGGATCGATCAGCACCGGCCGGCGTTCCTTCAAAGCCGCATTGAGCGGGCTCCTGCCGGCCTTTGGCACCTCGGGCAGCACCGGCTTGAGCGGCAGCAGCCCGGTCCCGAAAACGCGGTAGGTTATCGCCTGCAGGCCTGCTTCGCGATAACCGGTGCCCTTGCCATAGAGGGTCTCGTACTTCTTCTCGAAATCGGCACCGATCACGCCCACGTCGGCTTCATTGAGTTTGCCGTTTTTGACGGCGGTGGAGACTTCCGCGATCTGCAGAGTGAAGCGGATATCGAGCTCGCGGCGGGTTTCGATGGCCTTGAACTTGACGCCTTGCCCCTTCAGCCGATCGAGTACATCCTTCTCGAGGTTCTCGAAATTCCGATTAACCGTCTTGGGATCCAGCGGGAAGTTAGCGGGGTCTGAGAGCTCGGCCGAGATGATTATGTCGGAGGCCGCCAGCCCATAGGCTGAGAAGGCGGCTGCGGTCGGGCCGAGCGGAACCACCAGCTCGCGCACGCCGAGGTCCTTGGCATAGGCCCACGCATGGACAGGGCCGGCGCCACCGAAAGCGTAAACCACGAAATCACGCGGATCGTATCCGGCCTCGAGTACCGAGCGGCGCACCAAGTCAGCGGTTTGCGAGTTTTGCACGGCGAACACTGCCACCGCCGCCTGCTCCTCGTCGAGCTTGAGCGGCTCGCCGATTTTTTCGCGCAAAGCCTTTTTCGCCAGGTCCAGTTGCAGCGGCCAGCGGCCGCCCAGAAAAAATTTCGAATTCAGAATCCCGAGCGCCAGATCGGCATCGGTGACGGTGGGCTCCTGCCCACCCCGCCCGTAGCAGGCGGGACCGGGCGCGGCACCGGCCGAACGCGGTCCGACGCGCAGATTGCCGCCGGGATCGACCCACGCGATCGCACCACCGCCGCTACCGATCGATTGCACACGCATCATCGGCGCGTTGATCGTGTACTGGTTGATAAAGCTGGTGGTGGTGAAGACGGGATTGTTGTCGACAATCATCCCGACCAGGAAGGTCGTGCCGCCGACGTCGGTGGTGATGATATTCGTGTGGCCGAGACGGGCGCCGAGATGTAGCCCGCCGACGACGCCGCCGGTCAGCACCGAGCCGATAGTCGTGATCGCGTGGTTCGGCGCGTCCTGCGCGGCAACCGTGCCGCCCGAACCTTGCATCACCAGCAGCGGTCCCTTGAGTCCCGCATCGGTAAGGTCGCGACGCAAGGGATCGAGATATTTCCTCAGCGTGGGCCCGACCTGGGTGCTCATAATCGTGGTCGCAGCCCGGGAGTATTCGCGAATCTTCGGGCAGATGTCGCAGGACAGTCCGACGAACAGGGTCGGCGCCAATTCGTGGATAATCTCGCGCGTGCGCCGCTCGTGCGACGGGTTGCGAAACGACCACAGATACGAGACCGCGATCGCCTCGACCCCATCATTGAGCAAATCTTTGACCGCGGCGCGGACCTCGTCTTCGTTGAGTTTGACCACCACTTCGCCGGCGTAATCGACGCGCTCGGTAATCTCTCTGGCGCGGCGTTTGGGCAGCAACACCGGCGGCTTGTTGGTTCGCACGAAGTTCTGGATCTGCTCCGGACCCAGACCGGCATAGCGGCCTTCGATATTCATTATGTAGATCGAATCGCGATGGCCCTTGGTGGTCAGGAAGCCGATTTTGGCTGTGTCGCCGGTCACCAGCGCGTTGAGCGTCGAGGTTGTCCCGTGGCAAACGTATGAAGTCTGAGCCATCAATTGATTCAGCGTTAGCCCCAGCGTGCGGGCGAGCTCCTCGAGCGCCGCGACCACACCGCGCGAAAAGTCCGGGGGCGTGGACGGCGATTTCGCGGAACCGACTACGCCGCTGTCGCTGGAGGCAAAAGCGTCGGTGAAAGTGCCGCCGACATCGACACCGATTGCATAAGTCATCTTTGGACCCACCTCATCTCGAATCACTCTAATTTGCGATACGGTCAAACCGCAACGCGGTGCTATCCTGTAGGGCGCACGGAGAGCAAGAGTCAAGCCTCGGGAGTGGGGACTCAGTCCGATGGCAACCGACAAAATTCTCTGGTAATTGCATCCGGATCGGGACGTTCCAGGTTGGCAGCCGGATAATGGCGAAGACTCGAGGGAAGATTAGAAAATCATGCAATTCATTCTCGGCATAGACATCGGCGGCACCTTTACCGACGCATTTGCGACCGACGAGCAGGCGCGCGTAGTGTCCGCCAAGGCGCCGTCGACGCCCGACGATTACGCACGCGGCGTGATCGACGCGATCGACGAGCTGGCGGCCCGGCTGCAACTCAGCACCCAGGCGCTGATGCGCAGCACCAGCTACATCTGTCACGGCACGACTGCTTCCCTGAATTCGTTGGTCACCGGGACCGGCGCCACAGTCGGTTTCATGACCACCTGCGGCCATGGCGATTCGATCGCGATCATGAACGGCGAGGGACGCTACGCCGGTCTGGGGCCCGAGCAAATCCAGGATTTCACCCGCACCAACAAGCCACCGCCGCTGGTGCGAAAGCGCCTGGTCAAAGAGATCGACGAGCGCGTCGACTACAAGGGTGCCGAGCTGCTGCCGCTTAACGAGGAGGTCACGCGCGCTGCGGTCAAAGAGCTGATCGACGAGGGCGTGGCGGCAATCGCGGTGTCGTTGCTGTGGTCGTTTCGCAATCCCTCCCACGAGAACCGGATCCGCGATCTGATCCATGAGACCGCGCCCGATCTCTACGTCAGTCTTTCCAGCGAAGTCTGCCCGCGCATCCGCGAATATCCGCGCAGCGTCACGACCATCATGAACGGCCAGGTCGGTCCGGCCCTGCGCGCCTACCTGCGCTCGCTCGAGGCCGAGCTCAAACGCCGCGAATTCGGCGGGGTGCTGCTGATCATGCAGGGATCGGGCGGTACCATCTCGGCCGACACCGCGCCGCGCCAGGCGATCAGCACGATCGGCTCGGTGCTGGTCGGCGGCGTGGTCGGCGCTGTCAATCTCGGTGAATCGCTCGGTCATAAGAACATCATCTCGACTGACATGGGCGGCACCACGTTCCTGGTCGGTCTGGTGGTCGACGGCAAGCCGGTGACCGCGACAACCACGATCATTAATCAGTACACGCTGAACCTGCCGATGGTGCGCGTGGCGGCGATCGGCAGCGGGGGCGGCGCAATCGCATGGGTCGACCCAGGCGGCAACTTGAAGGTCGGCCCACGCAGCGCCGGCGCGGCCCCCGGGCCGGCCTGCTATGGCACAGGCGGCGTCGAGCCGACGATCACAGATGCCGACCTGGTACTGGGAATCCTCAACCCGGACTTTTTCCTGGGCGGCAGAAAACAACTGCGCCGCGATCTTTCGGAACAGGTGATCCGCGATAAAATCGCCACCCCGCTCAAGATGAGCGTCGAGCAGGCCGCCGCGACTATCTACAGTATCGCCAATGCGCAGGCCTCCGACCTGGTGCGAAAAGTGGTGGTCAGCGCCGGCTACGATCCGCGCGACTTCGCGCTCTATTCGTTCGGCGGCGCCGGACCGGTCCACTGCACCGGTTATGCAGCCGATCTCGGGGTCGCGACTGTGGTGGTACCGCTTGGCTCGACGGCGGCGGCCTTCTCGGCCTTCGGGCTGGCGGCCTCGAACGTCGGGCTCACCGCCGAAGTCTCGCGTCCGCAGAATTTTCCGGTGCCGGTCGAGGTCGTCAACCGGACCTTCGAGGAACTCGAGACCCGGCTGCGCGCCGAACTCGAAGAGCAACGCATCCCGTTCTCCCGCGTCACGATGGCCCGCGAGATCGACATCCGCTACACGCTTCAGTTGGCTGAGGTCTCGACGCCGGTCAAGTCGGGCAAGCTCAGCGAAGGTGACCTCCACGGAATCAGCGACAGCTTCGAGGAGCTCTACACGAAGCTTTACGGCAAGGGCACCGGTTATCGCGAGGCCGGCTTGCAGTTCATCACCTACCGGGTCTTCGCAGTCGGTTATCTGCCATTCAAACCCGCCCTGCCGGCGCTACCCCGGGCGAGCCGCGGCGTCGAGTCGGCGATCAAGGGCCGACGGCGCGCGTTTCTGGATATGACCGCGGGATGGACCGAGACCGTGGTTTACGATTACGAGAAACTGGCCTTCGGTCACGAGATCGATGGTCCCGCGATCGTGGAGGCGCCGACCACCACCGTGGCGATCGCGCCGCGCGCCGCAGCCACTATCGACCGGCTCGGGAACCTGGTGCTGCATTTCAAGTGATGGAGCCGAAGTCATGATTCAAACTATCGCAGGCTCCGAAAAATTCGCTTATAGGCCGAGCGCGCGCGCCGAACTCCTGAAAAAGGTGCCGACCAAACTGCGCCTCCAACGGGTCGATCAACAGCAGGTCGCCAAGCTCGATCCGCTGACCTACGAAGTGATTCGCCATCGGTTGTGGGCGATCACGGAGGAGATGGGCGAGGCGATCAAGCGCATGTCGGGTTCGGTAGTGGTGACCGATTGTAACGATTTCGATTGCGCCCTGATGGACGAGTTGGGCGACGAGGTCCAGGTCGGCCTCTACAATACCCAGCTCTGCGCTTCGATGGACATGGCGGTGAAGTGGACGCTCGAAAATCGCGCGGCCAATCCCGGCATCGCCGAGGGTGACATGTTCCTCTGCAACGATCCGTGGGTCGGCGGCGGATTGCATCAGAACGATGCTTCGCTGTTTGCGCCGTTCTTCTGGGAAGGCGAGCTGCTCGGATGGACCTGCGCGGTCGCCCATCAGGTGGATGTCGGAGGCGTTTCGCCTGGGAGCTGGACGCCGCGCTCGGAAAACGTCTTCTGGGAATCGCTGCCGACGCCGCCCATCAAAATCGTCGAGAACTTCGAGCTGCGCTCCGACATCGAGGATGCTTTTTTGCGCCGCTCGCGGATGCCCAAGCTCCTCGCCCTCGACCTGCGCGCGATGATGGGCGCGAACAACGTCGCCCAGGAGCGGCTGACCGTCCTGATTCGCAAGTACGGCGCCGCAGTCGTCAAGGCCGTCATGTATCGCGTCATGGACGACGCCGAGGAGCGATTGCGCGCCAAGCTGCGCAGTCTGCCCGATGGCACCTGGAACTCAGTCTCGTACCAAGACCAGGCGAAAAGCGGCGACCGCGGGCTGTATAAGGTCGTACTCGCGATGACCAAGCGCGGCGACCGCCTAATCTTCGATTTTCACGGCACCGATCCGCAAGTGGTCGGGATGATCAACTGCACCTACGCCGGGATGCGCGCGGGCGTGCTCTCGATCGTGATGATGTGGCTCTGCGGTGATATTCCGTGGGCGCCGGGCGGAATCGAGCGTTGCCTGGAATTTATCAGCGACGACGGCACGCTCAACAACTGCACGTTTCCTTCGGGCATCTCGAAAGCCTCGGTCGGCTCGACCTGGGCAACGCACAACGCCACGATCGAATGCATCGCGGCGATGCTCGACATGCATCCGACCCATCGCGAGAACGCTATGAGCGTCTGCACCGGGACCTGGGACTTGATCCTGCTCTCGGGCGTCGATCAGCATGACAACGGCTTCGTCACGATGCTGTGCGATCCCATGGCCGGCGGGATGGGTGCGCGCGCCGACCAGGACGGCGTCGATACCGGCGGCGGACCATGCATCCCGATGGGCCGTGCGGCCGACGTCGAGATGAACGAGTTCCAGTTCCCGATCCTTTATCTCTGGCGGCGCGAGGAACTCGACTCGGGCGGACCGGGGCGGTTTCGCGGCGGGTTGGGCGCCTCGAGCTGCTTCATGATTCATGACTCCTCGCTGCGTGCGATGGGCCTGGTGGTTTCGTCCTCCGGAAAAGCCGTGCCGCTAGCCAGCGGCGCCAGCGGCGGCTATCCGGCGAATACGTCTTATGACGTAGCGGTGCGCGACTCGAATATCCGAAGGATTCTGGGTGGCCGCCGCTGGCCGCGGGAGATCGAGGAGCTTGGTGGCACGTTCGACCTTCTGCCGCCCGAGTGCGACTCGCAAATCGGCTGGGACGACGTCTACTACAGCAATTGGCAGGGCGGCGGCGGTTACGGCGATCCTTTGATACGCGATCCGGAGCGCGTCGCATGGGATGTTGCTGAGCACAAGGTGTCGCGCGACGCCGCACGCAATCTGTACGGCACGGCGCTCGATGCTCGCGGCAGCGTCGCCGCCGACGCGACCCTCGAGTTGCGCCGCCAACTGCGGATGAAACGGGCCGGTAGCCGCGGCACGCCGCCGCTGGACGCACGCGCCGCCGCGCCGGGCCAGTCGCGAATCGACGACAACGTCGTCACGGATGCGAATGGACGCTGGTGCTGCGCCCACTGCGGCACCGTGCTCGGGGAAGGCGGCCGGGATTATCTTGCAGGCGCGCTGATGCATCGCGGCCATCCGAGCGAGGCCGGACCGCAGATTCGCGGCGAGCCACAGCGGTTCGTCGATCAGCACATGATTTTCCGTCAGTTCTGCTGCCCCGGATGTTACGTCGCGCTGCTGACTGAGATCGTGCCGGGGGACGAGATCCAGTACCGGACGAAGACGTTGTCGCCGCCGCAAGAATCCGCCGGCGCGGCAGCCACAAGGAAAGGTTAGAATCGATGATTCAAACGATTGCAGGTTCCGAGAAGTTTGCGTACCGGCCGAGCCCGCGCGCCGAGATTCTGAAGCGCGTCCCGAAAAAGCTCGGGCTCCACTCGGTCGGCCGCGAGCAGGTCGCCAAAATCGATCCGCTCACTTACGAAGTCATCCGCCATCGCCTATGGGCTATTACGGAAGAGATGGGCGAGGCGATCAAGCGTATGTCCGGTTCGGTGGTCGTCACCGATTGCAACGACTTCGATTGCGCCGTGATGGACGAACTGGGGGATGAGGTCCAGGTCGGCCTCTATAACCTGGAGCTGTGTGCCTCGATGGACATGGCGGTGAAATGGACGCTCGAAAATCGCGCCATCAATCCCGGCATCGCCGAGGGCGACATGTTCCTGTGCAACGATCCCTGGGTCGGCGGCGGAATCCATCAGAATGACGTGTCGCTGTTCGCGCCGATGTTCTGGGAAGGGAAGATTTTCGCCTGGACCTGCGCCGTCGCCCATCAGGTGGACCTCGGCGGAGTGTCGCCCGGGAGCTGGACGCCGCGCTCGGAAAACGTCTTCTGGGAATCGCTGCCGACGCCGCCCATCAAGATCGTCGAGAAATTCGAGCTGCGTTCAGATATCGAAGATGCCTACCTGCGTCGCTCCCGGATGCCCAAGCTGATCGCGCTCGATCTGCGGGCCAAGATGGGCGCGAACAACGTCGCGCATGAACGGCTCGCCACGCTAATCCGCAAGTACGGCGCCGACACCGTCAAGGCTGTCATGTATCGCATCATGGATGATGCCGAGGAGCGCCTGCGTGCCAAGCTGCGCAGCCTGCCCGACGGCACCTGGCAGGCGGTTGCCCATCAGGACCAGGCCAAACAGGGCGAGCGCGGACTTTACAAAATCGTGGTCGCGATGACCAAGCGCGACGACCGCCTGAGCTTCGATTTCCGCGGCACCGATCCGCAGGTTGAAGGGATGATCAACTGCACCTATTCCGGAATGCGCGCGGGAGTGATCGGTATCCTGCTGCCCTGGTTGTGCGCCGATATGCCGTGGGCGCCGGGCGGCCTCGAACGCTGCATCGAGCTCATCAGCGACGACGGTACGATCAACAACTGCAACTTTCCGTCCGGCATCTGTAAGGCCTCGGTCGCCTCGTGCTGGGCCACGCAGAGCGCCGTCACCGAATGCATGTCCGCGATGCTGGATACCCATCCGGTGTACCGCAAGAACGCGACCAGCGTCTGTTCGGGCTCGTGGGATTTGATGCTGCTCTCGGGCGTCGATCAGCGCGATCAGGGTTTCGTGACGATGTTATGCGATCCGATGGTCGGCGGCCTGGGCGCGCGTAGCGACTCCGATGGGGTCGATACCGGTGGCGAGGCCACCATCCCGATGGGGCGCGCGGCCGACGCTGAGATGAATGAATTCCAGTTTCCGATCCTCTACCTATGGCGACGGGAAGAACCTGATTCCGGCGGTCCCGGCCGTTTCCGCGGCGGGCTTGGCGGCGCCAGTTGTTACGTGATTCACGATTCCGCAGCGAAGCGGATGAACATCGTGGTTTCTTCCGCCGGCAAGGCGATTCCGCAAGCGGTGGGAATCAGCGGCGGTTATCCGTGCAATACCGCCTATGACGTCGCGGTGCGCAATTCGAATTTTCGGCGCACACTTGCGACCAATGGACGTTGGCCCAGAGATCTCGCCGATCTGGGTGGAACGATCGAGATGATGCAGCCCGAGGGCGGCATCGAGCTGGAGTGGGACGACGTCTACTATGCCAACTGGCAAGGTGGTGGCGGCTATGGCGACCCGCTGCTTCGCGACCCCGAGCGCGTGGTCTACGACGTCTCGGAGCACAAGATTTCAATACCGGCGGCGCGCGATATCTACGGCGTGGTGCTGAACAGCAAGCGCGCGGTCGAGGCCGAGGCGACCCGCGATTTGCGCCGCCAGCTACTCCTCAAGCGTGCCGGCAAGCTGAGACGGGAACCGTTGCCGCAGAAGGCCCCGGATCCAACCTGGTCGCGAATCGACGATAACGTGGTGGTCGATCGCGAAGGCCGTTGGCGTTGCGCCCATTGCGGTACTTCACTGGCGGAGCGCAGCCAGAACTACCTCAAAGGTGCGCTGCTCCACGAGGGCCTGACCTCGGAGGCGGGGCCGCAGATTCGCGGCGAGCCGCGGGAGTTCGTCGATACGCCGGTGGTTTTCCGGCAATACTGCTGTCCGGGATGCTACGTCGCGGTGCTGACCGAAATCGTGCCGACCGACGAAGTCCAGTATCGACTCAAGCAGCTCGCTGAGCCGGTGAGCACCGCGCGCGCCTAGTCGGCGGCATTCTTCATCGCGGCGATCACGGCGCCGGAATCGGTCACCAGGCCAAATTGCGCTAGCACCTTGTCGGCCAGCAGCTTGTGCAGTTCCCCCTCGGGATCGGCACAGCAATCCTCGACGAAGACGATCGAGTAATCGGCATCGAATGCGTAGGTGGCAGTCGAGAGCACCACGCGGCTGGTTGAAATCCCGGTGAGCAGCAACGTGTCGACACCGCGGGAGCGCAAGATGGTAGCAAGGTCGGTATCAAAGAAGGCGTTGACGCGGCGCTTGACCACGATGGGCTCGTTCGGCAGCGGCGCGATCGCGGAATTGATCTGCGCATCCGCTCCGGACTCCCTGAGCAGCCCGGTTTCGGTAAGCCGGCCGATCAGGAGATTGCGCGGATTAACCTCCGGATAGCCCTCGCGGAAACGCACCACCACATGGACGACGAGAATTTCGGCCTTGCGCGCCGCCTCGATTACCGTGCGCAGCGTGTCGGGCATGTCCGCGCGCTCGGGGTTATTCTGCTTGAGCGCTCCGACCTGGAGATTCTGAACGTCCATTGCGATCAACGCGGTGGTGCTTTTTCTGAGTTTCAAATCGGCCATGTGACCTCGCCCTCCTTACGCCGCGGGTGGCGGACTGTCGGAAAATCGCGCTGGCGTGCGGCGGCGATAATGCCATAATGGCGGCTCGCGTGGCCAACGGAAAATTTACGGATGGAGTGTATGCATGGCGGTTACGATTCCCGGATCTGAAATCTTTGCTTACAAGGGCAATTCCCCTGAAGTCGTGCGCGCCAAGGCGGCGCCTTACGTAAATTTTCACGAGGTTTCCGCGCGCGAAGCCGATCATCTCGATCCGCTGAGCTTCGAAGTGATCCGGCATCGGTTGTGGATGGCCACCGAGGAGATGGGTGACGCGATCAAGCGCATGTCGGGATCGATCGTGGTCACCGACGCCAATGATTTCAACTTCGCCCTGATGGACGAGGTCGGCGACCTGGTTCAGATCGGCCCTTATAACGCCGGACTTGCGATCGCGCTCGATCGCGCCGTCAAGTGGACGCTCGAGTATCGCGCCGAAAACCCGGGTATCGAAGATGGCGACATGTTCCTGTGCAACGATCCGTGGGTCGGCGGCGGGATGCATCAGAACGACGTCGCGGTTTACGCGCCGCTGTTCTGGGAGGGCAAATTATTCGGTTGGACCTCGGCCTCGTCCCATCAGCTCGACCTCGGCGGCGTCGCACCGGGGAGCTGGACGCCGCGCGCCCTCAACGTCTTCTGGGAGTCGCTGCCGACGCCGCCGGTGAAGATCGTGCGCAGCAACCGGCTCCAGCGCGATGTCGAGGACGTCTATCTGCGCCGCTCACGCATCCCGCGCCTGGTCGCACTCGATCTGCGCGCGCAGATCGGCGCCAATAATTTCGCCCATGAACAAATCCGCACGCTGATCCGCAAGTACGGCCCCGACATGGTCAAGGCCGTGATGAAGCGGATGCTCGATGACACCGAGCACCGGGTACGCGCCAAGCTGCGCGCGATTCCCGACGGCAACTGGCATGCGGTGGCCTACCAGGAAGAAGCGCGCGAGGGCGATCGCGGCCTCTACAAAATCGTTCTCAATCTGACCAAGAAGGGCGAGCGTCTCACCTTTGATTTTCGCGGCACCGACCCGCAGGTCGAAGGGCTCATCAACTGCACTCACGCCACACTCCATGCCGGAATTCTCTGGAGCACCCTACCCTCGCTATGCGGCGATGTGCCCTGGGCGGCGGGCGGCCTGCTGCGCTGCATCGATATCATCAGCGAGGACGGCACGCTCAACAACTGCACGTTTCCGGCCGGCATCTCGAAGGCCTCGGTGGCATCGGGATGGACCACCGCGAATGCCGTGCAGGAATGCCTGGCAAAAATGATTATCGCGCACCCCGAACATCGGAAGTCCGCGATGTCGGTCTGCACTGGAACCTGGTCGCTGGCGGTGCTGTCCGGGATCGACCAGTATCGGCGGCCATTCGTAACGATGCTGATGGATCCGATGGCGGGCGGCATCGGAGCGCGCACCGACTGCGACGGAATCGATACCGGCGGACTGCCGGGAATCGTGATGGGCCGCGCGCCGGACGTCGAGATGGTCGAGTTCATGAATCCATTGCTCTATCTGTGGCGACGCGAAGAGCGCGATTCTGGCGGGCCCGGACAGTTTCGCGGCGGGATGTCCGCATCGATGTGCATCATCCCGCACAAGACCGACGTGCCGATGAGCATGGTAGTCTCGGGTTCCGGCAAGGCGGTCAGCATGAACGTCGGCCTCAACGGAGGGTATCCCGGCAGCACCCAGGTCGACATCACGATTCGCGATTCAAACGCGCACGCCATGCTGCGGCGCGGAGTAATCCCTGAGCAGCTTTCGGAAATTGAAGGACAGGTCGAGTATCAGCCCTCGGAAAAGGAATCCTATCTGAATCCCGCGGATGTTCACTTTCTGCACTGGCAAGGCGCCGGCGGCATGGGCGATCCGATCCTGCGCGATCCCGAGATGGTGCGGCGCGACATCCTGGAGCTGCGGGTCGCGGCAGAGCCGGCACGCGACATTTATGGCGTAGTCCTGGACGCAAAATTCGCGGTCGATACCAGGAAAACCGAAGAACGGCGTCGGCACATCCGCAACGACCGTAAGGCCGCGGCGCGGCGCGCGGACAAGGCGGCATCTCAGTCACAACCGCATCAGCATGCTCATCACACCGCGTCGGACCTTCATTGGAACGACAACCTGGTGGAAATGGACGGCGATGGCCGGCGCGTCCTGAAATGCAATCATTGCGGCCACACCATTTGCGACCGCAGCGAAAACTACCTGGAGCATCTGGCCCTGGTCGAAGGCGCATCGAAACTGGGTGGCCCGCAGATTTTTCCGGAGCCATGGCGATACATCGATACCAAAGTGCAGTTTCGTCAATTTTGTTGTCCTGGATGTTACACCGCATTCCTCACCCAGGTGGTTCCCGAAAACCATCCGACGCGCTATGACCTGGACAGTGCGGCATAGGAATCACGTGCAGGAGGTAATTCGATGAGCGCACAGGCACGCGCGGCGGTCCTGGGAGCGCCGGACCGAATTGATATAAAGCGGTTTGCGATCCCGGAGGTCACTGAGGATAGCGGCTTGCTGAAAGTCGAGATGGCCGGCATCTGCCATACCGACGTTGGCCTCTATCATGGCACCGTGCGGTACGCAGAGTATCCGCTGATACTGGGGCATGAAATCCTCGGACGAATCGAGCAGATTGGGCCGGTCGCGCAACGCCGATGCGGTGCGAAGCGCGGCGACCGCGTGGTCGTCGAGGCGATGGTGCGATGCGGGTTCTGCCGAGCCTGTATCGATGGCAATTACAAATTCTGCGAAGCTCACGTCGGCTATGGGACGAACGTTTCGGCCGCGGTACCGCCGCATCTATGGGGATCGTACGCCGAATACATGCATCTCGCACCCGGCACCCAGGTTTACAAAATCCCCGACGACCTGCCGACCGAGCGCGCGATCCTGCTCAATGTCGCGACTGCCAATGCGATTCAATGGACCATCCTGAAGGGGGGTCTGAAGCTCGGCGACGTGGTGCTGATTCAGGGCGTCGGGCCGATCGGATTAGCGTGTATCGCGGTCGCGCGGGAAGCCGGCGCGAAAACA
>DATJRJ010000003.1:0-15271 GCA_035504735.1 Binataceae bacterium (SeqCode)
CTCGCTGTATCGGCAGTTCGCCCTGACGATCGCATTTTCGGTCCTGCTCTCGTGCTTCAACGCTCTCACGCTGAGCCCGGCGCTCGGCGCATTGTTGCTGCGTCCCAGAAGCGCCAGGACGAGCGGCGGGCCGCTCGCGCATATTTTCGGGCTGTTCAACGCGGGTTTTGAACGGGCGCGAAACGGCTACCTGCGGACCTGCAATCTGCTCATCCGCAAGGTTGCAGTGGCGATCCTGATTTTGGTGGGCTTTGCCGTGCTTGCGGGCGCACTTGGAAAGATTCTGCCGCAAGCGTTCCTGCCCGATGAAGACCAGGGCTATTTTCTGATGAACGTCGAACTCCCGCCGGCGGCTTCGCTTGAGCGTACCAACGTGGTGATGCGGCAGATCGACGCGATCCTGAAGAACGAGCCGGGCATCCACTACTACAACGCTGTCTCCGGCTTCAGCATCCTCTCGCAGACCGCCAGCAGCCGGAGCGGACTGTATTTCTGCCAGCTTCAGCCGTACGGCCAACGCCGCACTGCCGCGGTGCAATCGGCGGCGATCGTGGCTGATGTAAACCGCAAAATGGCGGCCCTGCCCCAAGCGCAAGCTTACGCATTTTTGCCGCCGGCCATTCCAGGCATCGGCCAGGCTGGCGGTGTCGATTTCTTCATTCAGGATCGGGCCGGCAAAACCGTCGATTATCTCTGGCAGAATACGCAGAAATTCCTTGCCGCAGCGAAAAAACGCCCCGAGTTGGCGGGGATGAACCTGGTCTTCGATCCGTATGTTCCGCAGATGTTCGCCGCGGTCAACAAGGACAAGGTCTTTAAGCTCGGTATTTCCATCCACGACGTGTACAGCGCTTTGCAGACCCTGCTTGGCGGCTATTACGTCGATCAGTTCAACCGCTTCGGGCGCGTATGGAAGGTGTTCGTGGAAGCGGAGCCGCAATACCGCGCCACAGCGAGCGATGTCGGTCACTTTTACGTCCGCAATCAACAGGGCTCGATGGTTCCGCTGTCGACGCTGGTCGATATGAAGCGGGTGTTCGGTCCCGAATACACTACCCGCTTCAACGAATATCGCAGCATCGAGATCTTCGCGCTGCCGGCGGCCGGCTACAGCACCGGCGAGGCGATGAACGCGGTAGCCGCGGTGGCAAATGAAGTCCTGCCGCGTGACATGGGCTATGCGTGGAATGGGATCTCGTATCAGCAATCGGTCGCCGGCGGTGGAGCCGGCGTGTTCGCGCTGTCGCTGGTGTTTGTATTTCTGATCCTGGCCGCTCTCTATGAGAGCTGGTCGCTGCCCTTCAGCGTCCTGCTGAGCGTGCCGGTGGCGGTATGCGGCGCATTTTTCGGCCTCTGGTCACGAGGTCTCGATAATGACGTCTATGCCCAGATCGGTCTCATAATGCTGATCGGCCTGTCGGCCAAGAATGCGATCCTGATCGTCGAGTTTGCCAAAGCCGAACTCGCGAAGGGCGAATCGATAGTCGCGGCGGCGCTCAACGGCGCCCGCGTACGTCTGCGGCCGATTCTCATGACCTCTTTCGCCTTTATCTTCGGGCTGTTTCCGCTGTGGACCGCGCTGGGTGCCGGCGCCCAGTCGCGTCGCCTGATCGGGACGGTCACGATAACCGGCATGATCTTCTCGAGCTCCTTCGCGATCTTCCTGGTTCCGGTGCTGTTTGTCGTGGTCGAATGGATTTCCAACCGGCTTCAAGACAATCGCGTCGAGATCGGGTCAATATCGGAAGTCCAGGCATCCCGGCCGCCGGCTGAAACTACTCCGGGTCGTGCGGCTTCGGGAGCTGGCCAATCTCGAAAGTAGTTAGTAGGCCGCTTAGCTGCGGGAGGCGGACGAAAAAGGCCGCGACCATATAGGACTCGCGGCGAGTAAGCCTTTTAAGCGTAGATTAGCGGTTCTTATCGAAATAGGCCGCTTATATTCATGGGAACGAGACTGCCCCGCGGCCGGGACACGTAAACGATTGAGAGCGTGGTTTCGTCCAACCCAATGTGGAGCTAACATGCGCACAACGGCTGCCAGCCGGTCAGGGATTACCGCGTGAAGGTGGCGCGGGAGGCGCCCACGACCGAAGCTTTAGCCGGACGGATCAACTTAGGTGGGGCCTTCCGATGAGGACTTGTGCGCGAGAATTGCCGAGCGCGACTCTCAGGCGTTCGATCTCATCGTCGAACGGCATCAGGCGCGGGCTTATCGCCTGGCCTGCTCTATACTGGGCAATGAGGCCGACGCGCGGGACGTCTCGCAGGACGCTTTTCTCCGGCTCTACGAAGCGGCCCACACCTTCGACCGCCGAGCCCGATTTTCGACGTGGTTTTACCGCATCCTGGTCAACCTCTGCATCGACCATCAGCGGCGTAATCGATGGTGGCGAAAGGTCGTGCCGCTTGCCGGTCCCGACGATGATCCCGACGCGATCCAGATCGATCCCCCGTCATCCGAGCCCGCCCCGCTCGAAAAGGTGCTGTTGCAGCAATCGGTCGAGCAGCTCAATCGCGCCTTGGGCGGATTGTCGGCCCATCAGCGCACTGCGGTGTTGCTCCAGGCCCAACAGGGATTTACCAGTAAAGAGATTGCGGCGGTCCTCAACTGTTCGGAGAATACCGCTCGCGTCCATCTTCATCGTGCAATTACGCACCTGCGGAAGGTGCTGAAGGACGAATGACCGATGTGGTCCGCACATCATCCTGAAACCGCCTTGCTGCCGTATCTCAACGGCGAGCTCAGCGTCGAGGAAAGCGCGCGTCTGCGCGCTCATCTGAAGGACTGTGCGCGATGCCAGGAAGAACTCGCTGCTGCTGAAACGGTGATCCAGCAGGTCGCGCGCCGCGTCGAACAAATCCCGGAGCCCGACTGGACGGCTTATAATTACCAGTTGCGGCGCAAGCTCAATGCCCGGCGGAGCGAGCCCGTCCGGCGCTGGCGTCCGGGATTGGTATGGGCGTCGGCGGCGGCGACCGCGGCGGTCGCCGCCAGCGCGATCGTGCTGGCGTTGACACTCGCGCCGAGACCGCGGCCGGCGATGGTCGCGGTCGATCAGCTCGAGGTCGAAGGGGAGCTCGCCGATGCGAACATCGGCTTGCTGCGCGCTTACCCGGTCGTCGAGAACATGGATCTGTTGGAGAACTACGACGTGATTAAAAACCTCGATCAGCTCGCGCCGCCCAGCCGCCCGCATGTGGTGTCGCGGTCGTAGCGTAATCGTAGGTGCGAGCTTGCTCGCCGCGCTGGCTTTGGTTGGAATCCGACCGGCGATGGCACAAACGCAACCGCCGGACTTGCAGATGCTGCTCAATCTCGATCTGTTCTCCTCCTCAGGTTCCGGAAATTCCCAGGCCCCGGCGCCGGGCGGCTCGATGCTCGACCAAATCCAGGCGCTGCGGCAGATGGGGTACCTGCAAGGCGGTAAGCAGAGCGCGCCGCCTCCCCCTCCGGACTACAACGGCGGAGGCGGCGGGCCGCCGGGCAATGGACCGGGCGGCGGGGATGCGCTCGCGCCGTGGCTGTCTGATTTTCTGGGGGGCAATCGATGATCGGGACATCGCGATGGGCGCTGGCCCTGGTGCTGGCCGCTTTGATGATCGGTGCGGCCGTATATCCGGTGCACGCGCAGGAACCGATGAGTGATGCGGAGCGCGCGCTCTCCTCACAATACCCGGAGCAATGGGCGCATCTAACACCCCAACAGCGCGATCAGGTACTCAATAATTATCGCCAATGGCAGCGGATGTCGCCGGAGGAGCGGCACGCCGCGCAGCAGAATTATGAGGAGTTTCGCCGCCTGCCACCCGAAGAGCGCCAGCAAGTGCTCCAAGGGTTGCATCGCTGGCGCGCCCTGCCTCCCGCCGAGCGTCAGAATTTGCGCGAGGCCTATGGACGTTACACGCGTCTGCCGCCTGAGCGCCGTCAATGGATGGTCCAGCGCTTTCAACAATTCCAGCATCTGCCGCCGGCACAGCGCCAGCATGTCATGGAGAACTATCGTCGCTGGCGCCAGATGACTCCGCAGCAGCGGCAGGAAGTGCGCGCGCGCTTCGGCAAGAACCACCATCAGCATTAGCCGCCGCAATCGGTGCCGGAGGCCGTGATCTTTAGCGCGAGTGCTTGGGCTGCGCTCGGGATGACAAGCGAGGACACTCGCGTCGCGCCACGATTCCATAGCGAGAGCATTTCAGCGGGGTCATCCTGAGCGCAGCGAGTCTGCGAGCGGATTCGAAGGATCTCGCGCGGCATCTTTTGCCGCGTGATTACGTGCGGGGGCGCGGGATCCTTCGATTCGGTCGCCTTCGGCTCAGAGGATGACAGGAGTGCCAGCAGCCTCCGCTCAAACTGACCCAAGCGGCCAACGATCGATGACCGAGGGCGCGGGTCGTATCCAGGTGAGATTATTTAAGCATGGCTTTGATTCCGACTTTGCGGAGTGCGCTCACCGCTGAGTGGCTGTCTCGTTCGGCCACGCGCAAAATCGGATAGACCAGGAGAACCTGGCCCTTCGCGATAATATTGGCATTGACCAGTACCTCAATCGCGCGCGCAAGAACGCGTCGTTGGGCACCCTTCTGAGCTGGTATGACAATCTTGGCCATAGATAGCTTAAAAATGCCATAGTGGCCACGTAGTGTCAATATAGCTCTTTGTAACTATCTAGTGATAAAAATAACCCGCCAAAGCTGGAATTTTCGTTACCAAAGGCCTTTCTAGCCGATCTTTGAAGGGGCCACTCGATGCGAGCGACCTCGGCAGGAGCCGAGGCCCTCTGTGCTATGAGACCATCGCCGGGAGCGGCGGTCCTTTCTTATTTCCGCGAGACGCTTGTATGATCCCACGCGCACGGTCAGCGGACCCCAGATTCTCGGACTCGCAAAGGAAGTCTGCGATGGCGTACGACCTGCTGATTCGTAACGCAAAGATCTGCGACGGCTCGGGCGTCGCCGCTTATGACGGTGCCGTGGCAGTTGAAGGTGCCAAGATCGTTGCCGCAGGACGCGTAGAGGGCCACGCGCGCCGCGAGATCGATGCAGCCGGCAGAGTCCTCGCGCCCGGCTTCATCGACATCCATACGCATTATGATGCGCAGATTTCATGGGACCCGCTGCTGACGAGTTCGTGCTGGCACGGTATCACGACCGTACTGATGGGCAATTGCGGAGTCGGCGTCGCGCCCTGCAAGCCGGAGGCGCGCGGGATGCTGGCGTGGGATCTGGTGAACGTCGAGGCGATGCCCTATGACGTGCTGCTCGGCGGTGTCTCGTGGGAATGGGAGACGTTTCCCGAATACATGGCGGCGGCAACCAGAAAGGGCGTCGGCCTGAACGTTGGTTTCCTGGTGCCGCTTTCGGCGCTGCGCTCGTACGTGATGGGCGAGCAGGCCAGCGAGCGTGCAGCATCGGGCGACGAGATTCGGCGGATGTGCGCGCTGCTGCGCGAGGCGATCTTGGCGGGTGCTTACGGTTTTTCGCTGAGCCTGTTCGAGCTGCATAACGGCTACCAGGGCCGGCCGCTTGCGAGCCGCCTTGCCAGCGTCGAGGAGCTGATGGCGCTCTCCCGCGTGATGCGGGAACTCAACAAGGGGATTATCGAGGTCAACGTCCCGCGCACCGGCGGAGTGATGTTGACGGACGAGGCGTTCGACATACTGGTGATACTTGCGCGCGAAAGCGGGCGCCCGGTGACGTGGCTCGCGCTGCTCGATTTTCCCGGCATGCCCGCCGACGTGCATCAGCACGTGATGGCGCGCTTCGAGCCGTTCCTCCGCCGCGGACTGAAGATCCTGCCGCAAACCACGCCTCGCCCGCTGCGAGTCTTCACCACGCTGCGCGACCCGTTCCTGTTCGGCAGTTTTCGATGCTGGCGGGAGGCTCTCAACCGCAGCACCGAAGAGCAGATCGCGCTTTATCGATCACCGCGGTTTCGCGATGAATTTCGCACCGACCTGAAGGCCGGCGGTGGTGCCGCGTTTCGCGGCGATTGGGACACTATCGAGGTGGCGGGTGTGGCCCGCGCGGAAAACCGCCGGCTGATCGGCCGCACCGTCGAGCAAATTGCGGCGGCGCAGGCGCAAGATCCAATCGACGTCTTCCTCGACCTCGCCATCAGCGAGGAACTGGCGACCGGCTTCACGGTTTCGGTGGCGAACATCGATCCGGCGCGCGTCCAGATGCTGGTCACGATGCCGAACGTGCTGCTCGGACTCTCGGACGGAGGAGCGCACGTCAACCAGTTCTGCGATGCCGGCCTGCCGAGCTACGTGCTGCACGAATGGGTGAGCAAGCGTGGTGTCCTGACGCTCGAGGAGGCTGTGCGCAGGCTCACTTCGGAGCCCTCCGACTTCATGGGATTGCGCAGCAAGGGCCGCATCGCCATCGGTATGGACGCCGACCTGGTGCTGTTCGATCCGGACACGATTCGACCCTGTATCACCGAACAGCTCGACGACCTTCCCGGCGGCAAGCCGCGGCTGATCGAACGCGCCGAGGGCATCGGGCTGAGCGTCGTGAATGGCGAAATCCTTTTCCAGGACGGCATCTACCAGGGCTGCCTGCCGGGGCAACTGGTGAGATCGTGAAAAATCTGCAACCTGTATAACTCTCAAGAGGTGACTTACGATGCGGCTATTTCGTCTCTACACCGGACAGGACGGGCAATCGCACATGCAGGAGCTGACGCTCCCTTTCGAACTCGAGGGGCATGCTGAGCGAACGCCGATGCAGGCAGCCACCGGCGTGATGTTCAGCCGGATGGCGCCGGGGACCTTCATGGATTGGCATAACGCGCCACGGCGTCAATACGTGATTACGCTGTCGGGCGCAGTCGAGATAGGACTTGGCGATGGTTCGGTGCATCGCGTCGGCGCTGGGGACGGCATCCTGGCCGAAGACCTGACAGGCCGCGGCCATACCACGCGGGCGGTCGGCAACGAGCCGCGGGTCTCGATGGCAATCCCGCTCAAGGATTAGCGTCGGCAGCGACGCGACCCGGCCGGATCTCGCGGTCCGTGTCTCGCCGGCGATTCGGCGGCGGTGCTCCAAGATCAAATCACGCCGGAGGTTATGAATCATGGCGGCGGGAAAGATCAGCTACGACACGCTCGTTAAAGAAGATCAGGTTCACAGCCGGCTCTACTATGATGAGGCGATTTTCCAGGAGGAGATGGACCGTATCTTCTCCCACAACTGGGTCTACGTCGGGCATGAGACCGAGGTCGTCGAGCCGGGAGAATTTGTCGGCCGCTGGATCGGACTGCAGCCGGTAATCCTGGTGCGCGATCGGCAACGCCGGTTGCATCTGCTGCTCAACCGCTGCCGTCATCGCTCCAACACGGTCTGCCAGCTCGAGCGCGGCAACGCGGCCGGCGGGTTTCGATGCGCCTATCATGGCTGGACCTACGCCGCGAGCGGCGAACTGATCGGCATGCCTTACCCGGGCGGCTATGCGCCCGGCGATTTCGACAAGGCGGAACATGGCCTGCTGGAAGTAGCTCTGGAAGGCTACCAGGGCTTTCTGTTCGGCCATCTAAATCCCGATGGCCGTAGCCTGCTCGAGCATATCGGGGCGGCCAGCACCTTGTTGGACCAGGTAATCAACCTGGCGCCGGAGGGCGAGGTGATGCTCCGGGCGGGAATGCTCAAGCATAAGTATCGCGCCAACTGGAAGATGACGATGGAGAACGTGCTCGACGCGTACCATCCGCCAATCCTGCACCAGTCGGCCTTCCATCTCGATTCGGGCAAAAGCTTCAACTGGGATTCGGTTTACGGACCCGACGGCACCGCGCGCACCCGCGACCTTGGCGATGGCCATGGTCAGATCGATTTCACCGCCCAGAACCGCAAGACCGGCTTTTTCTTTCAGGGTCTCAAAGGCGATGTCCCCGCGGCCGCGCAAAACGCCTATGTCGAGGGTTTGGTTCGGCGCCTCGGCAAGCAACGGGCCGCAGAAGTGATCGGCGATAGCGATCCGCATTTCACGATCTTCCCGAACTTCAACTACCTGCCGCCCGGCCAGGTCAGGTTGATTCGGCCGATCAGCGTCGATGAAACGCATATCTATTATTTTCCCGCGCTGCTCAAAGGCGCGCCCGACGAGCTGAACCGCGAGCGTATTCGGCGTAGCGGCTATATGCATGGGCCGTCGGGCCTGCTCGCCCCCGACGACATCGACGTCTACGAGCGCAATCAGGAGGCCTTCAAGGCGCGCAAGGATGAATGGGTGCTGCTGGGACGCGGCATCCGCACCCAACGCCGCGACGAGGGCGGGTTCCTCGTCGGCAAGGCCTACGAAGAGACCACTCAGCGCGGCCTGTGGAACCATTACCGGCGCGTGATGACGCAGGCGCCGCCGGGAGACCAAGCGTCGTGACCATCGACTTTCGCGAGCTCGAGCAATTCATCTATCGCGAAGCGCGCCTGATGGACGAGCATCGCTACGAGGAATGGCTGGCGCTGTGGACCGAGGACGCGGTCTACTGGGTGCCATGTGGGCGTGACGATGCCGACCCGGAACGGGAGGTTTCTATTGTCTACGACCGCTGGCCGCAACTCGCCAATCGCATCCAGCGGCTCAAGACCGGCAAGGCTTTCGCCGAGGATCCGCCCTCGCGATTATGCCGCGTGGTTTCCAATATCGAGCTGGAAGAGGCCTCCGGCGGCGAAATCGTCGCGTGGTCGAATTTCGCGTTGGGCGATCTGCGCAAACATCAGGAGGTCCACTGGTATGGCCGCACGCTTCATCGATTGCGCCGTATCGATGGCGGCCTGCGAATCGCTTACAAGAAAGTTACCCTGCTCAACAACGACGAAGCGCTGCCGAATCTCGCCTTTCTCATCTGACGCTTCTTGGATGAATAGCCCGCGTGTTTGATCGCAAATCGAGGATTGAAGCGAGCGCTACAGTTTAGCTTTTCGTCCGCGCCGCCACTTGATAGGTTTCATATACTTGGGCTTACCGCGCGCCGCTCATGGCGGGGACGCGCCCCGGGAAGGAGATTTTCCGCATGCAGGTCGGTGCCGCCGTAATTTTCCAGAACCCGCTCAATGAACGGGCGGACTTCGAGGTCTATCGCCACGAACTCGCGCTCGGCGATCTTGCTGAACCGCTTGGTTTCGAATCGCTCTGGAGCGTAGAGCATCATTTCGACGATTACACGATGTGCCCCGACGTCCTGCAGTTCCTTTCCTACTACGCCGGACGCACAAAGCACCTCAAGCTTGGTTCGATGGTGGTGGTGCTGCCCTGGCACGATCCAATTCGCGTCGCCGAGCAGGTCTCGGTGCTCGATCATTATTCCAAAGGGCGCGTGATTCTGGGGCTCGGGCGCGGGCTCGCGCGCCTCGAGTTCGAAGGCTTCCGCATCCCGCTCGAGGAATCGCGCGAACGCTTCATCGAATCAGCCACGATGCTACTCGAAGGCCTCGAGAACGGATTTATGGAGTTCGACGGCCGCCACATCAAGCAGCCGCGACGCGACATCCGGCCCAAGCCGCTGAAATCATTCAAGGGCCGCACCTATGCTGCCGCGGTATCGCCCGAGTCCTCGCGCATCATGGCCCAGCTTGGCATCGGCATCCTGATCATCCCGCAGAAACCGTGGGAAGCCGTCGCCAAGGAATTGGCGGACTATCGCAAGATCTATCAGCAGGTGAACGGCAGCGAGCCGCTCCCGACCATTACTTCCGGATGGGTTTTCTGCGATCGCAACGCCGACCGCGCGCACGAGATGGCGGTGCGCTACATCGGCGGCTACTGGCATACCGCGCTGCGCCACTACGAAATGACCGCCAATCACTTCGGCCAGGCCAAGGGTTACGAGTTCTACCGGGAAATCTCGAAGAACCTGGCCAAGTCGGGAGCGGATGGAGCGGCGGACTATTTTCTGAATCTCCAGGTCTGGGGCACGCCGGAGCAATGCCTCGAGAAGATCGACGCTATCCGCCGGCGCGTGAATTCCGATCACTTCACCGGAGTTTTCAGCTACGCCGGGATGCCGTACGACGAGGCCGAACGCAACATGCGCCTGTTTGCTGC
The DNA here is from genome assembly GCA_035504735.1 of Binataceae bacterium (SeqCode). Classification (GTDB taxonomy): domain Bacteria; phylum Desulfobacterota; class Binatia; order Binatales; family Binataceae; genus JAJPIG01. The sequence continues at coordinate 10,043 of DATJRJ010000003.1, forward strand.
CGAGGTCATGCCCGAGCTCAAGCGGCTTGCACCGTTATCCGCCGCCCCACAGCCCGGCGCGATGCAAAGCGGATCGCTCGCCTGAGCAGCGCCGCACGAGCATCAGCATGGAACATTCCCGGCTGGCCGGCCTGGTGGTCGATAATCCGCGCGATTGTATCTTTCGGGTCCATCGAGATGCCTACGCGTCGCGCGAGATTCTGGAACTCGAACGGCAGCGGATTTTCGATCGCTCGTGGCTCTACGTCGGGCACGAGTCCGAAGTTCCGGGGCCGGGCGATTTCATCACCCGCGAGGTCGCCGGACGCCCGCTAATTCTATGCCGCGACAGCGCGGGGGCGCTGCGCGTTCTGATCAATAGTTGTACTCATCGCGGTGCGCAGGTCTGCCGCGAACGGCAGGGCAACGCGCGCAGCTTTCAATGCTTCTACCATGCGTGGACCTACAACAATGCCGGCGAGCTGATCGGCGTACCCGATGCGGCCGGTTACGGTCCAGACTTTCGCCGGCAGGAGCTCGGCCTCAAGGCGCCGCCGCGAGTAGTCAATTACCGGGGCCTGGTATTCGTCAGCTTCGATCCGGCAATCGAGGAGTTCACTGACTATCTGGCCGGCGCCCGCGAATACCTTGACGTCATTCTCGATCTCTCGGAAACCGGCATGGAAATAGTGGGCGGCGAACATCAATACTCAGTCCATGCCAACTGGAAAATGCAGGTCGAGAACACCGTGGACGATTACCACGTCGCGCCGCTGCACAGTACCTATCTCAAGTACCTCGAACAGATAAACGGGATTGCCGGACCGGGGCTCATCGGGCGCGCTTACGACCTCGGCAATGGTCACTCGGTGATGGAGCGGCCACTGCCGGGCAGTCGGCCGATCGCGCGATGGGAACCGCGGCTCGGCGAGCAAGTGAGGCTTGAGCTCGAAGCGGTGCGCCGGCGGCTGGTCGAGCGCTTCGGCGCAGAGCGTGCCGAGCAGATGGCGAACCTCGACCGCAATCTCGTCATCTATCCGAACCTCATGATTCTTGACATCTGGGGCACCGCGTTCCGAATCTGCTGGCCGCTGGCTGCCGACGAGATGCAGGTAACGGTGTGGACTTTTGGGCCGCGCGGCGAGCAGCCGAGCTGGCGCCGATACCGGCACGATAACCTGGTCAGCTTTCTCGGACCGGGCGGCTTGGGCACGGTCGACGATATCGAAGCGATGGAGTCATGTCAGCGCGGGTTCCGCGCAGCCAATGAAGTTTCATGGTGTCAGTTCTCGCGCGGCATGAATCGTCCCGCACTGGTTACCGACGAGGAGACTTTGCGGGCATTCTGGCGACGATGGCATCGGCAGATCATGGGCAATGGCCGGCGGCGCACCCGACGTTCGCCACCGCCCACACGCATCTCCGCCGGGGACAATTCAGAAATCCGGGACTGAGCGGGTGGTGATGCCGAGGTTGTTGCACACGACGATCGATGTCGCTCCGTGCGACACCGTGGCCGGAGCGGAATAGATTTTCTGATCGGATCGAGGTGATGTGAATGCGAGTGCGTATCACGGAATATCTCGAGGCCGACCTCGAGACCGAAAGTTGGGTTTGCAATCGCTGCCAAGCCGGACTCGGCGCGCTTAATCGTTCCTACAAGGAAGGCTGCCTGGTGCGTGAACGGGATCCGCGCGAAATACATCTTCCGGTCGGCTCTAATCGTGACTTCAATTTCAGCTTCGATCCCGACTGGATTCGGATCGTGGAATTTTATTGTCCGGGATGCGGTACGATGGTGGAGAATGAGTATCTGCCGCCCGGCCATCCGTTGACCTGGGATATCCAACTCGACATCAAAGATCTGAAGCGCAAGCGCGCGGTTGAAAAATGAGAGTCGCCCTCGGGATCGACGTCGGCGGCACCTTCACCGACGTGGTGTTGTTGCACAACAAGCAAATTGTTACCGCCAAAGCGGAGACTACGCATTACGATCTGAAACTCGGCGTTTTCAACGCGATCCGCCTCGCGGCCGAACAGATCAATACGCCATTCGAAACGCTGCTCGCGGCGACTTCGGCGATCGTCTACTCGACTACAGTCGGGACCAACGCGTTGATCGAGCGGCGCGGCACGCGGCTCGGCGTGATCACAACGCACGGTTTCGAGGATGCGATCATGGTGGGACGTTCGGCGAACTGGGCCGACGGGCTGCCGGCGCAGGCGAAGTACGATCGCGGCCGCGGCCGCCGGCCGACTCCGATTATTCCGCGCGAACACATCGTCGGCGCACTCGAGCGCATCGACAATCTCGGCCAGGTCATGATGCCGCTCAACGAATCCCATCTGCGCGAGAAAATCCAGGAGCTGGTCGATCGCAGGGTGCGCGGAATCGTGGTGGTGACGCTCAATTCATTTGTAAATCCGGTTCACGAACGGCGCATCGGGGAGATTATCCGAACCGATTATCCGGAGTGCTACCTGGGCCATCTGCCGGTGTACCTGTCGTGCGATATCTCGCCGCAGATGGATGAGTACCGTCGCGCGATGACGGTGATTCTCGACGCCTACCTGCGCGAGGTCAGCGAAGATCATCTGCTGCGAATGGTCGAGGATCTACGCGGCGGCGGTTATCGCCGGCCGGTCTTCGTGAGCAAGAACACCGGTGGCATTTCTTCGCTCTCGCGCACCCAGGCGCTGCATCTCTACGGCAGCGGGCCGGCTGCGGCGGTGATGGGCGCGGCTTATCTGCGCGGCCTTACCGGCTGCGACAGCGCGGTGGTCGCGGATATGGGCGGCACCAGTTTCGATGTAGGGCTGGTCGGTGCCGGGCAGGAGACCCGCTACGAACAGAATCCGATTATCGAGCGCTTCCGGGTCCAGGTCCCGATCGTGCCGCACTGGTCGATCGGCGCCGGCGGCGGATCAATCGCGCGGCTGGAGAATGGGGTGCTCAAGGTCGGACCGCAAAGCGCCGGCTCGAATCCGGGGCCGGCCTGCTATGCGATGGGCGGTGAGCATCCGACGGTGACCGACGCCGACGTGGTACTCGGGTTTGTCAATCCCGCATATTTCCTGGGCGGGGCCTTTCAACTCGACGCCGATCGCGCGCGCGAAGCGCTCCAGACAAAAATCGCAGGGCCGCTGGGAATTACTATCGAGGAGGCGGCGTGGAGCATAAAGCAATTGATCGACGGCGTTATGGGGCAGGAAATCTATCGGCTCGCCGTCTACCGGTCGGGGGAAGATCCTCGCGGTCTCACGATGTTTGCGTTTGGCGGTGCGGGTCCCGTGCATGCGACCGGACTCGCGGAGTTCGCGGGTATACGGCGAATACTCACTTTTCCGTTCAGTAGTGTATTCGGTGCATTCAGCACACTGACATTGGATATTTTTCAGAGTTACGAAAAGAGCCTGGTGCTGACGCTCTACTCGCCGGAAGAGGGTGGCTATCTCGTCGATCGAATCGATCGGATCAATCAGGAACTGAGTAGCCTGACCGAGCTTGCCCGCCGCGACATGAGTGAAGAAGGTTTTGAGATGGACCTGGTCCAGCTCAAGGCTGAGGCCATGCTCTGTTACCGCAATCAGCGTCAAACCATCCAAGTTCCGATGGCGGCGTTGATGCTGGCCGGCAAGGCCGACGTGCAAGCGCTCTGCGAGGCGTTCAACGATGCCTACGCGGCGCGCTACGGACAGGGCGCGGTGTTCAAGGAAGTCGGAATCGAAGTGCTGGCGTTGCGGCTAATCGCATCAGTTCCGACCGAGAAACCGGCGGTGGCCAGTGGCTTGGAGCGCAGCTCCGGAACGCCGCGCCACAAGGAGAGCCGGCGCGTCTTCTGGGGGCCGGTCGCGGGCTTCGCCGAAACTCCGGTTTACGATCGTGAAGCGCTGTGCGCAGGCGATTCTTTCTCCGGGCCAGCGCTCTGCGAAGGTAAGGATACCGTGCTGGTGGTTCCCTCCGGATGGCAATTGCGGATTGCGGCCAGCAATCTCGCCTGGATCGAGAAGCTCCACGATCGTACGAGTGCTACGGATATGCACACAGGCGCCGGGAGTTAGTAATGGGAAAATTGTTCGATCGGCAGGGTATGTTCTTTGAGGGCTTCACCTACGATCGCGATGTTTATGGGCGTGGTCCCGGATATGATCCGGCGATCATCGCGGAAGGGCTCGCGCCGGTGACGGAGCGCGAACGGCGCGGGATGGAGCTGCTCAGCGACGTCGACCTCGAGATACTGAGCCACAAACTCAGTTGTATCGTCGAGGAGGCGCACGATGTCTACCAGGAGCTTTCGATTTCTGAGGCGATTCTGACCGGCGACATGAACACCGGCATCTTGACCGCGGCGGGCGATCCGGCGGTGGTGGCGACCGGAATATATTTTCATTCAATGCTCAATTGCGCGCAGGCAAAGTATATTTTGCGTTATTACCGGGACGACCCGACGGTCGGTCTCAAGGATGGCGACGTCTATTTCTTCAACGATGAGTTCGCGGGCGTCACGCATGTTTACGACATGTTCACTACCATGCCGATATTCTATCGAGGCGAGTTGGTGGCGTGGGCGACCTGCGGCGGCCATCAGGGCGATACCGGCGGGATGGCGCCGGGCGGCCATGCGGCACTGGCGACCTCGCGTTTCGAAGAAGGCTTGCGCGTGCCCCAACTGCGGATCGGCGAGAACTTCCAGATTCGCACCGACATTCTGGAATACCTGTGCCAGGCGGTGCGGAATCCGCTGGTCTTCGCGTCCGATCTCAAGGCCCGCGTCGCTACCTGCCTGCGCATCCGCGATCGGCTGATCGCGGAGATCGAGCGGCGCGGAGTGGAACAGGTCGTGGGTGGGATGCGAAAGCTGTTGGTCAATGCCGGCCGACTCGCGCGCGAGCGTTTACTCGAGCTGCCGGACGGAATCTTCCGCGCGATTATCTTTACCGACAACCTCGGCCGCGAGCTCGGTCTTTCGCGCATCCCAACCACGGTTTTCAAGGAAGGGGATGGGATGACGCTGCTGGTCAACGGCGTCTCGCCCGAAGCTCCCTGCGGAGCGATGAACGCGACCTGGCATCTGGTGCGCGCCGCGCTCGGGGTCTACCTGTTCACCTACTTTTTTCGCGGATTACCGCCCAACGCCGGACTGTTGGAACCGGTGCGGGTTCTGATCGAGGGCCCATCGATTCTAAACGCGACCGGCGATGTCGCGCGCGGCTTCGGCACCCAGACTGCGGCCTGCGTAGTCCAGAATC
>DATJRJ010000004.1:0-10652 GCA_035504735.1 Binataceae bacterium (SeqCode)
TCCTTTAGCTGCCTTATTACTGATTTTTTAATCTAATCTGACGGCATCTGCTGGCAGGAATTTTGTTACCTTACCGTGACCTCACTCCCGAGGTTCCGAGAATGTACCTGTGTGCGAACGCGGAAACTGCGTCGAGCAGGGGAGGGAAGTAGGGATTTGGAGAGTTATACGACGGTAATGACGCTGGTGTGATCCACATCGAAATCGGGTCCGGCCCGAGCTTAGCGCGCGCTTCACACTCTTAACCTCGATAGTCCGGTGATCCTGGGGGAAGAAAGATGAGATTGCTCACTGAGAAATGCGTGCGAGCCTCGACTCTCGGATGCCTCGTAGCGGCGCTGGCGATGGCCGTCGCGACGGGTTATCAACCGAATGCATGGGCGGATGGTTCCGGCCCGGCTGCGCCCGGAACTCCGGGTGTGGCTCCGGCTCCAGCCGCCGCCGCTCCAGTAGCCAGCAGTTCCCCGGCCGCGGCGCCGACCCCGGTGCCACCGCTTTCATCGCCCTCGATGGTGGGACCATTACAGATGGCCTCACCCAACGAGATTAATCTTCCGAAGATGGTGCCCTTTCTCTCGGATTTGCCGGCCCCGATCGCCACCCTGTTCGATTTCGATGTGAACGGCGTCATCAGCGGGCTCGGCATGGTGCAGAATCATCCCGTGCCGGGGGACTTCACTGATCAGGTAGACGTCAGCAACGCGCAGCTCTTTATTCAGAAGGCGGACGGTCTAATCCAGTACTATCTCCAGGTGGGAGGCTACAGTATTCCCGCGCTTGGAACTGCCTACGTCAACTTGGGACACGCGGTAAATGCTTTGTATGGACCTCTGCCGGTCGCCTATCTCAAGATTGCGCCGACTGGCAATTTTTCAATTATGGCCGGCAATCTCCCGACGCTGATCGGAGCTGAGTACACCTTCACCTTTGAGAACATGAATATCGAGCGCGGGCTGCTGTGGAATCAGGAGTCTGCCGTCAGCCGTGGCGTCCAGCTCAACTACTCGCAAGGACCGCTGGCCGGATCATTGAGCTGGAACAACGGATATTATTCTCATAGCTACACCTGGGTTACGGGCTCGCTCGCATACACGATAAATTCCGCAAATACCTTGAGCTTCATCGGCGGCGGCAACGTTGGTTTTGCGAAGTCCAACAATTTCGCGACGCCGCTTTATCAAAACAACGGCCAAATCTACAATCTCATCTACGAGTACAACGCTGCCCCCTGGATCTTAGAACCCTACCTTCAATGGAACATCGTCCCGCATAACGGCGACATCGGAGTCTACAAAACCACTTCTGCGGGAGGCCCGGGAATCCTCGGCAGCTACGCCTTTACGGATAACTTTTTCATGGTCGCGCGATGGGAATTTGAAGCTACCAGCGGCAACTCAAGCGATGGTAGCGCGAATCTGCTGTATGGGCCGGGAAGCGATGCCTGGTCTCTGACGTTCACGCCGACCTATCAGTATAAACAGTTCTTCGTTCGCGCGGAGGCCTCCTACGTGCAGGCGATGGGCTACACGTATGGCGATACGTTCGGCCATACGTTTCGTAATCCCTCTGAGCTTCGGGGTTTGATCGAAACCGGCATCATTTTCTAAAAGCTATCATCTGGTGATGTGACGGCAGAAACTTCGCCGGCGATTCAATCGCGGGGCCGCCTCGCTCTCTCGCCGATCGCTGATGATAGCGACGGCTAGCCGTCACGAAGAGTTGTCCGGCAAATGAGGACCCACTTGACCAACGCGCGGCGGAAGCGATCAATAGTCGTCGCTTGGATGATAAGGACCATCGCGAGACGCTCGGCGGCGCGGCGGCGTTCGGCCCTGCCGATACGAGGCCGCCGGCGCCGGAAGGCGCACCGCCCCTCGAGGCGCATCGCCAGAACCTAGAGGTCGCGCGCCGCAGCCATCGCGTCCAAGTCCTGACCGCGCTGCTGGTCTTAGCCTATACGAGCATTACCGCCATCCAGGCCTTCCTGTTGTGGGAGACCTATCGCGAGACCCAACGCACTTTTATCGCCGCCGAAAAGCCATACGTAAGCCTGGGAAATCGCGACGGCAAGGTCGCGGAGATTCACCTCGAGCCCGACGGCAGCAGCGCGGTGATGATCTTCTTCTTCAATGCCGGTCGCACCCCGGCGCTCAACCTGGTCACCAACCTATGGTCGTCGCTGCCTGGGGTGAAACACGAACCCGAGAATCATATCGAGCGCTTCAAAGACCCCGCCGGCGGTATCCTGGATAATGTTCCCGGACCTGTCATTCCGGGCGAGGGAACGCATACCGATTATCTGCCGCTCAGGTGGACCCCATCGCGCGAAGAACTTAAGGCGATTCGCAATGGCAAGCGTTTCGCGATCGGCGGTACCTTCGAGTACTGCGACCAGTTCGGGCATTACCGATGTCAGGGGTTCTGGGCGCGCTACCGGCCGCCGCCGATCGATGATTTTGTGCAGTATGCCGCGCCGTCGTGCTCAGTGCCGCCGCCGACGCCGCCCTATTCCGAAATCAATGGGACGCGAATCCAGATGGTCGCGTTGCCGCGATGCGAGCAGCCGCGGCGCGGCCAGATCCTACCTTAAGCGCCGCCTAGCTGCGGATGCTCAGCGCCTTGCTACCGTTATGAAGCCAGCCCGTGGTCCATCGATCGCCGCTGGTGATTCGCTTGCGATACTCGGCAGTCTTTTCGAGCCCGGGAAGGTTTGGATCGAAGGCCCCCAAAAAGAGATTGGCCGAGATTAACACGCCCCTCGGCCGGATAATCCGCTCGAAGTTATCGAGATCGTTGAGCGCTTCGGCCGGGTCGCCATCGAAGTAGATCAGATCGTACGGTCCTTTGAGGCCGCGCAACACCTCCGCGGCCCGCCCGGCAAGGATCGTGATTTGGCCGGCCAGCCCTTCGCCGGCAAAATTTCCTTCGGCGATCGCGGCGTGCGATGGATCGGCCTCGATGGTTTCGACGCGCGCCTCGGCCCCCGCCCCGTGCGCGAGCCACAGTGCGCTGTAACCCAGGCCGCATCCCACCTCGAGAATCCGCTTCGCCCCCGTCATCGCAGCCATCGTGCCCAGCAACGGACCATCGACCGAAGGATAGACGGTGCAGGCGCCCCGATGCTCCGCGCGATGGCGATGCGACGCTTCCCAGACCTGATGAAATCGGTCTGCGGCGCGGGTCGTTTTCTCAACCCAGTTGATCGCTTCTTGTTGATTGGTCGGTTCGCCCCACGAGGTAGCCATCTGAATTCTCCGTGCCTCAGTGAACGCCGAGACGGGCGCGGTCGTGCGGCGTAGTGAAATCGATCGCCGGCCCCTTGGCCACGATGCGGCTGGGATTAACCGTCACCTGGCTCCAATAGTAGTGATGCTTGATTTGCTCGAGATCGACGGTCTCGGCAACTCCGGCAAGCTGGTAGAGGTCGCGCGTATAGGACCACAAGTTCGGGTAATCGACGATACGCCTCAGATTGCACTTGAAGTGCCCATGGTAGACCGGATCGAAGCGCACCAGGGTCGTGAAGAAACGCCAGTCCGCTTCGGTCAGCCGCGCGCCGGCGAGGTAGCGCTGCCGCGAGAGCCGCGATTCCAGATCGTCCAGCGTCGCGAACAGCGCATCGAAGGCTTCCTCATAGGCCGCCTGCGTAGTCGCAAAACCACATCGATAGACCCCGTTGTTGACGTTGGGATAGATGAGCGCGTTGACGCGATCGATCTCGGCGCGCAGCTCCTTGGGATAAAAGTCGAGCGACGCGTCGCCCCATTGGTCGAACGCGCTGTTGAGCATCCGGATGATCTCGGACGACTCGTTATTCACGACCGTGCCGAGGCGCTTGTCCCATAGCACCGGCACGGTGACGCGGCCGGTATAGTCGGGTTTGGCTCTAACGTACGCTTCGTACAGATAGTTCGCGCCGTGGAGCGGATCGGACATCGCGCCGAACGAATTATGACCGTTGCCGTTGCCGCTGAAGGCCCATCCGCGATTACCCATCGACGGTCCCACGCACGACATCGAAATCACGTCTTCGAGCCGCTTGAGCTTGCGAAAAATTACTGTCCGGTGGGCCCAGGGGCAGGAGAGCGAAACATAGAGATGGTAGCGGCCGGGCTCGGCCTTGAAACCGCCGCTGCCGCTCAGGCCGGGCGCGCCATCAGCAGTCACCCAATTGCGGAAAGCCGACTCGGAGCGGTTGAAGCGGCCGCCGCTCGATTTGGTGTCATACCAATCGTCATGCCATTCGCCATTGACCAACAATCCCATTGCGTTACTCCCGTTAGCGGAGTTTTCCTGGATGATCGGTAGCACATTTCAGGTGGCCGGAGCCAAGCGCTGGCATCTGCGCGCGGGCAGCCCTACACTTCTACCTTCTGCATGGATACTCCGATCGTAAACGTAATCGGCGCGGGCCTCGCGGGTAGCGAAGCCGCTTATCAGCTCGCCCGGCGCGGGATACGCGTGCGGCTATTTGAGATGCGGCCGGTGCGGATGACCGAGGCGCATTCGACGGGGCTGTTCGGCGAGCTGGTATGCTCGAACTCGCTACGTAATACCTCACTCGAGACGGCGGTCGGAATCCTGAAGGAAGAGCTGCGCCGGCTCGGCTCGATCGTACTGGCGGTCGCCGACCGGACCCGTGTACCGGCCGGTGCGGCGCTGGCTGTCGATCGCAAGGAATTCGCGAGCGGGCTGACCGCGGCGCTCTCCGCCGATCCGCTGATCGAGATCGTGCGCCGGGAGGTCACGGCGCTGCCGCTGGGTCCGACTATCGTCGCGACTGGGCCGCTCACCAGTCCGGCGTTATCGGCCGAGCTCGACCGCCTGATTGGCTCGCGCAATCTCTATTTCTATGACGCCATCGCGCCGATCGTGACGTCCGAATCGATCGACATGGGCGTGGCATTTCGCGCCTCGCGTTACGGTAAGGGCGGAGAGGATTATCTCAACTGCCCGCTCGATGAGGCGCAGTACCGAAGCTTCGTAGAGGCGCTGGTGGCGGCGGAAAAAGTTCCGGCGCACACCTTCGAGCGGATGATCTACTTCGAGGGTTGCCTGCCGATCGAGGAGCTGGCGCGGCGCGGGCCGCTGACACTCGCGTTCGGGCCGATGCGTCCGGTCGGCCTAATCGATCCGCGCAACGGGCGCACCCCGTTTGCGGCCGTGCAGCTCCGGCAGGACGATCGCCTCAAGCGCATCTACAATATCGTCGGCTTTCAGACCAAGATGACCTATCCCGAGCAGCGGCGCGTGCTACGAATGATTCCCGGGCTCGAACGCGCCGAGTTCGTACGCCTGGGCTCGTTACATCGCAACACGTTTATCGATTCGCCGCGCCTGCTGCGTCCCACGCTCCAATTGCGTTCGCGCGACGAGCTGTTCTTGGCCGGCCAGATGGTCGGCGTCGAAGGCTATATCGAGTCCGCGGCGGCGGGTCTGCTCGCCGCGATCAACGCGGCCCGGATCTGTACTGGATTGCCACTGGTGGTGCCGCCACCCGAGACCGCATTGGGATCATTGATCGCATATATCGTCGATCCGAAACGGCAGGATTTTCAGCCGATGAATGCAAATTTCGGCCTGATGCCGGAGCTCGGGAGCCGTCTTCGCGGACGCGCCAAGAAGACCGCGATCGGGGAACGCGCGCTGCTCGCCGTCGATCGCTGGATCGCGAGCAACGCGATTACGCCTGACGGCCCCGTTCCGCACGCCGCCGCGTCGGGAGATGCCTAGATGGCTTCATCTGGCGTTCAGCGAATCGCCACCATTGATGTCGGGACCAATACCGTTCTGATGCTGGCGGTCGAGCCCCGCTCCGACGGTACGCTGGTGCCGCTGGCCGACCTCGCGCGGATAACGCGGCTCGGGCGTGGCGTCGAGCGCAGCGGGCGACTCGATCCGGCCGCGGCGCAGACCACTCTCGATGCGATCGTGGAATTCGCTGTGCGCGCGCGCGAACTGGGCGTCGAACGGATCACCGCGGTTGCCACCGCGGCGCTGCGCGATGTCGCCGACGGCGCTTCATTTCTGGCCCAGGTGCGCGCCAAGGCCGGAATCGAACTCAGCGTCATTAGCGGCGAAACTGAGGCCCAGCTCTCGTACCTGGCCGTCGTGCGCGGTTTGCGGCTCGATCCCGCCGCGCGCGTCCTGATTGTGGATATCGGCGGCGGGTCGACCGAATTCATCCGAACTGACCCGGGAGCGGAGCTTCACGCGGTAAGCCTCCAGATGGGCTCGGTGCGCCTGACCGAGCGTCATATTCATCACGATCCGCCTGCTCCTGCCGAGGTTACGGCGTTGCGCGCGACGATCGATAATGAGATCGATTCGCTCAACTGGAACTACCGGCCCGAGACCATGGTAGGAATCGCGGGCACGGCCACGACCGTTTGCGCCGTGGCGCTGAAGCTGATCGATTACGATTCGGCTACCGTACACGGCTATCGGCTCTCGCGCGCCGAAGTCGGACACACCCTGGAGCTGTTCGGCACGCTGCCAAGTCAGGAACGGCGCAAACTCCCTGGGCTCGTCGAGGGCCGGGTCGACGTGATCTTTGCCGGCACGGCAATTCTGGAGCGCGTGATGGCGCGTTTCGATGTCGAGGAGGTTGTGATCAGCGACCAGGGCGTACGCTGGGGTCTGGCCTGGCGCGAGATCGATCGGATGCGGCCCTGAGCGGAGCACTTGCGTTCGCGTTTCGCCCGCTGTAGGGAGAAAGACGCATGGGGAGGGGCCGCCCATGACCAAGGCGGATTTGATCGAAGCGGTGGCGCGCTCGACGCGCCAGCCAAAGGCGAAAGTTGCCGTCACGATTGATTCGACGTTTGATCTGATAGCGCGGGCGATTCGGAGGGACAAGCGCTTCTGGGTTCCGGGTTTCGGGACGTTTTCGGTGCGCCGTCATCGCGCGCGCGCCGGCTTCAATCCGCGCACCCAGGCGCCAATGACGATCGCTGCCATCCGTACGGTCGGCTTCCGGCCCGCGCCGGAACTGAAGAAGGGGCTATAGCTATATGCCAGAAACACTCGATCCAAGTCGTAACTGGGATGAGGCCGCCGCAGGATGGACGAAATGGTGGCCGACTTTCGAGCAGGCCGCGCAGGTCGTCAGTAATCGGCTGATTGAAATGGCCGGCATCCAGTCCGGCGGGCGCGTGCTCGATATAGCAACCGGAATCGGTGAGCCGGCGGTCAGCGCCGCCCGCAAGGTCGGACCCAAAGGCAAAGTCCTCGCCGTCGATCATTCGACCGGCATGCTGCAGGCCGCGCGTCATCGGGCGGCGCAGCTCGGCCTCACCAACATCGAGTTCCGCCAGCTCGATGCCGAAAGCATCGCGCTGCCCGAGCACGACTTCAATGCGATCCTTTCCCGCTGGGGGCTGATGTTCCTGCCCGACCTGACGGGCGCGCTCGGCCGGATGCGCACGCTGCTGGCCGACGGCGGCCGGCTCGCAGCCGCGGTATGGGGCACGCCTGACAAGGTCCCGATGATCAGCCTGGCCGGCGAGACCGTCCGCAAAATCGCCAATCTGCCCCCGCCACCGCCCGGCAGCCCCGACCCCTGCCGCCTGTGCGATCGCGTCGCGCTGGCGCGTTCGTTCAAGGATGCGGGTTTCAGCGATTTCGTTCTGGAACCGATGAACATCACTTACGAATTCAAATCGCCCGAGGAATTTGCGCAGTTTCGTTACGACGTTGCCACGCCGTTTCGGACCATGGTCGATAAGCTCGACAGCGAGACGCGCAAACGGGTGATGGATGCGGTTCTGAGCGAAGCGCGGCGCTTCGTCAAGGATGGCGGGTTGCGCCTGGACAACGAAACCATCTGCGTTTCAGCCCGCAAGTAGCCAGCTCGACCGACAGATGAGCGAGCGCGCGAGGCGCGGCGCTGCGTCGCTGTTGCGCTATTCGCCGGCGGCGATGCTGGTCGCGATCGCGGTGGCCGACGCAACTCGCTTCGCCGACCCCGACCTATGGGGCCATCTGCGTTTCGGCCAGGCGACGCTGGCTCACGGCCACCTGACACTCAGCGATCCCTATTCCTACTCGGCCTTCGGCCTGCCGTGGCATAACCACGAGTGGCTGACCGAGGTCCTGATGGCTGCGCTCTATAATTTGTTCGGCGTCGTCGGGCTCAAGCTCTGGAAATTTGCGATGACCGCGGTGACGTTGATCTTCGTCGCAGTCGCGATGGCGGAGACGAGCGCCTCGATCACGCTGCAGCTTTTGCTGATGCTGGCAGCGGCGCTGGCGCTCTCACCACAGCTCCAGTTTCGCCCGCAGCTTTTCACCTTCGCCTTCCTGAGCATCCTGATAGCGATGCTGACGCGCTACAACTACCGCGGCCGTGCGCTGTTGTGGCTCGCGATTCCGATGCTCGCGCTATGGGCAAACCTGCACGGCGGTTTTATCGTCGGAATCGCAACGCTGGGATTGTTCACGATCGTGATCGCAGCCCAGGATCTGCTCGTCCATCGCGGCCTCCGACGCGCCATCTATCCCGGCGCGATCACGATCGCCGCAATCGTTGCCACGCTGCTGAATCCCTACGGCATCGGGATGTGGTACGCGGTCGGCCATGCGCTGGCGAATCCGTTCACGCGTGGCGCCGTGAGCGACTGGCGTCCGATGGGCCGCGCGCTGGTCGTGCAGGCTCATCTCGCGCCGCTCGGGATAATTTACTACGGCGCCGTGATTGCCTTGCTCGGCGGCTTCGTGCTGAGCATCGTGATGGCGCCGCGCGGCGGAGATTTACCGCTGATCGCCGTGGCCATCATGATGACCGCCGCGGCGCTGTTGTCGGTGCGCAACATGGCGCTCGCTGTGATCGCGGCCGCGGCCCCGCTCGCGCGCCATGCCGAGCTTGCGATGGCTGCCGGACGAACTGCGGACGCCGCTGATACGGCCGCGCCGCCGCCGCTACGCCAAGCGCCGGTGAATCAACTGATAATGGCCGCGGCCGCGATCGCGCTGGCCGGATACACCGGCCTGTTTAGCGGACCGCTGCTGGACGCCGGCCGCTATCCGGTTGGAGCGGTGGCCTTCATGGAAACCCATCATCTGCACGGCAATCTGCTATGCGACTTCAACTGGGGCGAATACCTGATCTGGCATCTGTGGCCGGGCTCGAAGGTCTTCATCGACGGCCGCTACGATACCGTCTATCCCGAAAAGGTCTTCGACGATTATCTGACCTTTTATTTGAACCGGCCCGGCGCCGCAGAAGTCCTCAAGCGCTACCCGCACGATTTCGTGCTAATCCCGATCAAGTGCAAGGCTTACCTGCCGATGAGCGCCAATCCCGGATGGAAGCTCATCTATCACGATGCCGATGCGGCGCTGTTCGCGCCCGCCGGATCGCCGGCTGCCGGAATTCCGGAAGTGCCGATAAGCGGTACCGCGCCGCCGAATCTTTTTCCATAAAGCGCGCTGCCCGCGCGGGTCTGTGCAATGCGGCCGCCGGTTTAGTAGAGTTCATTCGCCGAGCAGCCGCGCACTGATAACGAACGCCGCGACGATCAAACCTAAGAGGTGTAACCGACATGAAGGCTGCGATGTTTCACGCCCCGAACCAGCCGCTCTCGATTGAGCAAGTCGATATCGACGAACCGCAGGAACGCGAAGTACTAGTGCGCACCGTGGCGTGCGGCGTATGCCACAGCGACCTGCATTTCATCGATGGGCTCTACCCGCATCCGGCGCCTGCGGTGCTGGGCCACGAGGTCGCCGGTATCGTGGAGCGGGCCGGCTCCGCAGTGAACTATCTGAAGGCCGGCGATCACGTGATCGCTTGTCTCTCGGTGTTCTGCGGCTATTGCGAGCAATGCCTGAGCGGCCATCCGAACCGCTGTTACAACCGCGCCGCAACCCAGCGTCCGGCGGCGGCGAAGCCACGACTCTCGAGCGGCGGCAAGCCGGTTTTTCAGTTTCTCGAAATCTCAGGCTACGCGGAAAAGATCCTGGTCCATGAAAACGCGCTGGTGAAGATTCCCGACGAAATGCCGCTCGATCGCGCTGCGCTGATCGGCTGCGGCGTGACCACCGGGCTCGGCGCGGTGATGAATACGGCTAAGATCGAGGCCGGCTCGACGGTGGCGGTGTTCGGTGCGGGCGGCGTCGGACTGGCAGCTATCCAGGGCGCGCGGTTGGCGGGTGCGCGCGTAATTATCGCGGTCGACATGCATGAATCCAAGCTGGCGCTCGCCAAACGACTGGGCGCAACGCATACGGTCGATGCCTCGCAGGGCGACCCGGTGAGTGCCATCCGCAACATCGTGCGCGGCGGCGTCCAGTATTCCTTCGAGGCGATCGGGCTCAAGGCGGTCGCCGAGCAGGCCTTTGAGTCGCTGGCGCCGGGCGGCGTCGCCACCGTGGTGGGAATGATTCCGATCGGTCAGAAAGTCGAGGTCGATGGTTTTTCGCTGTTCTGGGGCGAACGCCGGCTGCAGGGCTGCAACATGGGATCGAATCGCTTCCGTATAGACATGCCGCGCTACGTCGATCTCTACCTGCAGGGACGCCTCAACCTCGATGACATGATCTCGACCCGCGGGCGACTCGAGGATGTCAACGAGGCCTTCCGCGCGATGAAGGCCGGCGAGGTCGCGCGCACCGTCCTGACCTTCGAGCCTGGCTGATCTCCAACGCCGGCG
>DATJRJ010000005.1:0-13862 GCA_035504735.1 Binataceae bacterium (SeqCode)
ATGGTTTTGGGTTCATCGCGGCCGGTGTGATATTCGAGCCATCCGGCCAGCGGCGGCGAGTGAGGAAAGTTTGCCCGCTCGGTTAGAAAGCGCCCGACCTCGAGATCCGGATTGAGGCCGCGGTCGAGGCGCCGAAACATCTTCAGAATCAGCCGGTCGCCGAATACCATCGAAAAATTGCTCTGCTCGGCGCGAATTGGCCTGACCTCGGTGGTGCCGTCCAATGATTCGTGAATCCCGGGCCAGGCAGCCGTGACGCCAACCCGCAGTTCGCCCAGCTCGCCGCGTAGATGGCGGCGGCGTTCGATGATGCCGAGCAACGCATGGCAGAATTCCGGGTCGGCGCCCGCGTCGTATACCAATCCGTCGACGCCGCCGTTACGGCCGGTTAGGCGCAGCTCGGCGATTGCATGCTGCGGCGTCCGCGCGCGCAGGTCCGCCGCCCGATCGCCCTCGGCCAACCCGATCGGAATCACGTAGGTTTCCAGCTCGCCATACGTGTATTCGACACCGACCAGGCCGAGCACCGTGCCGCTAGATTCGTGAACCGGAATCAGATCGTTGATCGCCGCCCGTTTGACGTTGCGGGCCTTACTTCGGAACCATCGCGCGCGCGGCAGATAGTTGGCCAGCGCCGGACCGAGGAACTCGCGCCCATCGCCGCGGATGAAACTGTCCCAGGAGCCGGCGGCAGCCTCGATACGCGGCGTGCTCGCGGCGGCGGCGGCCAGCTCGATAGTCTCCTTGCGCGGTGGTTCGAGTGCGAACCAGTCGAAGTTATGCGGCCCAAGCGTCAGAAAGTAAGGCTGCTCGCCGATCGGCGGAAATGCAGTCCGTCCGATGAGCTCGACCGGCACCATCCCGCGAAAGCGGCTCAAGTCCAGCTCGACGTACTGAACGAAGCGCGACAGGTTCGCCACCACCAGAATCCGCTCATCGCCATACCCGCGCACGAACGCGAGCACGCGGGCATTTTCGGGACTTAACAACTCCATCGTGCCGCGGCCGAACGCCTTGTATTGTTTGCGCAGCGCAATCAGCCGGCGCATCCACCACAGCAGCGAATGGCGGTTGCGATCCTGCGCTTCGACGTTGACGGTCTGGTAGTGATACTCGTGATCGATAATGACCGGCAGGATGAGCTGCTGCGGATTAGCGCTGGAGAAGCCAGCATTGCGATCGCCGCTCCATTGCATCGGCGTGCGCACGCCGTCCCGGTCGCCGAGGTAGACATTGTCGCCCATGCCGATTTCGTCGCCGTAATAAATCACCGGCGTCCCCGGCATCGATAACAGCAGCGCATTGACCAGCTCGATGGTACGGCGGTTGTTGCCGAGCAGCGGCGCGAGCCGGCGGCGGATGCCGAGGTTAAGCCGCATGCGCGATTCCTGCGCATAGGCGCGGTACATGTACTCGCGCTCCTCCTCGGTGACCATTTCGAGCGTCAGCTCATCATGATTGCGCAGGAACAGCGCCCATTGGCAGGTCTCGTCGATCGGCGGGGTCTGATTCCAGATGTCGATGAGCGGGAAGCGATCCTCCATCCGCACCGACATGAAGATGCGGGGCATCACGGGAAAGTGAAATGCCATGTGGCATTCGGAGGCGTTAAGATAGGCGACCGCGTCTTCGGGCCATTGGTTAGCCTCGGCCAGGAACATGCGGTTTTTGAACTTCTGGTCGACGTGCGCGCGCATCTCCTGCAGGAAGACGTGGGTTTCATGCAGATTTTCACAGCTCGTGCCTTCGCGCTTATAGAGGTACGGGATCGCATCGAGCCGCATCCCATCCACGCCCATCGAGAACCAGAAATCGAGCGCATTGAGAGTCGCGCGCCGGACCTCGGGATTGTCGTAATTGAGATCGGGCTGATGCGAATAGAAACGATGGAAGTAATAGGCGTGCGCGAGCGGATCCCACGACCAGTTGGACGGCTCGAAGTCCTGGAAGATGATGCGCGCTTCTTTGAACTTCTCGGCGGTATCGCTCCAGATATAGAAATCGCGATAGCGGCTGCCGGGTGGCGAGCGCCGCGCGCGCTGAAACCAGGGATGCTGATCTGAGGTGTGATTCACCACCAGCTCGGTGATCACGCGCAGCCCGCACCGATGGGCCTCTCTGAGGAAGCGCTTGAAATCATGCAGCGTGCCGCAATCGGGATGGATAGCGGTATAATCCGAGATGTCGTAGCCGTCGTCGCGCAGCGGCGAAGGATAGAACGGCAGCAGCCACAGCGCGGTGACACCAAGATGCTGCAGGTATTCGAGCTTCTCGGTCAAGCCGCGAAAGTCCCCGATGCCATCGCCGTCGCTGTCGTAGTACGAGCGCACGCGAAGCTCGTAGAAGATCGCGTCCTTGTACCAGAGCGGATCGTCTGCCAGCACGATTTCCGGTTGCGCCACTAAAGCCCCCTGCTCACCAGGAATAGATGGGCCGGCTCGGCCTGCGGATCCAGCCGCACGTAGTTGCGCTCCGACCATCGGTAGCGATTGCCGGTCAGCAGGTCGGTCACCCAGTAGGTCTGCCCGGCATCGGCGCCGACGGCCGCGGCCGGAACCAAGGCGGTACATTCGTGCGTGGCGGAGGGATCCAGATTCACGGCCACCAGGATAACGTTGCGGAAATCGTCGGTGGCCTTCACATACAACATTATCTGCTCGTTATCGGTGGTTAGAAACCGCAGGTTCGTAAATAGCTGCAGCGCGGGGTTATCGCGTCGAATCTGGTTTAGCTTCGCGATGAAGCCCTTGATGTTGCCAAGCCGGTTCCAGTCACGCACCCGAATCTCGTACTTCTCCGAATTGCGATAGTCCTCGGTGCCTGGAATTGCGTCGTTCTCGCACAACTCGTAGCCGCTGTAGATTCCGTAGGCCGGAGAGAGCGTCGCCGCCAGCACCAGGCGCATCTTGAAGGCCGGCGCGCCGCCACGCTGCAGAATCGGCATCAGGATATCCGGGGTATTGGTAAAAAAATTAGGCCGGAAATAATCCTGCATCGGCGTCTGAGTCAGTTCGGTCAGATACTCGGTCAGCTCGGTCTTGGTGCTGCGCCAGGTGAAATAGGTATAGGACTGCGTGAAGCCGGCCTTGGCCAACGCCCGCATCATCTTGGGCCGCGTGAAAGCTTCGGCTAGAAAGATAACCTCCGGATTCGCAGCTTGGATTTCGCCGATTAGCCACTCCCAGAAATCGACCGGCTTGGTATGCGGATTATCGACCCGGAAAACCTTTACCCCGCGGCCGATCCAGAAGCGCAGAATCTCGCGTATCTCGAGAGCCATCGCTTCGCGCTCGGGCGAATCGAAATTCAGCGGATAGATGTCCTGGTATTCCTTGGGCGGATTCTCGGCGTATCGAATTGAACCGTCGGGCCGGTGGTAGAACCACTCGGGATGCTCGGCGATCCACGGATGGTCGGGCGAGCATTGGAGCGCGAAGTCGAGCGCCACTTCCATCCCAAGGCCGTTGGCTTCGGCCACGAAATAATCGAAATCCTTGGGCCCGCCCAGCGCCGGTTCGATCGCGGTGTGACCGCCCACTTCACTGCCGATCGCCCACGGACTGCCGGGACTGTCGGGATTCGCCACCGGCGAGTTGTTGGGGCCTTTGCGAAAGGTCTGGCCGATCGGATGGATCGGTGTGAGATAAACCACGTCGAAGCCCATCTCGTGGATGTCCACCAGGCGTGCCGCGGCCTCGCGCAGGGTTGCGCCACGGCCGGGCGCGCTTCCCTGCGAGCGCGGGAACATCTCGTACCATGCGCTGCATCGGGCGCGCGGCCGATCGGCGATGACCTCCAGCGCAGGCTCGTAGATAGTCGGGTCGACGCGATGGCCAACCTGGGTCGCCAACTCACTGAGCTTCGGATCGGAGAAGATCGCGAGCGCCGCCCGTCCGTCACTCTGATCTTCGAGTGCCGCCAAAAACGCGCCGAGTGATCGTTTCTCATCGCCTCGGGCACGTCGGTGAATCTCCTTCAGCAGCCCGATTCCTTCGAGCAGTTCCGAAGCGATGTCGCGCCGCCCGGCCTCGACCCATTTTCTGAAGTCGGCCAGCCACGAGGCATAAGGATCGGTCCAGGCGATGACGGTGAAAACGTAGCGAGTGTTTTCGTCGAGGGGGAACTGGCCGCGCCAGCGGTCGTTGTCCACCAACTCCATCGGCGATTCCACAAATAAACTGTCGCGCGTCCGCCGCCATCGCACCGCCGCGCGTACTACCTGGTGTCCGTCGCGAAACACATCGGCCTCGACCACGCACTGCTCGCCGACGATGCGTTTGGCCGGGTATCGTCCGCCGTCCACGGATGGGGTCACGGCCTCGATCACATGATGATGAAACCGTAAGCCGCTCTGCTCCTCCGGCCCCACCGCATCGGACGCTGAAATTTCGTTCACATTGAAATTCTAAAGCAACGGTCACGGGCAGGCGACTGCCACCCTGGTTAGGGTCTGGTTAAATCTGCGATGAAATGAAGTGGATTGAGATGGACTCGGCCTGTACGATTGTTGGTCGAAAGTTTAGCCAGAGTCCCGGCAGCGCCTTGCGGCTCTGGATGGACCGATGAATCCGGTTATTGTCCATTGTCACTTCTATCAGCCGCCGCGCGAGAATCCGTGGACCGGCGCACTCGATCCCGAGGATAGCGCCCGCCCTTTCCATGACTGGAACGAACGGATCCACGCGGAATGCTACCGACCCAACAGCTTCGCGCGGATCTTCGACGGCGACGGCAACGTCGAGCGAATCGTCAACAATTATGCGTCTATAAGCTTCAACTTCGGGCCAACACTGATGAGTTGGATCGAGCGGATGCATCCGCAGACCTACGCGCGGATTCTCGCGGCCGACCGTTCCAGCCTGCGCGCCCGGAATGGCCATGGTAACGCGATCGCGCAGGCTTACAATCACGCGATTCTGCCGCTGTGCAACGAGCGCGATCGACGCACCCAAATCAACTGGGGAATCGCCACCTTTCGGCATCATTTCGATCGCCCGCCCGAAGCGCTGTGGCTGCCCGAGACCGCCTGCAACGATGCGACCCTCGGCGCACTGATCGATGCCGGCATGCGCTACGTAATCCTGTCGCCGTACCAGGCCGAACGGGTGCGCCCGCTTGCGGGCGGTGAGTGGGTCAGGGTCGCGGATGGCAGCGTCGATCCGCGGCTCGCGTATCGTTACTTTCATCGCGACGGCTCCCGGCGTTCCCTCGCAATCTTCTTTTACGACGGCGCGGTCGCGCGTGCGATCGCGTTTGAGGGCGCCCTGTTCTCGAGCCAGACACTGGTCGACCGCTTCGAGCAGGCGCGGGGTCCGGAGGGCACGCTGGTCCACGTCGCCACCGACGGCGAGACCTATGGCCATCATTCGCACTTCGGCGATCGATCGCTCGCCTACGCGACCGAGGTCGAGGCGCCGGCGCACGGTTTCCAGGTCACCAACTACGGTGAGTTTCTCGAATCTCATCCGCCGGAGTGGGAAGCCGAGATCAAAGCGGGCCCCAATGGAGAAGGAACCGCCTGGAGTTGCGATCACGGGGTCGGGCGCTGGGTGCGGGACTGCGGATGCCAGGGCGGGGGACGTCAGGGATGGAACCAGGCGTGGCGCGCGCCGCTGCGTGCCGGCTTCGACGATCTGCGTGATCGCGCAGCGCAGGTCTTCGAGGAATACGGCGCCTATCTGTTTCGCGATCCGTGGAGCGCCCGCGATGCCTACATCGATCTGGTGCTGGATCGCGCAGCCAACCGCGCGCCCTTCCTGGCCCAGCTCGCCGGACGGCATCTGCACGGCAACGACCAATCGCGCGCTCTGCGGCTGCTCGAACTGCAGCGCAACGCGATGTTGATGTACACAAGTTGCGGCTGGTTCTTCTCGGAAATCTCGGGTATCGAAGCCGTCCAGGTGATGAAGTATGCGGGCCGCGTACTCGACCTGATGACCGGACTGGGTATCGAGGCCCCCACCGACCGGCTCCTGGAGCATTTGGCGGAAGCGAAGAGCAATCTGCCCGAAATGGGCAATGGAGCCGATGTCTTTCGGCGTTTGGTATCGCCGAGTCGCGCCACCCACGGCCGCATCGCGGCCCATCTAGCGATCACGGCCCTCGCCGGCGACGATCGGAGTGGCATCTATGGCGACTTCAGCTATCGCAAACAGCATCATCGCCAGCATCAGCATGGCCGTCTGACGCTCGCGATTAGTCGGCTGATTCTCGAATCCACGCTGAGCGGTGAGCGGCACGACTACTCGGTAGCGGCGTTGCATCTGGGCGAACTCGATTTTTATTGCGCGCTGCATCCGTTCCGCGGCGCTGCGCATTTCAAGGATTCCGCACAAAAGCTCTGGCAGCGCATGAACTTGGCCTCGCTGCCTGCGCTGCTGCGTATGATGCAGGAGGAATTCGGGCCCGAGGAGTTCGGCCTCGACGATCTGCTGCCCGGCGGCCGACACGCGATGTGCCAAATCGTCTATGGCGATCTGCTCGGAGGTTTCAGCGCGCAGTTCGCCCATCTGGTCAATGAGTTCGAGCAAGTCGCGCAAATGCTGCAGGGCGCCGGTTTCGATTTGCCCGCGCCGGTGCGCCAGTTCGCCGAGTTCACGCTCGGCCATCGGCTGGAGACAGAGATCCGGCGCCAGGCCGGCAACCTCGATCCTCGTGCTTATGACGGTGCACTGAAAATCGCGGATGAAATTGCAGAGTACGGATGCGATCGAATCGATCGATCCGGAGCCAACGCCGCTTTCAGCACGATGATCGCCGGGGCGGTGACCGCCGCCGTCGCCAAGCCCGATCCCACCACGACGCAAGTCGCGCTTGAAGTTATCACCCTCGCCCGCCGGCTCGGTCTGGAACCGAACCTGGAAACTCCACAGGAATTCGTCTATGCGGCCCTGACCGACCGCGGAATCGATTCAAGACCGCTCCAGCCGTTGGCGACAGCGCTCGGACTTTCAAACCGGATATTTGCGCCTCGCAAGCAAAGCGAGCTCGCCGATTCGCCGCCTCAGACGCGCCAGCCAGTAGTCTATTCGGGCTAAAACGTCAGGGTGACGACGACGTAGAAACAGGCGGTGCCGATGAGCCCGGTGTCGCCGGCGCACCCGGAATGCCCGTCGTAGGCAGCGTCGATACCAACGCCATCCCGAGCAACAGCGCGCCCAGCAATTCGTTGACCTGTGCCGGTTGCAATTGCTGGAGCGGCGCGGATGCGGTGCCGCCCGAGGTCGGAGTCGTCACCGATGGTGAAGCCGCGGTGGGCGGGAACGACGAGGTGGCGGCGCTCAGCGATTGATTGGGCGTCAGCAGTTCAGGCCTGATCACGATTCGGTTATCGATCACTGCGTCTGGCTCGTGCAAAAACTTCCGTGTCCGATCCTCGGCATCGGCCTTTCCCTTGGTGGTCGCGACGAATCCATAAAGGATTACTTTCTGATTACCGGCCGGCGAGTTCACGACCTGCGCGCCGGCCAGCGGCAGGCGATGACCCTGCAAATAGTAGGTAAGCTGGTCGCTCAACTCGGAATGTGTTCCAGGTGGCGGACTCGCGGATGCGTCGGCCGGCGGCGTCGGAGTCGGCGCGGGCGCGGGCTGAGGTGCGGCCGGAGAAGTACCGCTCGTGAACGTTTGATGCGTGGTATAGGCGTAGCCTTGGACGTATGGGGTACAGCCTGGCAGCGCAGTCAACGCTCCCGCCATCCCCCAACATACAACTGCGCGCGCTGCGCGCCCCATACAAAAAAAGTATGCCTCCACACATTGGCGCTCAAGCAATCCGGCGCCGAAGCCCGCTGCGGGATGCAAGCCGGTAAGCTAAAAGCTCAGTCGGCGTGCCGAATTCGAGCTATTTCGGAATCGGCCACTTGTAGTAACGCGCCGTGTTCTCGCAGAGGAGTTTACGCTTGTTCGACTCGCTGATGTCGGACCGCTGCTGGAAAGCCTTGGCGGCGTATTTGAGCCGATCGTAATGCGGTATGTCCGATCCGAACAGCCAGCAATCGGGGCCGTATTCGTCGATACACCACGGCAGCAACTTGTCCTCGACTTCGAAACCGAAAAAGATGTTGCCGCGCTTGATGTACTCCTCGGGCGTGAGCTCCGGCCAGGGCGCGTCGGCCGCTGCCAGCCTGCCCACGCCGATCAGCCGCGAGGGCAGCTTTTCTGATCGATCAGGATTCTTGATAGTCGCGAAACGCTGCCCATGCGTAAGGTCCTCGAGCCGGCCAAGAAGGTATGGCACCCACATCGAGCCGGCTTCCAGGAACGAGACGTGCAGCTCAGGATATTTATCGAGAATTCCGGTAAAGGCGAAGCGCCAAAACGCCATCAGCAGCGATTGATGAAAGGCCAGGTAGCCCAGCGGCGTACACTCGCCGACGTGCACCGACATCGGCATGTCGACCTGCCCGGCAGCATCCCAGAGCGCGGCGAAATGGGGATCGGTCACGGCCCGCGTGCCGACCATTCCAAGCACCATCGTGCCGGCCGCGCCCATCTTCTTGGTCCGCTCGATCTCGGCCGCCGCCAGCCGTGGCTCGGCCGGGTCCACAATTGAAACCCATTTCAGACGATCGGGCGATTCGCTGCAAACCTCGCATAGCCAGTTGTTGTAGGAGCGGGCGCATGCGTCGCCGAGCACCGGATCACGGGCAATCGGCCAGATCAGAAACAGCGTCGGGTAGAGCACGCTGAGCTCGATGCCCTCCTCGTCCATCACTTTGAGGCGGTCTTTGGTACCGCGCATCTCGAGCGCTTCGAGCGATTCAGATTTCTTGGTCAACGTGTTAACGCGCCTGCCGTTGATTGAATGGGGCGTGCCGAAGAAGCGGTCCATCTCGCCGCCGATATATTTCGGCATCACGGTCTCGCCGTCGCACATCCAGTGCAGCGCGCGCTGCGATTGGATAACCATCGGCCGCCGATCGAACATCGTGGGATCGAAGTAGCGCTCCGAGAACGTACCATCCCACTCCTCGACATGAGCGTCGGCGTCCCAAACTCTCATAAGATCTCCATCCCCGACGGAAACCGCACGGCACAATCGGTCAGTGCGGTATCGTTTTGCGCTCGATCAACTCGATCTTGTAACCGGTCGGGTCTTCAATGAATGCAATCGAGGGTCCGCCGAACTTCATCGGGCCCGGCTCGCGCGAAATCTTGACACCCTTTTTCTTCAGCTCGGCGCAGGTCTTATGGAGGTCCTCGACGTCGATCGCGATATGGCCGTACGCACTGCCGAGCTCGTAGCCTGACTTGCCCCAGTTGTAGGTCAATTCGAGGACCGTGTTCGAGGCCTCGTCACCGTAGCCGACGAAGGCCAGCGTGAATTCGCCGCTCGGGTAATCCTGCTTACGCAGGAGCTTCATCCCGAGTTCATCGCAATAGAACTTGAGCGACTCGTCCAGATTATTTACGCGCAGCATCGTATGCAGGAGACGCATCCGGCGTGTTCCTCCGCGGAGTTGAGGTTTGATCAAAATCTCCGCCCCGGATTGTCGATTGTCAACGGCGCCAGCGGGCGATCACGCGCTTTTGCGAAGCGGGCTCGGTATGTGCGAAACTCCCATCTTGTCCGGCGAGGGAGCACGATCATGGATTTGAACTTCAGCGTCGAGGACGAGGATTTCCGCCGCAAATTCCGCGCCTGGCTCGATGCCAATCTGCCCGAGAACGAGCGTATCGAGCCGCTGGATCTCCTGTTCGAGGAGAGCGAGGATTCCTGGGAACGCCGGCTTAACTGGCATCGCAAGCTGCATTCTGGCGGATGGGTCGGGATTAGCTGGCCCAAGGAGTACGGCGGGCGCGACGCGACGCTGCTGCAGCAGGTCATCTACGAGCAGGAACTCCAGCGCGCCTACGCGCCGGCGCTAATCAGCGTCGGCACGCTGATGGTCGGGCCGACCCTGGTGCGCTGGGGCACCGAGGAACAGAAGCGGCGCTACATTCCAAAGATCCTTTCGGGCGACGAAATCTGGTGCCAGGGATACTCGGAGCCTAACTCCGGCTCCGATCTCGGCTCGCTTCAAACGAGAGCGGTTGAAGAAGGCGACTACTTCATCGTCAATGGCGCCAAGGTCTGGACGTCCGATGCGCGCCACGCTGACATGTGCATCCTGCTGGTCCGCACCGATACCGCTGCGGCCAAACACAAGGGCATCAGTTATCTGCTGGTCGATATGCACAGCCCGGGCGTTACCGTCCGGCCGCTGGTGCAGATGACCGGCGCGAGCGGCTTCAACCAGGTTTTTTTCGAGGACGTAAAAGTTCCCAAGGCCAATCTGGTCGGTGAGAAGAATCGCGGCTGGGAGGTCGCGATCACGACCCTGATGTTCGAGCGCTCGGGAATCGGGTTGCATCGCGACTATGTCGACAGCGCCCGCGATCTCGCACGGCTCGCCCGGATGGTCGTGCGCGACGGACGGCCGGCATGGGACGACGCCAGCGTCCGCCAGCGTATCGCGCAGTTCGCCTGCGAGGCCGCGGCTATCAAGTATGTCGCGATGCGCCAGCTCACCCGCCTGTTGCGCGGCGGCCAACCGGGGAGCGACAACTCCATCACCAAGCTGGTCGCCTCGGAGTTGCTGGTCCGGATGCACAGCTATGCCTACGAGCTGCTGGGTCCCTACGCGCAAATCCTGCATGACACGCCGCACGCGATCGATCGCGGCAAGTGGTCGTACCGGATGCTGAGCTCGCGCTCTTTGACGATCGGCGGGGGTACCAGCGAAATCCAGCGCAACATCCTTGGCGATCGGGTGCTCGGCCTGCCGCGAGGTTAACCATGGACTTCAATCCGAGTCCTGAGGACGAAACTTTCCGCCACGAGCTGCGCGCTTGGCTCGATGCGAACCTGCCCGAGAGCGAGCGCGTCCCGCCCATCGACTTCATGTTCGAAGAGAGCGACGAGCAATGGCAGCGCCGGCTGCGCTGGCATCGGAAGATGCACGCCGCCGGATGGGTCGGGATTAGCTGGCCGCGCGAGTACGGCGGCCGCGGCGCCAGCCTGACTCAGCGGCTAATCTACGCCGACGAGATCAGCCGGGCGCGCGCTCCGCGACTGGTCAACACGATGGGCATCATGATGGTCGGGCCGACCCTGATTCACTGGGGTACGGAGGAGCAGAAGAAGCGCTACGTCCCGAAAATTCTCTCCGCCGAAGAAATCTGGTGCCAGGGTTATTCGGAACCCAACTCGGGCTCTGACGTCGCCTCGCTGCAGACCCACGCGGTCGAAGAGGGCGACTATTTCATCGTCAACGGCAGCAAGGTCTGGACTTCGGACGCACAGCACGCCGATATGTGCATCCTATTGGTCCGCACCGACCCCACCGTGCCCAAGCACAAGGGCATCAGCTACATCCTGGTCGATATGCACAGCCCGGGCGTGACCGTTCGTCCGCTGGTTCAGATGACCGGCGCGAGCGGCTTCAATCAGGTCTTCTTCGAGGACGTGAAGGTGCCCAAGGCGAATTTGATCGGCGAGAAGAATCGCGGCTGGGAAGTCGCGATTACGACGCTCATGTTCGAGCGCTCGGGGGTGGGTGAGAACCGTGACCTAGCTGGTTATGCGCGCGAGCTCGTGCAACTGGCAAAAACGACCGCGCACGACGGCGGCACCGCCTGGGAAGATGCCCACGTCCGCCAGCGAATCGCGCAGTTCGCGACCGAAGCCGCGGCGCTCAAGTACACCGTGATGCGCCAGCTAACGCGACGGATGCGCGGCGAGGCGCCCGGCCCCGAGGGCTCGATCACCAAGCTCTCGGCCTCGGAGCTGAGTCTCAGGATGAACAGTTTCGCGATGGAACTGCTCGGGCCCTACGCTCAGTTGACTCTCAACGCGCCCTTCGCGATCGACGACGGCAAATGGGCGGTGCGGATGCTCGGGTCGCGCGCCCTCACGATCGCGGGCGGCACCAGCGAGATCATGCGCAACATCATCGGCGACCGGGTGCTGCATCTGCCGCGGGATTAGCCATGGCACAAATCGAGGAAACGATTCAGCGGCTTTCGTTCTCCGGTGCCGTCGATGCCGACGGTCACGTGCTCGAGCCGCCCGACCTGTGGGAACGCTACATCGATCCGGATTTCCGGACCGGCGCCGTGCGTATCATCAAGGACGCCAGGGGCGAGGAACGCCTCGAGGTCGGAGGTCGGCCCTCGAAGATCATGCATGGTGCACGTCTCGCCTCGCTGGGCGCGATGGGCGCGCGGCGCGAGGATCGGATCGGCGACCGGTTTCGCGGCGGCTATGGTTCGGTCGCACCGTTCGGCGCGATGGATCCCGCGGAGCGGCTGTCGCGAATCGATCGCGAAGGGCTCGCGGCGGCGTTTCTATACCCCACCCTCAGCCTGATTTACGAAACCGAATGCAGCGACGCTGCCTTGGCCCAGGCCTGCACTCGCGCCTACAACCGCTGGATTGTCGATTTCTGTTCAGATAGCGGTGGCCGGCTCGTTCCGATCGCCCATCTGTCGCTCGGCGATCCCGCAGCCGCGGCGCAGGAGCTCGAACGCGCGGTGCGCGCTGGATGCCGCGGCGGATGGGTCGCGCAGTTCGCGATGACCCGCAAGCCGCACGGCCATCCGGATCACGATGTGTTGTTCGCCAAGGCCCAGGAGCTCGACGTTCCGCTCGGAATCCATCCGACCCTCGAGCCGGTATGGGCCCTGCCCGGCCGCTACGATTTCCAATATCTGCGTGGCCGCCGTTACTTCTTGAACGTCACCGCCGCCGATGCGATTCGTCATGCCTTCACGAGTTTCTTCGAGTACGCCGTGTTCGACAAGTTTCCGCGCCTCAGACTGGTGCTGCTCGAGGCGGGGGCCGGATGGATCAGCTACTGGCTCGATCGGATGGATGCGGTTTACGAAAGCCTGCTCGGACGCCAGCTCAATCTGCGCGAAAAGCCCAGCGTCTATTTTGAGCGCCAATGCTGGATCTCGGCTGATCCGGATGAGCACGCACTCCCGGCGATGGTCGAGTTATGCGGCGCCGACAAGTTTTTCTGGGCCTCGGATTTTCCGCATCCCGATCACGTCGGCA
Organism: Binataceae bacterium (SeqCode); assembly: GCA_035504735.1. Classification (GTDB taxonomy): domain Bacteria; phylum Desulfobacterota; class Binatia; order Binatales; family Binataceae; genus JAJPIG01. The sequence continues at coordinate 13,040 of DATJRJ010000005.1, forward strand.
ACTATATCGAGGAAGTCGAGCATCTCGCCGGACTACTCCACGAGCCGGCGCGCCAGAGAGTGATGGGCGACAACGTGATGCGCGTCTACGGCTGCCGACACTAGCTGAGCGGCAGCATCACGTGCTCGCGATAGGCGGGACGCTCGGTGAGCCGTTCGTACCAGGCCCTCAGATTCTTCAGCTCCGGCCGCTCGATCGGCAGCGCGTACCATCGAAACGCCCATGTTCCGGCCGGAATGTCGCCGACGGTGAGATCGGACCCGGCGACGAATTTGCGCCCGGCGAGCGCCCGATCGAGCCGCGCCCAGATATCGCAGAGCGACTTGCGCGATCGCTCGATCAGCTCCGGATTGCGTTTTTCGGGCGGCGTCCGAATCAGCTCCCAGAACAGATTTCGCGAGTCGAGAAACAACGTGCTGAGCGCCCAGTCCATCCAGCGCTCGCCGTCAGCGCGTGTGCGCGGATCGGCCGGATAGAGCTTGCCATCGCCATACTTCGCCGCCAGGTAGCGAACGATGGTGTGCGACTCCCACAACACCAGGCCGTCGTCTTCGATGGTCGGCACCAGGCCATTGGGATTCATCGCCAGGTACCAGTCCTCGTGATTTTTCCCAAATTGCAGCCCGGCGTCGACGCGTTCATACTTGAGACCGATTTCGCCTGCGCACCACATCACCTTCTGCACGTTGATCGAATTGGTGCGGCCCCAGATCTTGACCATTTCAGGTAACCTCCGCGGCGAGCTTGCCATGCGCGCGGCCCGGAACGCAAAAAGGCCGCCGGCTCGATTGTGCCGGCGGCCCCTGCTTCGTCGATTTATCAG
>DATJRJ010000006.1:0-30995 GCA_035504735.1 Binataceae bacterium (SeqCode)
TTTCCCGAATCTGATGGCACGCTCGAATGGAAAGCCACCACGCTGGTCGTAGTAGAGGCGACTGCCGCCAATCGAACCGGTATCGGATATACCTATGCCGACCGAGGCACCGCTATGCTCCTTAACGATTTGCTTGCCGAAATTGTTATCGGGCGGGATGTAATGGCGACCGCTTCGAATTGGTTGGCCATGGTTAGGACGATCCGAAATCTAGGTCGGCCCGGAATATCGTCGATGGCTATCGCCGCGGCGGACAGCGCTCTATGGGATTTGAAAGCGCGCATACTCGAGTTGCCAGTGGTAGCCTTGCTGGGCGCTGCCCGCGACAGAGTCCCGATATATGGAAGCGGTGGTTTCACTTCTTATAGCGAAGAACAGCTACGAAGACAGCTGTCAGGATGGGCAGAGCAAGGAATACCGCGAGTCAAAATGAAGGTCGGGCGCGAACCATACAGAGATGTAGAAAGGGTCGCCGCGGCGCGGGAGGCGATTGGATCAAAGGTAAAGTTGTTCGTGGATGCGAATGGCGCTTATACGCGAAAGCAAGCGCTTGACCTAGCCGATAGGTTCCACGAGCTCGGAGTCTCATGGTTTGAGGAGCCGGTCTCTTCGGACGATCTCGAGGGGCTACACTTCTTGCGCGATCACGTTCCGGGAGGAATGCAGGTGGCCGCAGGAGAATATGGTTACGATTTACCGTACTTCGAGCGAATGTTAACCAGCGGCGCCGTCGATGTTTTGCAAGCTGACGCCACGCGCTGCGCCGGTATCACTGGATTTCTCCAGGTGACAGCGTTGTGCGAGGCACACTCGCTTCTACTGTCCGCTCATTGCGCGCCGTCTTTGCACGTTCATCCGTGCTGTGCTGCGCTTCCAGTCTGTCACCTGGAATACTTTCACGATCATGTGCGTATCGAGCATATGCTTTTCGACGGAACGCTGCTCCCCTGCAACGGCTTCTTGACGCCTGATCTCACGCGGCCTGGCCTAGGCCTGGAATTCAAACATTCCAACGCCGGGCAATACAGGATCTGAATACCAAAGGCCAAAGTCCCTTCCCGCCTCTTACTTGAATCGCTGATGGTCGTGGTTCGGGTAGGGGCCCTCAGATTCTTAAATAGCTGGCTGGTCAGGACCCGCTCGATCCTCTGCTGGCTCCGAGAGTCGAACGCCCGTAAGGATCATCGGCTGCCCTTTGGTGGCCGTGAGTCTGCCTTACCAGTTAAGGGCTGGCGGTCCGAAGTCTGTTCCCTATCCGGGGCAATATGCGGCGCTGTTCAATGAACAGCCGCGCGGTCTCAACCTCGCCCCACCGTCTTCAACCGCGGCGCCGGCTGAACACTACAGAAATCAGTACTAGCTCCGCGCAGCTTCTTTTGACTGGGCCAACGCTAGATCGCTACGCTCTAAAAGATCGAACAGAAGATCATCATTATCGGTTGTAGCAAGCGGCTCGGGCTGCGTCAGCTTCCTCCTGTACGTCTCTAGCCGCAGCAGGATGGCCCGTGCTCCGATCTTGCCAAACCTGGGACTGTAGTTGGCGTGCGCGGGTGCAGGAATACCGCCGGCCGCTATATTCGTAGTAGCCCTTATGCCAGCCATAATTGGCGTAACCGTTGCGGTCGTTTTTGTAATGATCCCACCACCAATCGACCGGCTGGATGTAATTTGAATTTGCGCTATAGGAAGGTTCTGCAAATGCCGGCGCGGTCATTGGCAGTGCCAGCATCGCGCCACCTAATAAACTCATAATCAGCTTTCTTTTGAGTTTCATGGCTGCCATCTCCTGCTCCTCCATACCCAACCATAGAAAATATAACGTTGGCAAGACCGACGAACCTGCACGGATGTGAAATCGCCTCGCCGACAGGATCCTCACGATCAAAGACTGGCACGAGATTGGGGGCTGCAAGCATTTAAAATTAAATTCCGGCTAAGACCTTGCACGGAGAGGTCGTCCGGCCTATACGGGTGGTTGGAATCCGAGAGTCCAGAAGGGGAACCCAGTTCACATCGATTCGGAGCCGTCGCTCGTGTCATCCTGATTGCACCGACAGGGTCCTGAACACCTGCGACGGGAATAAGCAGTGGACGCGCTGACGTTAGATCGCATTCAATTCGCGTTTACAGTAGTTTTCCACTACCTCTTTCCGCAACTTACGATGGGCCTCGCGTTGCTCATCCTGATCCTCAAGACAATCGCGCTCAGGACTGCGAACGAGGCGTACAATCAAGCAGCTCATTTCTGGGCGCGTATCTTCGCAATCAATTTCGCCGTGGGCGTCGTGACCGGCATTCCCATGGAGTTTCAGTTCGGCACAAACTGGGCGGCATTTTCGAGATCGGCAGGCGGCGTAATCGGACAACCGCTGGCGATGGAAGGGGTCTTTGCGTTCTTCCTGGAATCGAGCTTTCTGGGTCTTTTTCTATTCGGCGAGAAACGCCTTGGCCCCCGGCTTCACTGGATCGCTGCCTTCCTCGTTTTCCTAGGTTCCTGGTCGTCCGGTTATTTCATCATCGCGACCAATGCCTGGATGCAGCATCCAGTCGGATATCGAGTCACAAGCAGTGGCGCGATCGAGCTTGAGAGCTTCTTTAGTCTTCTCTCCAATCCTTGGTTGCTCTGGCAGTACCCGCACAACATGACTGCTGCGGTGATAACCGGCAGCATCGTAATGAGCGCAACCGGGGCATTTTATCTCCTGACCGATCAGCACCATGCGCATGCACAAATCTTCATTCGCACCGGCGTCATCGCGGGTGCGATCGCGTCATGCCTGATGATGTATCCGCTCGGCGACGCCCAGGGACGGAATGTCGCTGTCTATCAGCCTGCGACGCTCTCAGCCATGGAGGGCCTCTTCCACAACGAAAATGGCGCGCCCCTCTCAATTTTGGGACAGCCGAACATGGAAACGGAAAAGCTCGACAATCCGCTCGTCATCCCGGATGTCCTGAGTTTTCTCACTTATCGACACTTCAATGCCGAAGTAAAGGGACTCGATGCCTATCCGCAGGATCAATGGCCTGACAACGTGCCGCTTCTCTACTACGCATACCACAACATGGTTGCACTGGGGACTTTTTTCATCGCGATTCTGGTGTTTGCCCTGTTTGCGCTTTGGCGCGGATGGCTCTACGAGTCGCGGCTCTTGCTTTGGGCCCTGATGTTGCTGGCGCCGTTTCCCTATATAGCAACGACGTTCGGTTGGATGACGGCCGAGCTCGGTCGTCAGCCCTGGCTGATCTATGGTCTCATGCGCACCGCACAAGGCATTTCGCCCCAAGTCTCTGAAGGCAATGCGCTGTTCACTCTGATCGGTTTCTTGGGGATGTACAGTGTGCTTTCGCTCCTGTTCCTTTTTCTGATTTACTTCGAGGTTCAGCGCGGCCCGGGCGCGGAAGCGCAGGGCCCTGCTGCCCCGGCACAGACTGCGGCAGCTCGCTAGTCTCAGAGGACTCGCGATGACGACATTCTGGTTCTGGACAGTCGCGGCAATACTGGCGGCTTATGCCACGCTTGACGGCTTCGATCTCGGCGCCGGAATAATTTATCTGATCGTGGCGCGGACCGACGATGAACGCCGCGCCGTGCTTCGCTCGATAGGTCCGGTGTGGGATGGCAACGAAGTCTGGCTGATTGCCGGTGGCGGAGTTCTGTTTCTGGCATTTCCGGTCCTCTACGCTTCGAGCTTCAGCGGTTTCTATCTGCCGCTAATGATCGTGCTTTGGCTGCTCATGCTGCGCGGCATCTCACTTGAATTTCGTAATCACCTAAACAGTCCCGCTTGGGCGCCCGGATGGGACGTGGTTTTCGCCGGCGCCAGTGCGGCCGTGGCGGGCTTTTTAGGCGCCGCAATCGGGAACGTTGTTCGCGGCGTTCCGCTCGACAATACTGGCTACTTCTTTCTGCCTTTGTGGACCAATTTTCGGATTGGCAGGGAAGTAGGCATCCTCGACTGGTTTACGATCATAATCGGGCTTACGACATTTTTCGCGATGGGCGAGCATGGCGCCTTATGGGTAGCGATGAAGACCGGTGGCGAGCTAGAGGCGCGTTGCAGGCGTGTCGCTGGTCTCGGTTGGTGGGCTGTACTGTTTTTTACCGTTCTAGTCGCAATAATAAGTCCCTTGGTCCAGCCGCATCTGCTCGATCAAATCTCCAATCACCCGTGGGGCTACGCTTTTCCGGCACTGGCAGTAGCCGGCCTCTTCGGAATGAGATATTTCAACACTTCTGCTACCGGCAAGCATGGATTCTTATTCTCCTGTATGTACATGGCGGGAATAGCTGCGAGCACTGCCTTCGGCGTCTTCCCCTACGTGTTGCCCTCGACTCTCGATCCGAAGCTCGGACTTACCGTCTACAACTCTGCCGCTCCGTTGCGTTCTCTCGAGATCGGACTCGCCTGGTTCGTCCCGGGGCTGATGTTGGCGATCGTCTATCTGTTTGTTGTCTATCGCAGCTTCGCAGGTAAGGTCCGGCCCGAAGAAGAAGCCTATTAAAGGCGAGAAATCGTTTCTTCACTGGTTACGGCCCCCGACCAACGTATATTTGGAATCCTTCCAAAGCTGCAGCGCCCAACTGCGTAAGGTCTTTGTATTCGTAGCCACAGGCCTGTGGATGTATGAATATCGCGGTTTATCGCATCGAGCGCGCCGACTATATTACTGCACACCCGCGCCGAGCTGGTTCTGATCGACGACGCGCGCCGCGTTCGGGGAGGTTTCCGTGGAACTTGGATTAAAGGGAAAAGTTGCTGTAATCACGGGTGCAAGCCAGGGCATCGGGAGGGCTGCCGCGCTTGAGCTGGCGGCCGAGGGTTGCGACCTCGCCATCTGCGCGCGCGGCGCCGAAGCGCTCGAAACGGTGCGTCGCGAGCTCGCCACCAAGGGTGTTCGTTGCGAGGCGATGCAAGTCGACGTGACCAAACCGGATCAACTGGCGGAGTTTTTTAACCGGGTTGCAACCACCTTCGGCCGGCTCGACATTCTGATCAATAATGCCGGACGAGCCCGCAGCGGAACCTTCGAGCAGTTGCGCGACGAGGACTTCATCGCTGATTACGAAGTCAAGGTTTTGGCGCAGATCCGGTGTGTCCGCGCGGCGCTCCCGCTGCTGGAGAAAAGCCCCGCGCCGCGAATCATCAACGTCAATGCAATCGTCGGTCGTTTTATCTCGCCCGGACTGCTGGCGACCTCCGCTCATCGCGCCGCCTGCTTCGCGCTCAACAAGGGTCTCGCGCTGGAACTCGCGCCGAAAGGAATTCTGGTCAACTCGGTGAACGTCGGCTACGTGCTGACCAATCAATGGGAGCCCTCGCTGCGCGCGAATCTGCCGCCAGGTAAAACTGTCCAGGAGTTTGCTGACGAGCGGGCCCGCAACCGCGGCATCGCGCTGGGCCGCGCCGGCCGGCCCGAAGAAGTGGCGTCAGTGATCGCGTTTCTGGCCTCGGAGCGCGCCAGCTACGTGACCGGCGCGTCGATCGACGTCGGCGGCGGACAGGGCGGTCACGTCTGATCGATAAGACAGATCATCTGCTCATCGGATCGCGCAGAGGCTCGAGCATGATTTCAACCGGGCACAGATGCGATGGCGCATCGATCGTTTGGATCACGGCTTGGGCTATGTCCCCCGGCTGCAACATCGCGTCGCGATCAAGCCGCTTGTTGTCGGGAATGAATGCCGTGTCCACCAGGCCCGGAATGATCACCGAACTCCTGATACCGGTGGCGCGGAATTCCTTAAAACAAGCGCGAGTGAAGGCGATCAGTCCGGCTTTGGCCGCAGCGTAGATCGCCTCGCCGGTAGGCGCCGCCTGAGCTGCGGTCGACGCTATATTGATGATCGAGCCGCCGGGCGCCATCCGTGCCGCGGCCATCCGGCTGAGGGCGATCGGCGCATGCAGATTGACCGCGAGCACTCGCGCCTCGTCGGCGCCCTTGAACCGCGTGAGCGGTGTCCGCGGCGGCGCCCATCCGGCATTGTTCACCAGCAGATCGATCCGTGCGAAATGGGCGAACATCGCGTCGAACAAGACCTCGGGCGCTCCGTCTTCGGCGAGATCGATGAGAACGATCAGCGAACGGCTCGGCTCGAGCCCGCTCAAGCGCCGCGTCTCTTCGAGTTCGGCACGGGTGCGTGCCGCCAAACACAGCGAGAACGATCGCTTAGCCAGCGCGATGGCAATCGCGCGACCGATACCGCGCCCCGCGCCGGTAACCAGCGCGACGCGTTCTGGATGCCGTTCCGCCATCTGATCCTTATGCCTAAGTTCACCCGCGCAGCATGTCGCGATTTGGCAAGCCCGACGATACCGAGCATAATGCTTCAGGCCCGCGCCGCGAAACCTGGCGGGCATCCGGTTTCAGAGGGGTTCGCCGCGAGATGAATCCGCAGGTCTTCCGCGAATACGACATCCGGGGCGTGGTGGAGCGCGATTTCGATGATCAGTTCGTCGTAAACCTGGGGCGGGCGTGGTCGACGATGCTCGCGGCTGCCGGCAAGCGGACGGTCACCTTGGGGCGCGATTGCCGGCTTTCGTCCGATCGCCTTCACGACCTCTTAGTCGAGGGCGTGACAGCGAGCGGGATCGACGTGGTGGATATCGGTGTCGTACCGACGCCGCTGCTCTATTTCTCGGTCATACATTGGAAACTTGACGGCGGCGCGATGATCACCGGCAGCCACAACGCGGCTGAGTACAATGGCTTCAAGCTGGGTATTGGGCCCAATACGCTTTACGGAGCTGACATTCAGAAACTACGGCAGATCATCGAGACGCAGGATTTCGTGCGCTCGAGCCGGACGGGCGGCGTCACGCCGCGGCCCGTGATTTCCGACTATTACGAGTATATCCGGCGCCAGTTCAAGTTTGCGCGCAAGTTCAAGATCGCCGTCGATGGCGGCAACGGATGCGGTGGTCCGATCGCGGTTCCGCTGATGCGCGAGCTGGGGCTGGAAGTGAAGGGCTTGTTCCTCGAGATGGACGGGCGTTTCCCGCATCATCATCCCGATCCCACAGTCGAGGACAACATGCGCGATCTGATGCGCACAGTGATCGCGGAGCGGGCCCAGGTCGGGATCGCATACGACGGTGACGCTGATCGAATCGGCGCGGTCGCCGAGAACGGAAAAATCGTATGGGGCGACGAGTTGATGGTCGCCTTCTCCCGCGCGATCCTGGCCGGGCGCCCCGGTGCGGCGATTATTGGTGACGTCAAATGCTCGCAACGCCTCTACGATGACATCACGCGCCACGGCGGCCGCGCGATCATGTGGAGGACCGGCCATTCGCTGATCAAGAGCAAGCTCAAGCATGAGCACGCTGTGCTGGCGGGCGAGATGAGCGGTCACATGTTTTTCGCTGACCGCTACTACGGCTTTGATGACGCGATCTATGCGTCGTTTCGGCTGCTGGAAATTATCGATCGCGCGGGCCACGGATTGGCTGCGCTGCTGGCCGATCTGCCTAAGACCTTTGCGACGCCGGAGATTCGAGTGGACTGTCCCGATGATCGCAAGTTCGCGGTGGTGCGCCGGGCCGCTGAATATTTCCACGCCCATTATGAGGTCATAGACATTGACGGTGCCCGCGTCCGCTTTCCTCACGGATGGGGCCTGGTACGCGCGTCCAATACGCAGCCCGCGCTGGTGCTGCGTTTCGAGGCCGATAGCAATCAGGCGCTGGCCGAGATTCGCGCTCTGTTCGAGAACAAGCTCAAGGAGTTCGGCGCCATCTGAAAGGCGTGCGAGCAACTGCGATGAAAGCGCGCGCATCCGCCGCGGCGCTGATTATCGCCGGCGGCCAGGGCACGCGTTTCTGGCCGCTCAGCCGCACCAACCGGCCCAAGCCGCTGTTCTCGCTGGACGGCCGCACAACCCTGCTGGGCGATACTATCGCGCGCCTGCAGCCACTCATCGCGCGCGATCGAATCTTCGTGATTACCGCGGCAGCGCAGGCCTCATTGTTTCGCCGCGCGCTGCGCAAATTGATTCCGGCGCGCAATCTGATACTTGAGCCAGAGGGTCGTGGTACCGGAGTCGCGATTGCATACGGCGCCGGTGTAATCGAGTCACGGCTCGGCGCCGGCGTGATCGCCGTGATGCCCGCCGACCATTACGTTGCGCCGGCGGCCGCCTTCCGCCGGACGCTTCGCCGCGCCATCCGGCTCGCGCGTACACATCCGGCGATCGTCGTAATCGGCGTTCGGCCGACGCATCCCGAAACCGGCTTCGGTTATCAAAAAATCGGGCCGGCGATCGCCGGCGGCGGTTTCGCGGTCGATCGATTTGTCGAGAAGCCCGCAACCAAACTGGCAACCGCGATGGTGCGCTCGGGCGACTTTCTCTGGAACGCCGGGATGTTCGTGATGCATGCCGACACGCTGGCTGCCGAGCTCGCGCAACATTGCGCGCTGCTCGCGACCGTGATCCGCGAGCTGCCGGCACTCTCCGGCGGGAAGTTGGCGCGCGCCTATCGCCGCCTCAAAGTCGATTCCTTCGACCGGACGGTGGTCGAGAAAACCCGCGGCGTGATCGGTGTGCGTGCGGATTTTCGATGGCACGACGTGGGAAGTTGGCAGGGATTGTGGGAGGCGCTGCGCGGCGCGGACGGCAACATGCTTTCGGGCCGGGTGGTGGCGCTCGATTCCAACGGCGTGCTCGCGCGTGCCAGTTCACGGCTGATGGTTCTGCTGGGTGTCGAGGACCTGGTGGCGATCGATGCCGGCGACGCGATCCTGATCGCGAAACGCTCGCGCTCCCAGGATCTGCGCCGCGTTATCGACGAGCTCAGGCGCCGCGGCCTCGAGCGTTATCTTTAGTTTGGCCGAGAACCGTTTCGGCGTCGCCTGCCGGCAATAGCGCACGCACCAGCGATGATTCGCGTTGAAAGAAGCCGCGGGTGTGGAATGAATCGCCAAGCCGCAGCAGCGCGTAATCGAGATAGTGCCCGATTTCATGGAACAGGGTGCGAATAAAGGTTCGCGGTTTCACGGTCTGATGGCGCTGTGCCGTGCGCATCCAGAGCACGATCCTCGGCGGCCGAGTCGGATAGAAGATGCCGTGGAGCTCGCCGCGCGCGTTGTGCGGCCGCACGCCGCGCACCTCGATCTCGATCGGGCGGACCTGAAGCAGCCGGCACAGCTCGTCGGCGAGCTGCCGTGCCCCGAGCGCGGCTGCCGCTTGCCGCCCGTCGGTCAGCGTCTTGATCAACACCGCGGTCATCCGCAGCGCCTCAGGACTGGGCACCAGGTTGAAAGTCTCGATCGCATCGCTGCGCAGGTAGATCCGTTGCGCTGCGGCTGAAAGACGGTAAAAGAAGGCCGGCAACTGCTCAGGCGGCTTTCGCAGCCGTGGCGATCGAGGTCCGATACCCATCGTCCCTTTAACCCCGTGCTTCGCTTTCCTATCATTTCATCGCGAGGTCAAAAACCATCGTCATGGAACTCAAAGCAATCGCTATCAACAAGCCCGACGAGGTCAACGTGATCATCGGGCACAGTCACTTCATCAAGAGCATCGAGGATCTCTACGAGACGCTGGTGCAGGCCGTGCCAGGAATCAAGTTCGGCGTGGCGTTTTGCGAGGCATCGGGCCCCTGCCTGGTGCGGCATACCGGCACCGATCCTGCGCTGGAGCGGCTCGCGATCGAGAACGCCAGCGCGATTGGCGCCGGCCATCTGTTCGTAATCACGCTCGGCAACGCGTTCCCGGTCAACGTGCTCAACCAGGTCAAGGCGGTCGCCGAGGTCTGCACGGTCTTCTGCGCGACCGCCAATCCGGTGCGCGTGTTAGTCGCGGAGGAAGCCGGCGCTCGCGGCGTCTTGGGTGTGATCGACGGCGCTTCGCCACGCGGTATCGAGGGCGATCAGGAAAGATCAGAACGCCACGCGCTGCTGCGCCGTTTCGGCTACAAGCAATAAGCGCCGCAGGTGATGGAGCGGGCGTATCGCGAGGCTTGGCTCTCAGCCGGTTGGCGCGTTAGTCTTTGAGGCGAAGATGAGTATTCACAACTGGCAGATGATCGACGCGCTGGCGAGTGTGGTGTCGGCATGGGCGATCGTCGCGGGCGCCGTGTTCGTCATCATCGAGCTGCGGCAGGCCAAGACGGATCGCAATTTCGCGATTTCCTCCCATCTGTTCGAGCTCTGGCAGAGTTCCGATTTTCAGGCCGACCAGCTCTTTCTGCTGCATAAGCTGCCGCCCGGCGATTGGAACGCGTTCATCGAGCTGGGACGCGGCGATCACGCCGAACGCGCGCTCCATCGGGTCGGCGGTTTTTACGATCGCGTCGGACACCTGGTGCTCAAGGGACTCATCAAGCAGGAGGATATTCTGCCGACCATCGGAGGCGACGCGGTAGCGGTATGGAGCCGGATCGAGCCGCTGGTGCAGGCCGCTCGGCGCCAGGAAAATCCGTTCCTGTTCAAGAACTACGAGGCCGTGCTACCAAGCTGTATCGAATGCATCTATCCCAATTTTCGCCCGGTCGCGGATAGCAACGGCGCGGACATCGCGGGGTCAGAGAGCGCGCCGGCTGCATTGGCTGAACCGGAAGAGGAGATGGGGCGTATCGAGCCGCGCGAGCTGTTCGACCTGATGCGCGCCGGTGAGGCAACGGTGCTCGACGTCAGCGCGCATGAAAATCCCGAGCGGATTCAAGGCGCGATACGCGCGGTGCCCAACGATCTGCGCGGCTGGCTCAAACAGATTCCGGCCACGGATCGCCTGGTCGGGCTCTATTGCACCTGACTGCACGAGGGCTCGAGCGTCCGTGCGGCGCAGATGCTGAGCAAGGCGGGAATCAAGCACGTACGCGCGCTGCGTGGCGGGCTGTTAGCCTGGCAGGAAGCCGGTCTGCCGGTCGATAAGGTAGCAGCCAACTAGAGGCTGGAGTGGTCAGACTCTTCGCATGAGTTCAGAAATAACGCGGCTACAAGGCAAGGTTGCCCTGATCACCGGCGCCGCGCGCGGGATGGGCCGCGCGATCGCATTTCGCCTCGCGAGCGAGGGCGCCCGGGTCGTGATCGGCGACATCCAGACTGAGCTAGCAGAACGCACGGCGGCCGAAATCACTGCGAGCGGAGCCGAGGCCCGCGCCTTGAAACTCGACGTCACCAGCCTCGATGAAGCGATGGCAGTGACCGAGCTGGTCGAACACGAGCTCGGGCCGCTCGACATCCTGGTCAACAATGCCGGCTGGGACAAGGCCGAACTGTTTGTCGAAAGCAGCCCCGTCACCTGGGACAAGGTGATCGCGATAAACTACCGCGGCGTGCTGAATTGCTGTCGGGCGGCGGCGCCGCGAATGCAGGCGCGCGGCCGCGGCAAGATCGTCTCGATGTCGTCCGATGCGGGGCGCGTCGGCTCCAGCACCGAAGCGGTTTACGCTGGATGTAAGGCAGCGATAATCGCCTTTTCCAAGACCCTCGCACGCGAGCTGGCGCGCTACCATATCAACGTCAACGTGGTATGCGCGGGGCCGACCGATACCGCACTCTTGCGCGAGGCCTTTGCCGGGCGCGAGAAAGTCGTCGATGCCCTGGCGCGTGCAATTCCCTTTCGACGACTTGGCACGCCCGAAGACGTGGTCGGCGCGATCGCATTTTTCGCCTCGTCCGACGCGGACTTCATCACCGGCCAAGTGCTGAGCGTCAGCGGCGGCCTCACGATGGTTGGTTAGACCAGGCTGCGCACAAGGAGCGTATCATGGCAGGCGGCACTGTGCGTCTCGGGTTGACGCTGCCCAATCGCGGCGTCGTGATCGGTGCGACCACGGTCGACGAGATGCTAGAGCTCGCCGAGCGCGCGGATCGCGCCGGATGGGATTCGGTGTGGGTGGGCGATTCGATATTCGCCCGGCCCCGGCTCGACGCTCTGGTCCTGCTTGGCGCGCTGGCGGCGCGGACCAGGCGGGTGCGGCTCGGGCCGGCCTGCTTTTCGAGTGCGCCGCTGCGCAATCCGTTGTTGCTCGCCTATCAGTGGGCCTGCCTCGACCTGATGTCGGGCGGACGCACCGTGTTCGTCGCGTGCAAGGGGCAGTCTACCGGGAGCGGTTCATTCGAGAAGGAATTTCAGTTGCTCGGCGTCGATCCGAAATCCAGGATGCGTCGGATGGAGGAGACCATCGAAATCCTGCGGCTGACCACGGCCCACGAGCATGCCGATTACCAGGGCACCTTCACCAGCTTCAGCGATGTGACGATTCTGCCGCGGCCGGTACAGCAGCCGATTCCGATTTGGGTGGTCGCCAATCCCCGCAATACCCGCGATTTCACCGATATCGAGAGCGCATTTCGGCGCGTGGCGAAGTATGGCGACGGCTGGATGACGACCTGGAAGACGCCCGACGAGGTCGCGGCCTCGCTGGCCCAAATTCGGCTCTATGCAAGTGAGGCCGGCCGCCCGCTGGGGCCCGGCTTCGAGGTCGCGATCTATTACAATGTCAACGTCAACGATAATCGCGAAAGGGCGTTCGAGGAGTCCAAGCGCTTTCTCGATGCGTACTACAGCCCGGCGAAATTCAGCCGCGAATTGGTCGAGCGATGCACGGCGCTAGGTCCGCCAGCAGAATGTATCCGGAGTATCCAGCGCTTCGCGGCAGCCGGCGCGACCACGATTACCCTCAGGCTCACCGGCTACGATCAGGCGACCCAATTCAAACGGGTGACCGAGGAGATTCTGCCGGCCTTTGGCTAGCAGTCCCGCAATTAGTCTAGGCGGCCGACCAGGATGAGCCGGGATTCTTCGCTTCGCTCAGAATGACAACCATCACGGTGTCTTGGTCATTCCTGGGCGAAGCTAAGAATGCCGGCTCATTCCGTGCGTAAGCTGCCGGAGCGAAGCATGCCCTGGGCTACTCGAAAGGAATCCCGTGCGCCCGATGATTTCAAAACCTGTCAATGGGGCGTCAAGCCGTAGGCGCGGTCAATCGGCGAGCAGCAATCCGGGCGCCGGAAAGCCGCGGCACAGCTCGCTGACCTGATGCAGGATGCGATCGAGGGCCGGCTCGTCGTTGACGTTCGAGACCGCCGCATCGATCCAGGCGCCGATCTGTTTCATCTCGGCCTCGCCCATCCCGCGCGAGGTAACCGCGGGCGTGCCGAGCCGGATGCCGCTCGGCGAGAAGGGTTTGCGCGAATCGTAGGGCACGGTGTTGTAGTTGCACACGATCCCGGCGCGATCGAGCGCGCGCGCTGCGCTCTTGCCAATCACACCTTTGTTAGACAAGTCGATCAGAATCAGATGGTTGTCGGTGCCGCCGGAAATCAGCTTGAAACCACGCCCGTTGAGCTCGTCGGCAAGCGCCCGCGCATTGCGAACAATCTGATGGGCGTACTCCTTGAACGCCGGGCTGGCAGCCTCTCGCAACGCAACGCCGATCGCGGCGGTGGTATGGTTATGCGGGCCGCCCTGCAAGCCGGGGAACACCGCCTTGTCGATCTTCTCGGCGAACTCCTTGCGGCACAGGATCATCGCGCCGCGCGGCCCACGCAGTGTCTTGTGCGTGGTCGTGGTCACGATATCGGCGTGCGGGATAGGACTCGGATGGACGCCGCCGACGATCAGTCCCGCGATATGCGAGATGTCGGCCAGCAGTAAGGCGCCGACCTCTCTGGCGATCTCGCCGAAGATCGCGAAATCGAACTGGCGCGGATAGGCGGTTGCGCCGGTCACGATCATCTTGGGCCGCTCGCGCCGCGCCATCTCGCGCACCGCGTCGTAATCGATCCGCTGGGTTTCGCGGTCGACCAGGTAATGCACCGGCTTCCAGAAAATCCCGGTGATGCTGACGTTCCAGCCGTGCGTCAGATGGCCGCCGTGGGGCAACGCCAGGCCCATCAGGGTGTCGCCCGGCTTGAGCATCGCGAAGTAGACCGCAAGATTGGCCGGCGATCCGGAGTAGGGCTGGACGTTGGCATGTTCGGCGCCGAACAGCGACTTGGCGCGTTCGATCACGGTCGATTCAATTTGATCGACGTAACGCTGGCCTTCGTAGTAGCGGCGCCCCGGATAACCCTCGGAATACTTATTGGTGAGTACCGAGCCGGTCGCCTCGAGCACCGCCCGGGAGACATAATTCTCCGACGGGATAAGCCGAATCGATTCGAGCTGGTAGCGTTCCTCGTCTTTGATTAGCTTATAGATCTCGGGATCGACCCGCTTAAGTTCATCCACCAGGAGCCTCCGAAGTTTGCAGACAAAAGGGTAGCCCCGCGCCCATCATGAGACCAGAGGGCAGATCGGTTAAATGGCGCGTAGAGGGGCGATAAAACGAGCGCAGGCGACCGGACCCTCGCGCTTGTACGGCACTCCGAGCGTATCTGGAATGTAACCTCAACGAGTCGATAAATCGTGAGGTTACGAAGACTCTCTGCGCGCTTAGCCGCGCGCAGAGCTTCACCCTCTGCAGTGGGAATTGGAGCTTCGATTCAGCCGCTTATTGCAAGTCGGGCGGCGTGGCGCGCTTTAGCCATGCGCGGTAGCTGCCCTCGTATCCGACCGCGCGCTGGCGCTTTTTCACCTGTGTGCGGATTTTCGCGATCGTGGCCGAATCCAGGCGCGCCCGCGCGTCGATTGACTCCGCGATGATTTCACCCTCGCGGGCGGCGGCTTCTCGCGCCGGCCCGGTCAGCGAGACCTTGTCGTCGGTCAGTCCCAGGTAGCTCTCTGCGACGTGGATGCCGATGCCGGTGCCGCTCTCGAGCGAATCCTTGATATTACCTTTGCCGGTCAGAACGTTGCCCGCGCAAAAAACCGCCGTGCCCCCCCCGATCAGCAGGCCGATCTCCTGCCTGGCATATTGGTAGATCTCGCCGCGCTGCGGGATGCCGGGAATCTGCTCCGGGATGCTGCCGATCGAGCTGACGACGAACGGCGCACGCAGGTCCTGTTCGCTGCCCGGAACGACGTTAGCGCGGCCGCCGACAATCTCAGTGCGGCTGAGTTTGACCCCCACCATACGGCCATCCTCGACGATCAGGCCGGTCGGTACGCTGCGTTCCTGGAAGTCGAACAGGTACTTGCGCTGGGCTTTTTCCAGAATCTTGGCGCGCGCCTGGAGCATCGCCTCAGCCCGCTTCGGATTGGCGTCAGGCGGGATGTCCGAGAGCGGCATATCGAGCACCCGGCGGCGGTAGTAAAGCTTGCAGGGCGCCACACCGAGGTCGGCCCATTTGAGACCATGGTGCTCGAGCACCGGCTCGATGCCCTCGCGCTCCATCCGCAACATGTCTTCTTTGATGCCGCGCGCTGCCAGCGCGATGAGCGCGGTCTCGAGCTGAAGCACCTTCACGACGTCGATCGAGGCGAGGCCGCCGCCGAAGACCGCGACGCCCGGAACGATCTCATAACGCGGCCCGTCGTAGCTCGCCTCCAGGTAATGGTTGAACCAGTAGATGAGCGGGTTCTGATACACCAGCCCGCGATCAACGTATTGGTCAGCGCCCTCGACCGGAAACGGCCGATCGCGCCAGGCTCCATTACAAAGGACCACGGCGCTGAGACCCCAACGCTCGCGTAGATCATCGAAGCCCAGGTCGCGGCCCATTCGGGTCATCGGCAAGTACTCGATATTCGGATGTTCGAGCTTGGCGTTGATCTTGTCGTATTCGTCGCGCCGCTGCTTGACGTGCCAGCGCGGGAGCCCATCTTCGATCTTTCCGTAGGGGCGAGGATTCTGCTCGATCACGATTACGAGCGAGCCGCGCGCGGCGAGGATGGCGGCGATTTCCGAACCGGCGGTAGCCGCGCCGATTACTGCCACCGCGTGTGGGGGAGCGGAGTCTTGAGCCTGGGTCATCTGAGGGTCCTAACTAGGTTGAGTTTCGCGGCCGCCGGCCGGGTTTTTGGTTCGCTTCAGTATATCGGAAATTCAACTTCGTGCAGGCTCCGAAGCTTGCGCATCTCTAAGTTGCGTGGTTTCCTAGTTGGCGTGAGTTGTGGCCGTAGAGTTCCCGGATCGAGGCGAATCGCGGCGCGCTGGCTCGCAATCCTGGCTGGCGGCGCGCTGGCTGCAACCGTAGCTACCGCCCGCGCCGACGACATCACGCTCGGCGAGGAGCACCAGATGGACTTCTCGCAACAGCAGACCTTCCTGCTCACCGAGGACGCGCTGCGCGGCGACGGGATTCTGTTCGACACGATCCCGAACAACCAGAACATCATCACGCTTTGGAGCGACATCAACATACCGGTCGGAATCATCTCGAGCCTGGCCGGGAACCTGCCGCGTTATCGGTACGAGGTGCAGATCGTTTCCGAAGGCAGCAACCGCAGCAAGATCGTGGTGAACGTCCGCGGCCAGAATGTCACGGAGGCGCAGCTCGAGCCGTATAAGTCGAGCATCAAGCTCCATCTTTTCGACCAGATCGATCAACTCGCCCGAGCCTATCCGCCGGAGGAAGATACGCCCACCGCCGGCGGGATCAACTTCGCCCTACTCCCGCATGAGGACTTGAAAGGGCTGGCGCTCCGAGCAACCGGCAATGCCGATAACTGGCAGATTATCGCCCACGATAACGGCTTGAAGTCGCCCACCGATGTCACGCCGTTCCAGACGATCTGGGTGAGAAACGGACTGGCAAAAAAAGTGAGCGGGTCAGCGACGACCGGTTCCGCATCGGAGTAGGAATCCGCCGGGAGCCGGAAATGGAATTGGACGCAAGTCTTGGTTCGCAGTGATAGAGCTTTAATCCCGGGCCGCGAGATTGTCCGCACCGTCATATTCAGGACACAACCCCGACGGGCTGACGGCAGCCACGACCGTAAGGAACTGCTCGAACGTCATCTGGAGGTTTGAGAATCCCCCTTGGCAGAATACCCATCCGTAATAGTCGAGAATCTCATCGGGAATCATCGCCGGCAGCCGGGGAAGTGTCGAGACCACAGGAAATGGGCGTGGCCCCCCGGAAATAAGCGCTTCCGACAGCTCATGGGCTTGCCGAAGATCCTCGGCGACGTGGTCCTCTTCCCTTAAGGGAACGACTTTGCCTCTGATGTTTCGAGCCATAAGCGGCGCCTCCAGATGCGCGGGCCGTCGCCCTTTCCGACGCTCAGACCATTGTAGAGCCGGGGACGGCTCCGTCAAGCATACTGCTCGGGTATCGACGGGTTAAGTTGTTTAAAGTTTGCAGAATATCCACAGGACCTTCTTAAAAGCGTTTATAAGACTCTAGATGAGCGATGTTTTCAACATTTCAAGCGATCACGCTAAGAATCGTAAAGGGAGTGAGGGAGTTCCTGCCGGTCTCGAGTTCGGCTCATCTGGCCTTGGTGCCGTGGCTGTTGGGACGGTAGGACCTCGGCCCAGCGTTCGATCGGACGTTGCATCTCGGAACGCCGATGGCCCTGGTGATTTACTACTGGAGCAGATCTTCGATCTCGCGATGCCGCTGCGGCGAACAAGAAACGAAATGATGGTCCTCGACGCAATGCTTGTCGGCCTCAGTCAGATCGCGGCGGCGGTGTTCGTGTTCCCGGTGTATTTCTGTTGGCTATAGCGATTATCCCGATCCGGCGGCAGCCAGATCGTGCTTTTACAAGCGGGGAATGAGGATAAGTTTGCTGCCTCATGTGTGGTCTGGTCTCGATATTCGGCTATGGGAATGACGCGCCGCCGGTCGATGCTTGTGAGCTCCGGTTAATCCGCGACGCAATGGTTGATCGCGGGCCCGATGGCAGCGGGCTCTGGATTTCCCGCGATCGTCGTCTGGGGCTGGCCCATCGGCGGCTCTCGCTGCTGGACTTGAGCGAGGCCGGTGCGCAGCCGATGGCGTCGCTCGATGGTCATCTGCAAATCGTCTTCAACGGCGAGATTTACAACCATCGCGAGCTGCGATCGCGTCTGAAAGCCAGGGGTTGCTGCTTCGTGTCACATAGCGACACCGAGGTTCTGCTCCATCTGTACGCCGAGAAGGACGTCGAGATGGTGCGCGACCTGCGCGGCATGTACGCCTTTGTTATCTGGGACCAGCGTCGCCGCCGGCTGTTTGCGGCGCGCGATCCGATCGGTATCAAACCGCTTTACTATGCCGATAACGGCCGCAGCCTGAGGATCGCCTCTCAGGTGAAGGCGCTGATGTGCGGTGGCGCGATCGAGACAGAGCGTGACCCCGCCGGCGAGGTCGGCTTCCTGCTTTGGGGCTACGTGCCTGACCCGTTTACCACGCTCCGGGCCGTTCGCGCCCTGCCGGCTGGGGCGATGATGGTCGCTGAGCAGGGCCGCCGCCCGATCATCCAGACTTTTTGCGATCTCAGGGAGGAACTGGCACTCGCCGCGGTGACCAATGATACGCCGGCCACCGCCCTTGCGATACGCGAGCGTATCCATACCACGCTGGCCAAGAGCGTCGCCTGCCACCTGATCGCTGATGTGCCGGTCGGAATCTTTCAATCGGCCGGCCTCGACTCTTCGGCGGTAACTGCGCTCGCTTCGGAAACGCCCAACACGCGCCTCAATACCATCACGCTCGGATTCGAGGAATACCGCGGAACCGCTGACGACGAGACCCCGCTGGCCGCCCAGGTATCGCAGCAGTATGGCACCCAACATTGTACGCGATGGCTCGCACGCGACGAATTCGAGGCCGATCTCGAGCGTGTGATCGCGGCGATGGATCAGCCGACGACTGACGGCGTCAATACCTACTTTGTCGCCCAGGCGGCGCATCAGATAGGCCTGAAGGCGGCACTCTCAGGGGTCGGCGGCGACGAACTGTTCGGCGGCTACAGCAGCTTCCGCCAGGTTCCCGCCTTGGCCGCCGCGGCTTGGGGCCGCATGGTGCCACGGTTCGTCTCGCGGAGGCTGCGCGCGAGTCTCGCCCCGGCGGTCGGGCGTATCACTTCGCCCAAGTACGCGAGCCTGCTCGAATTCGCCGGCACCTACGGCGGCGCCTATCTGCTGCGCAGGGCGCTGTTCATGCCATGGGAAATCGCGAAGTTGTTACCTCCTGAAACCGTTCGCGCCGGCCTCGAGGTGCTGCAGCCCGAACTCGAGCTCGACCACGCCGTCCGCGACATCGCTTCGCCATTTCTCAAGGTCTCGGCACTCGAGCTGACTTGTTATATGCGAAACCAATTGCTGCGCGATGCCGACTGGGCCGGGATGGCCCACTCGCTCGAGATTCGCACACCCTTCGCCGATCTTGAGGTGCTTCGCGCCATTGCGCCGCTCGCCGCTCGCAACCTGCTCCAGGCCAAGAAGCGCGATTTGATCAACCTGCCGGCGTGTCCGTTCCCGCTGCCGCTGATCAATCGCGCCAAGACCGGCTTTCGAATTCCGGTCCAGGACTGGATTGCCAAGGGCGATCGAGTCCATCACGAGCGCGGACTGCGCGGATGGGCCCGGCGGCTCGCCGGTGAGTTCGGGTTCGCCTTGGCCCACCATCGATCTGCGCGCCGGCGATCGTTTGACTAACCCGATGGCGTGGTCTTTAGTGTCGCTGACAAACCGCCCGCGCCTGCAAGGTGGGGTGCGCGCAAGCCAGGAGAAACGACGATGGCCCGCTTAGTGAAGCATGAAAAGAACGCGCCTTATGAGATCGCCGAGGGGGCTCAGCTCCCGATCTACATTTGCGCCTGCGGTCTCTCCGCCAACAAGCCCTTCTGCGACGGCTCGCATAAGAAGACCCGCGATGAGGCCGCAGCCGAGACCTATGCCTATGACGAGAACGGCCGGGTGCGGCTCAATAACCAGTACTGAGCTCCCCGTTGGTTGAGTCTTCCGGCGCGGTTGAGGGCGCCGCCGCCCGTGCTTCCGGAAGTCCGTGGTTGATTCGCCTGGCGGCCCCGAGTATCGCGATTCCGCTGCTGATTGCGATCGGTCTCGCGCTCTTCGTCCTCAATCTCGGCGGCTATCCGTTCTATACCAAGGGCGAGCCGCGCGAGGCGGTGACCGTGTATGCGATGGTGCACGGCGGCGGAATTATCCTGCCGTTGCGCGCCGGCATCGAGGTTCCGTCCAAGCCGCCGCTGATGCATTGGATAGCCGCGCTCGCCTCGCTTGCTGCCGGCTCGGTCAGCGAGGGAACCGTGCGGCTGCCTTCAGCCATCTCCGCCATCGGCGGCGTCCTGCTCTGCTATCTCTACCTGCGCATTCTGTTCGACGGTCAAAGCGCGCTGCTCTCTGCGCTGATCCTGGCCACCAGCTTTCAATATCTACAGGCCGGCACGGGAGCCCGCGTCGATATGACCCTGACCTTCTTCATGGAGGTCGGATTCTTTGAGATCCTGATGATCGCGGAGGGCCTCAGCCGTCGATGGCTGGTGCTGTGGGGCGCGCTCGCGCTGGCCGTCCTCAGCAAGGGACCGGTCGGGCTCGTATTGCCCGCGCTAACGGCGCTGGTCTGGATCGCTTACCAGCGGCGCTGGAACGCGATCGCCGCACTGCACCTGCCGTTCGGGATTCCGATCGTGCTGGTGATCGACGGCGGCTGGTATCTCAGCGCTGCGATGGTTCGCGGGCCGGCCTTCGTCCACAAACAGTTGATGGCCGAGAATCTCTTCCGGCTTCTCCATAGCAGTTCCTTTCACGAGGGCCACGCCCATCCGTTTTACTATCTGCTCCTCGCGCTGCTGGTGGGTTTCATGCCGTGGATGATGATCGCGCCGGTCGCCGTGCTCGGCTATCTGCGTAGCCGCAGCCCGTTTGCCTCCGCGCGTATCCATTATCTCGTCGCCTGGTGCCTCGTGGTGCTGGCGATTTACAGTCTGGCGCAAAGCAAGCGCGGGGTTTACCTGCTCGCGATGTATCCCGCCCTGGCGGCGCTGTTCGGCGTCGCGCTCGCCAGCGCGGCGGTTTGTTTTACCGCCGTGCGGCGCTGGGTGGCCGTGTTTTCAGTCGCGGCGGGCCTCCTGATCCTGGCCGGAGCCGCTGCCGGAGCCGTCGCGCTGGTACTGCTCGCGAGACGGCCCGAACCGATCGCGGCGCTGTTGCGGATCTTTGGATGGACCACGGCGGGGCTAATGCCGGCGCTGACTCGTGAGTCCGCGAGCTACCGAGTGCTCGCCGGCGTACTCGCGATCGGCGCGGGCGCGGCCGGGATTTCGCTGCTGCGCCGAAGGCCGCGCGCCGATCGGATGGTCGTTGCGATCGCGGCCGGAATTAGCTGCTTCGTCGTGATTACCGATCTGATCGTAGTGCCGGCGATTGCGGAGACCACCTCGCTGCGCGGCTTCACGCGCGCCGCAATGGCTATTGTGGATGGCGAATCCGCGGCCTATCTCGGTGGGATCGAATACGAGGTTGCCTTTTACAGCGAGCGCGAGATTCCGGTGCTTGGCCCGGCCGATCGGCACGCACCGCGCTTCCTGTTTTGCTGGCAGAGCGTCTACGATTCGTTTACGCCACAGGCCCGCGCGCGCTATGCGATCGTGCTGACCAGCAATCCGACCGAACTCGATGGGACGGGCACCATGCTGTTGCTGCGGCGCGAGAACGCGCCGCCCGGTGCCAAATCCGGATAACGTCAGGAGAGCGCCGCGCGCCGTTTTTCTGCGATCGCGCGCGTCAGCCTCGGCATCAAGCTCGCCGCGCCGCCGCGCAGGCTCACGTCGCACCAGCGGGTGATTTCCGATTCGTACAGATTGACTTCGATCAACCGACCGCCGCGCTCCTTGACCTGCAGGGCGAAGCCCGCCGCAGGATAGACCGTGGCCGAGGTGCCGGCGACGATCACGAGATCGGCCGGCGCCGCCCGCTCGGTGCACAGCGCCATCACGTCGGTGGGAATCGGCTCGCCGAACGCCACCGTATCGCTCTTCATCAAGCCGCCGCACCCGGTGCAGTGGGGCGGCAACGTTTCGAGATTTACCTCCTGCCATCGCGAACGCGCGCCGCATCCAAGGCATCGGATGAGCGTCCAGTTGCCGTGGATCTCGGCCAATTGCTTTTGTCCGGCTTGCCGATGCAGGTCGTCGATATTCTGCGTAATAACGAATTGCAGGACCCCGAGCGCTTCCAGCTCGGCCATCGCCAGATGTCCCGGATTCGGTTGCGCGGCGCGCAACGGCGCATAGAGTTCATCGTTCTGGCGTGCCAGGCGCTGCTCCCACGCTCGCTTCGGGTCGGCCATGAAAATCTGAAAGCCGTTCATCGGCGGCTCGCCGTACTTGGTCCACAACCCGCCCGGGCCGCGAAACGGCGGGATGCCGCTCTCGACCGACATCCCTGCGCCGGTCAGCGCGATTGCGTAATCGGCCTCGAGAATCAGATCGGCGGCCTCGCGGATTTCGAGGTCGCCAGCCGCGGCGCCCTGCTCGCTCATCGTGGATTCCTCCTCGGTATTTCTTATCCTCTCCCTCGATTTTGGAAAAGGCAGGCCGGCTGAGCGCCGCATCCATCGACTGCGCTGACAGTCTCAGCGACTGTCACGGGTTGCTGCCTCCGCCAGCGCTTCGGTTTCTGCCATTCCGTGAGCGTGCGGATCGGCCGAGCAATCCGGATTGGTAGAGCGCTCTCTAGGGAGTTCTTGATCGATTAAATCGCCGTACACGTAGAGATTCGCTGACCGCTTGGCGCCGCGACTTTGACTTGTCGATCAATAGGATAGTCGCGCGACTCGAATTAAACGGATGCCTTCGGTATGTTTTCCGAAGTGAAAGTTTATGATGTTGTCCTATCGGGCCTTCATCAGAAGACGTACGTGACCCTGCGTAAGCTGTATGAGCTAGCGCTTTCAAGAAAGACCGCACAAGCGAGGTCGGCTATCTACAATAGCGAAAAATAGGGAGTGGACTGTTTCGAGTGTTCGACCTGTTTCGAGTTTGTCCGAGCTAGTACAACGGTCAATGTGGCTGCGAATATCATGTTCGGCCTGATTTTGGCCGTATTCAGGCCTCAGTTTGCAATTACGCCGATCAGTGGTTCAACTCGAAATAGAGATCGCCTTGTGACTCTGGCGAACAAATGAAACTGCTTCCCAGAACGGCAGCGCGCGAAAGCCGCGTGAGACTTTGCTCGTCAAGTTGCAGGCTGAGCCTGGGGAAGCACCGAGCACAAGAATCGCCGTTTCTCGTATCTCGGCTCCTTCCTTCCAGTCTGCTCTGCCGACCCCGACCCCTTAGTCGAAGGCACGAGTCGCGCAGGGTGCGGAAGATCGATCCGTAACGTTGGCAGATTCTATCCGCGCCGCGGAATGGCGCGCTCCGGCCGTCGGCGGCCGCCTCCAGGTCACTGGACGGTGGCGTGAACGTCCTGTGAGGTAAGCGTCGCGGTTCGATGCTTGGGCCGGAGGATGAAGCGGCGTTTCTCGCTGCGCGCCAGCATCCCTTCGCGGGTCATGTCGCCGATCAACTTGCTCACCATCGGTCGGGAACTTCCGATCATTTCGGCCAAGTCCTCGTGACTGAGCTCGGGCACCAGCAGCGTGCCGCGCTTGTCGTCGATACCGAAGCGGGCGGCGAGGCTGTTAAACACCATTTCGAGCCGGGTCCGGAATGGCGAACCGAGAAATGAAACGTAGCGCTCGAACATCGTGGACCAGGCGACGTTAAGCTGCTCGAATAAATCAATTGTGGTCACACTGTCGAGCTTGTTCAGGATCGGGACAATTTGGTCGCGGGTGAACAATCCTACCGAGCATTTCGTTAAGGCGTGCGCCTCCAGAAGATGATGCCGGCGGCCCTTGCAATCTCTGTCATTGACAAATCCGAGGAAGTCTCCAGGCCGTGCGAGGTCGATCAGAGTCCGATTCCCGTCCCCATGTGGCAGATACAGCTTGACCAGTCCTTTGAGCAGCCAGAAGCAAAGGTCGCAGGATCCGCCCCGTACGAAGATGACTGCTCCCTTCTCGTACGTGACCGGAGTCAAACGGTCCTCGATTTCGGACGCCACATCGGTCGGCAGGCCGTATGACTCCATCTTCTGCTCCAGGCGGGAGCGAAACTCTGAGGCTTGCGCTTGCATGATCAATCCTCCCAAGGTCGCCCTGGTACTCACCGTCATGCCCCTCCGCCATGCCCCACCTCCACTTGAGATCCATCTTGGCTCTAACGGTTAAGACAGAGAATAAGTGCCTAGGCACGCCTACGCTAAAGTAAATCCTACACACGCGTTCGCGAATCTACAGACGGCTATTAGCAAGCAGGTTTCGTGCCGTATTTAGGCGTGCTTGTCGTTATCTGAGAAGCGCCAGCATACTGTCAAATTTTGTGCATCTGCCAGAATTAATGAGAGTAAAATTTCGCGCAATAAACTAAAGATATAGGGGTAGAATTGGGTCCCGCTCCTGCCGCTTTACGTGGACGCTGAGGCCTGGCATCCCCCCAAAGCACACGTGATTCGGACGATTTCGCGGACGGTCACGCTTGCAGATGGTAAAAAATACCAGAGCTTTGGGAATTTTACCGCTACCGCGTGATTCTGAGTTCGATACCGGAAGTGCGATATCCTCGGCGGATTTGCCCAATCAGCGGGCAGGAAATCGCAACCCGTCAGTTCGACGTGGGTCCGCGTATGGCGAGGCCTTCCTGCCCCGGTGCGGCATTCCGCCGACGGTTTCTTCCAGATGGACCGGCCCGGAAGGCCCGGTGCCAAACCCTATGAATTCATTTCCGCGCGCCGGCGGTTTGATGCTTTTTGCGGGTCTCTGCGGCTAACTCTTGTTCGGCAATAAACCAATCCCGCCAGTCATCGCCATGAGAACCTTGTCGCGCAAGAAACAATTCATATGCGCGTATTCTGATCTCGTCATGACTAATTGCGCCCAACGCAGCGTGATCCTCGCTTTCGCTGTTCCCATTGCCATTTGTGTTCGAAAATACCTCAGCGGCTTTGCGCGCCAGACGGGTGACTTTTGGGCTTTTGCCTACTTTACCGGCCTTCATCTCCAAACCTCTCAACTTCCCCAACCGCCAGCAAAGGCTGATCCTAGATTACCGCTTGATGTCGGCGATCCCGCATCAGAATGCTGCTTGGCGGCAAGGCGGATTAATATAAGATACCATCGGGAGATCGCGACGCAACCTCGCCGCACAATCGGTCTCGCTGCTCATCCTAATCTGCGACGGAGAGAGGCGGTCGCCATAACTTTAAAGTCGAGAGGGCCTGTTCCTTTTTGTCCTCACTGACCATCAGAAACTGGTTTCGCCATCATAAATTTGCTTAGGTAACGCTATGGAAAAACCACCGAAAATCGATCGTGCAGCCAAAAGCAGACCAAGCGTGTTCACGGTTAAAGATCTGGCTGAGTACCTGCGGGTTCATCCGAGTACCGTCTACCGCCTTCTCAGGACCAATCAGTTGCCGGGTTTCCGAATTGGCAGTGACTGGCGCTTCAACATCGAAGTTATCGATAAATGG
This sequence comes from Binataceae bacterium (SeqCode), assembly GCA_035504735.1. Lineage (GTDB taxonomy): Bacteria > Desulfobacterota > Binatia > Binatales > Binataceae > JAJPIG01. Next base: position 25,305 of record DATJRJ010000006.1, read on the forward strand.
TGCACGCGAGAGGGCGCCGCCGCATCGAAAGGCGCGCGCGGGCGGCGCAAGCGGGCCAGCAACGAGTAGCAAATCGCACCACGAAGGCCGATTTTTGGATAAACCTCTTGCTCTCTTAAGTGCCCGCGCCTCGATTAACGTCCCGCAACAGGTCAAGGGCGACACGCCATACAATGCGAACCGGGTCACCACTAGTCAGGGCGGCGAAAAGTAGGAGCGAACGCCCGGTAACTTCATACTCATAACCGCTCTTTAGAGTTGAGGTTTCGCCGCGATCCGGATCGTTGGTGTCGATAAAGTTTAGCCACTGGTCCCCACCAGCGAATACCGGCAAAGTGAATTTGACTACGTCATGATGCGCATTCATCACAATCAGCAGCGTGACGTCGGAAGCTCGGCGCTTGATACCGCTGGTCTGTGCTCTTCCGTCGACCAGCATGCCGAAGCAACGCATGTTGCCGTCCTGCCAGTTCGACTCGCTCATTTCGGTGCCGGAGGCATTAATCCAGGTGACATCTTTGACCTCCAGCTCGCGATTGAACTCGGCGGTGAGAAAGCGGCCGCGACGGAGTATCGGAAACGCGCGGCGTAGATGAATCAGTTTGCGCGTAAAACCCGCTAAAGATTTCCCGCTTTCGCTGATACCTTCCCAATCCAGCCAGCTAATTTCATTGTCCTGGCAATAGGCGTTATTGTTGCCCATCTGGGTGCGGCCGGACTCATCGCCCGCCGCGAGCATGGGTGTACCCTGCGAGAAGAACAGAGTTCCGAGAAAATTGCGCTTCTGGCGCTCGCGGAGCTTGTTGATTTCGGGGTCGTCGCTGGCACCCTCTGCGCCGCAATTCCAGGCAAGGTTATTTGAGGTGCCGTCCTGATTGTTCTCGCCGTTAGCCTCGTTGTGCTTATCGTTATAGGAGACCAAATCGTTCAGCGTAAACCCATCATGCGCGGTGATAAAATTAACGCTCGACCACGGCTTACGTCCTCTGCGCTTAAACAAATCGCTCGAGCCGGCCATCCGCGAGGCCATCTCAGGTGCTTTGCCTTCGTCGCCTTTCCAGAAACTTCTGACCGTGTCGCGATAGCGGTCGTTCCACTCGGCCCATCCTGGCGGAAAAGATCCGACCTGATAGCCTCCAGGTCCGCAATCCCACGGCTCTGAGATCAGTTTCACCTGATTCAAAACTGGATCCTGCCGGCAGCTATCTAGAAATCCACCGCCCTCGTCGAATCCTCCGACCTCGCGTCCAAGGATAGTTCCGAGATCGAAGCGGAAGCCGTCGACGTGCATTTCCGTAACCCAGTAGCGCAAACTGTCGGTTACCATTTGCAGCACACGCGGATGGCTCAGATTGACGGTATTGCCGGTGCCTGTGTCATTTATATAGTAGCGCGGTTTGTCGGGTAGGAGGCGATAATAAGAAGCATTATCTATGCCCCGGAATGAAAGCGTCGGACCGCGTTCATTCCCTTCGGCGGTATGGTTGTAAACTACGTCAAGAATAATTTCCAGGCCGGCCTCATGATAATGAGCGACCATTTGCTTGAACTCTGCGACCGTTCCGGTTGCGAAATATCGCGGATCCGCGGCGAAGAACCCGATCGTATTGTACCCCCAATAGTTAGTCAGTCCTCGCTCGAGCAATTGACTATCATTGATGAAAGAATGGATGGGAAGGAGCTCCACGGAGGTGACGCCGAGATGCCTTATGTAGTCGATGACCTCCGGGCGAGCCAGACCGGCAAAGGTACCGCGGAGGTTTTCCGGAACTCTTGGATTACGTGTGGTGAAGCCTTTAACGTGCAGTTCGTAAATGATGCTCTGATCCCATGGAACTCTAGGCCGTCGGTCGCGAGACCAGGTGAATGCAGGATCGATCACAACACATTTTGGCATCAGCCCGGCGCTATCACGCTCATCGAATGTGAGATCGTCGCCTTCACCACCCAATTTGTAACCGAACAGCTCAGGACCCCACTTTAGTTCGCCGATGTGTGCTTTAGCGTACGGGTCGAGCACCAACTTGTTGGGGTTGAAACGGTGACCCGCCTCGGGTTCATGGGGGCCGTGCACCCGGTACGCATAGATAGTTCCTGGTCCGGCGTCGGGCAGGTATCCGTGCCATACTTCGTCGGTGTATTCTGGCAACTCGAGGCGCTGGAGTTCCTTGGTTCCGCTCGCATCAAATAGACATAATTCAACTTTCGTCGCGTGGGCCGAAAACAACGTGAAGTTGACCCCGAGGCCGTCCCAGGTTGCGCCTTGTGGCGTCGCATCGCCCTCCCAGATGCGGATCGATGACCCATCAGTCGACATTTGAAATCACCCTCACCCTTTCCATTGAGCTTTGCCCATACATCAATTACTTCCCCGCCTGGCGTACCCAAGCACAACTATCTACGCCGCTCATTCGCGGGTAGTCACAAGCTGTCCTCTGTCACCACTTGCGCATGATTGAAGAATGCGACCAGCGAAACGCCGCCTATGGTATTTCCAATTAATACAGGCGCCAGATAACTACCCAGCATGCTGCCCCAAGACAAGGCACCTCTAGCAACCAGAAAAAACCCGTCAACTGAGCCCGCAATACCATGTGGAAAATTACCAAGCGCGACCACGTAAGTCATGACCGTGATGATGAACGCGCGCGACGAGTCGGCCCCCGGCATCATCCATACCATTAGTGCTATAAGCCAACCTGCGACGATTCCGCGCACCAGTAATGTGCTCCATCCGACGGATATCGCAGCCTTTGCAATTTCGGCGAACACGCTGTTCACTTCAGGCGTAAAGATATTGAAACTGGCGAGCGCCCATGCAAATGCGCACGCCCCTACCAAATTCGCCAGGAGCACGATGCTCCAAAGACGGAGCACATTCGTCAGCGTCGCCAAGTCGCGCAAGGTTAGTAGCGGCAATATGACGGTTAGAGTGTTCTCCGTGTAAAGCTGCTGACGGCCGAGGATTACAGCGAGGAATCCGACACTGTAACCGAAACTCGTCACCAATGGCCGCCAATTCGTATCCGCGAGATGAGCTCGCAGCAATCCGCTGGTAACAAATGAGAACCCAATGGAAAGACCGGCCGCTAGACCCGACCAGCTAAGAGCGGTGGCTGGCCGCTGGAGCTCACCTGCACCTTCGGCGCGAATCGCCTCGTGAATGACAGCCGCACGAAGGGCCGTGCGCTCTTTGGCAACACGCCGTTCAGCTTGAGTAAGCTCCGTTGCTGAATCGCGAGTAACGTCCGTTGATGGTTTCTTGGCCGAGGGCGTCGACCCGCGAGGTGATGATTTTTTCATTCTGAGACCAAGTAGGATCGGTACCCAACAGCCGCTTAACGACCTAAAGAGCACCAAGGTGACCGCCACTACGATTGGGAGTCCTGCGGCGGCGCAGGTCGTAAAGCAGCCCGAAGAACGCTATTCCGCGCGGTGAAGTGTTGGCGAATTTCATCGGTTTGTTACACGCTGGTCGACGGTATATGCAAAATTCGCGCTAACTCGATGGGCTGGTGCCGGAAGATTCTGTGCAACAGAGCAGCCGAATTGTTCAGCGGAAAAGATGGCCGCTCCGCAATTCGCCTCGCAGAACGCCGATCGCAGGTTCGAAAATCACGATACCCGGAAATAATTACTGCATGACCCGGACTTACACTTCTATTTGTCGTCCTAATTAGCCGAAAACCCTACCCTTTTAGCGCCGCACTCTCGAAAGTTTCGGACAGGCCTACGGCATAGATGATGGCGCCGCGCTTATTGGACCTCAGTGAGACTGTGCCTCATCCGAGATAACGATCCAGGTGGGGGCATGGTCGCTCGCTCTTTCCCAACCTCGGACTTCACGATCGACGCCTGCGCTAACCAGACGAGCGGCTGCCGACGGGCTCAGAAGCAGATGGTCGATGCGAAGGCCCGCGTCGCGCACCCAGGCATTTCGGAAGTAATCCCAGAAGGTGTAGATGCGTTCATCTGGATGTAGCTTACGCACCGCGTCGGTCCAGCCCATTTCGACCAGATTAGCGAACGCGCCCCGTACCTCCGGCAAAAAAAGCGCATCATCAAGCCAACGTTCGGGCTTGTACACATCAATATCGGTCGGGATAACATTGTAATCGCCAGCGAGAACGACCGGCTCCCGCGTAGAGAGAAGATCTTCTGCGTGTTTCGTCAAGCGTTCCAACCATCGCAGTTTGTAATCGAACTTTGGGCCGGGCGCTGGATTGCCGTTAGGTAGATAAAGGCATCCTATGCGCACGCCATTGATCAGCGCTTCAATATAGCGGCTGTGCACGTCCTCGGGATCCCCAGGCAGGCCGCGACGACTCTCCGCCGGATCTGTGTCACGCGCGAGGATTGCGACACCATTCCAGCTCTTTTGCCCATGCCAGATCACGCCGTAGCCGGCTTCGCGAATCGCGGCTTCAGGAAATTTCTCCTGCGGCGCCTTCAATTCCTGGAGACACGCAACGTCCGGCTTGGATTCGGCGAGCCAGTGCAGGAGCGCCGGGAGACGAGCACTGATGCCATTGACGTTGAAGGTCGCTATCTTCATTGGGTTTCCGATTATCCCGTAACTACCGCCTTAGCGAAACCCGCGCGTCGCACCAATCACGTGCGCATAGCTGGTGCGGCAGTAAGACGCTAACGGGTTGCTCACGGCCCCGCGGGATTTCTCAAAGCAGACCACGCTCTCGAAACGGGACCTGATGATGCTCGGACAGTTTCGGCTGGATTTTAAGTTCTACGACCGCCACCGTGCAGGTATCGCTAATTGCTCCGTCTGACTCTTTTGACTGAACCAGGCTGGTTCAATGAAAATGGCGGAACATGCGCACGGTCTCGCGGTGAAGGAACGAAAAGATTTTGCAAATCTGTTTGACGGCCATCCGTTTGGCTGAGCGCACCTTGGTTCGAATCATGGCGCGGCTGACAAATAACCCTCCGAACACCGTCCCTGGCCACGTCGAACCATCGATTAATGTCATCGCATCGAATCAAATGCCTGCGCCTCAAAGTATGGTGAGATAGTCGCCCAATAGCCGAGGATCGTCGTGTATGCATGCCCTCCGGAGTTCGACCTCGAGATCGACTCCGCAGTTCCTATTACTCTATTTTTCCGCGACCGGCGGCTCACACTTTTCCGTGCGTTCAGGCCCCCTGCCGTGGGCTGTTTGCCCTCGCCGGCTTTTCAGCTGCACGGCGGTAGTGAGGTCTGCGTTGAGTAGGGTGAATTCACTACGCAGTTCTTCGGCTGCGGCGGTATCAGAGGCGGTTCCGTGACCGTTGGATCCGACATCATTGTCTCATATGCAGTGCGGCCGCTGCCCTCGTCGAAAGTGTTGCAACCAGTAACGTCTGTATTCGTGCCATCGCAAGTAACACCTGAACCCGATGTACATCCACCGCCGTTCCAGTAGCCGGAAGCGGAACCCGACGCCGGAATTGTGGTCCCCACATTATTTTCTAACTGTACTGGACCGCAGGCTGGCGTGTACTCGTTCCAGATCACAAATGCAGTTTCGGCACCTCCGCTGTTGGGATTCAGGTTGATAACCTGATTTCCTGTCACGATCTGATTAGTTCCGGTGGATATGTTAATTCCGCACCCACCGGTATTGACCAAAACGTTGTTCTCAAAAGCTGCGGAGTTAGAGCTGAGGCTGTCGCTGCCATCCGCTATCAAGCCGC
>DATJRJ010000007.1:0-10265 GCA_035504735.1 Binataceae bacterium (SeqCode)
GCCGCAATCAGATTGCGGCTCGCTCCGGCGCTGCTCGAGGCGGATGTGACGCCGGAACTTCAGGCCCATCTCCGGCTACTGGGCCCCGCCGCCGCGAGCAATTCCGCCGCCGCGCTGGCTGCGGTCGCCGCAGCCAGCGCGGCGCGGCTCACGCGTGCCCAGCTCAACGCGCTCGCCGGCGCGCTGGAACGCGTCGAGCCGATGGCCGGACGACTGCGCGCGCGCACGCTTGATGATGATGTGCTCGTCATCGATGACACCTACAACGCCAACCCGCGCTCGGTCAGGATCGCGCTTGCAACCGCCAGCGAAATCGCCCGCGCCCGCGGCACGCGGTTGGTGATAGCGCTCGGCGACATGCTGGAGTTAGGACTGGTCAGCGATGATATGCATCGCCAGGCCGTGCGCGACGTCGCCGAGGCCGCGCCCGACCAGTTCGTGGCGGTCGGCCCCTCGATGGGCGCGGCTTGCCGGGCTGTGCTCGACGGCAATCCCCGGTGGTTCGTGCACGCCTACCCCGACAGCCGCGCGGCCGCAGCAAGTATCCACGATGTGGTCCGGCGCGGCGACGTGGTCCTGGTCAAGGGCTCGCGCGGAATCGAGATGGAGAAATTGATCGAGGCGCTCGAAAAAAGCTCCGGTTGAACAGCCTCCAAGCGGAAAGCCTGGCAAAGAGGGCGATGCTCGCCATTTGGACGAGTAAAGGGACGCAACCAGATGTCGCGACACAAGTTTATCGGCGAGCGGCTCAAGCGGCGCGAAGATTCGCGGCTGCTGTTGGGCGCGGCTACCTATACCGACGATCTACGACTGCCCTCGATGCTGTTCGCGGCTATCCTGAGGAGCCCGCACGCGCATGCCCGGCTCGAGGCCATCGATACCTCTGCAGCGCGCGCGCTGGCCGGCGTTGCGGCGGTGGTGATCGGCGATGACCTCAAAAGCCTCGGATCGGTGCCGTGCGCAATTCCACTGGAACGCACACCGCATCATCCAGTGCTGGCTATCGAACGGGTCCGCTATGTGGGCGAGCCGGTTGCGGCCGTGGTCGCGAATTCGCCCGAAGTTGCAAACGATGCGCTCGACCTGATTCACCCCGAGTACGAACCGCTCGCCGCAGTGGTCGATGCGGAAAAGGCTCTGGCTCCCGATGCGGTCGTTATCCATGAACAGCTCGACAGCAACGTGGCGCACCTCACCACCATGGCTTCGTCCGCGGTCGAGGCGGCGATGCGCGAGGCGGACCGGGTGGTAAGCCTGCGGCTCGTGAACCAGCGCATCACGTCGCTGCCGATCGAACCGCGCGGGGTGCTCGCGAGTTTCAACCGAGGTGCCGGCCGGTTGACGGTCTGGTCGTCCACCCAGATGCCGCACTTGTTACGCTCGCATCTTGCCGCGATGCTGCACTTTCCCGAACATCGCTTGACGGTTATCGCGCCCGAAGTCGGCGGCGGCTTCGGATGCAAGGGGAACGTCTACGGCGAAGAGGCGTTGATCGCCTGGCTCGCGATGGAACTCGGGCATCCCGTCAAATGGATCGAGAATAGGCGCGAAAATCTCGCCTCGACCACGCACGGCCGCGACATCGTGACCTTCATCGATGCGGCGGTCAAACGCGACGGTGCGATCCTCGCGCTGCGCGCACGGGGAATCAGCGACGTCGGCGCCTATCTGCAATTCTTCACGCCCGTGATCGCGATGCAGCCGATGCCGATGCTGACCGGGGCGTACCGGATTGCGGCCACCGCTTTTGAGCATCGCTCGGTATTCACCAACAAGATGTCGACCGACGCCTATCGCGGCGCTGGCAAGCCCGAGGCCTGTCACGCGATTGAATGCCTGATGGACGAAATCGCCGCCGGCCTCGAGATCGATCCGGTGGAAATCAGGCGGCGCAATTTCATTCCGGCCGAAGCCTTCCCATTTCGGAACGCGGCCGGGATGGTTTACGACTCGGGCGATTACGAGAAAGCTTTTGACAAGGCACTGGAGTTGGTGGATTATCCGCGCGAACGGCGCAGACAGGCCGAGATGCTGCGCGCCGGCCGCTATTTCGGGATCGGAATCGCCTCGTACGTGGAGGCGAGCGGGACCGGACCTTCGTACAAATTTCCGCCCGGGATGGGCGGATGGGAAAGCGCCACGGTCAGAATCGAACCCGACGGCCGGGTGACAGTGCTGACCGGTGTGTCGCCACATGGACAGGGACAGGAAACCTCCTTCGCGCAGCTCGTGGCCGACGAACTGGGTATCGATCCCGAAGATGTCGTGGTCGAGCACGGCGATACCTCAATGGTGCAATACGGAATCGGCACGTTCGGCAGCCGGGGAACCTCGCTCGGAGGATCGGCGATGCTGATGGCGCTGACAACTCTGAAGACCAAGCTGCGCAAGATCGCGGCGGTGCTCACCGGATGGCCGGAGAGCGAAATGATTTTCGCCGAACGTACGATTGCGATCGCAGGCGACGCGGCCCGCTCGATTCCGCTCGCGCGCGTAATCGATGCGGCCTACGGTTTCCGCACGCCGATCCCGGGTATCGAGCCGGGACTGTTGGCGACTTCGAGTTTCGACCCGCCCGCGCTCACGTGTCCGTTCGGAACCCATATCGCCGTGGTCGAGGTAGACGTCGAAACCGGCATGGTCAAGGTTTTGCGCTACGTCGCCGTCGACGACTGCGGACCCGTGATCAACCCGATGTTGGTCGAGGGACAGATCCACGGCGCGCTCGCGCAGGGTATAGCTCAGGCGCTTTACGAGCAGATCGTTTATGACGACACCGGCCAGCTCTTGACCGCGACGCTGATGGACTATACGGCCCCGCGCGCCTCGATGTTGCCGCGCTACGAACTCGCAAGCACGGTCACCCCGACCGCGGTTAATCCGCTGGGAATGAAAGGCATCGGACAGGCGGGGGTGGTCGCCTCGACCCCCTGTATCGTCAACGCAGTGGTCGATGCGCTGCGGCCGCTCGGTGTGCGGCATATCGATTTGCCGTTGGGTCCGGAGCGAGTATGGCGCGCGATTCAAGCGGCGCGAAACGGATCGTGAGACGGACGCCGGTAAGTTGAAGCTGGGCCGCGATTTCTACGCCCGGCCAGTGCTGATCGTCGCACGCGAATGCATCGGCAAAACCCTGGTGCATCGGACTGCGGAGGGCGAGGCCGCCGGTCGTATCGTCGAGGCTGAGGCCTATCGCGGCCCGCAAGACCTCGCGGCGCACAGCTCGCACGGGCTGACGCCGCGGACCGCGGCAATGTTCGGTCCGCCCGGTTTCGCCTACGTCTATCGACTCTACGGCACGAGCTGGGCCATGAACATCGTCACTGCGACCGAAGGCGAGCCGCACGCGGTGCTCATCCGGGCGCTTGAACCAACCAGGGGGCTCGAGTTGATGGCGCGGCGGCGCGGGATGGCGTCGGGTGCGCGCGAGCTCAGCAACGGTCCGGGCAAGTTAACGCAGGCGCTCGCGATTACCGGAGCGGACTATGGGCGTGACCTATGCGGTGACGAACTTTTTCTCGAAAATTCCGATTTGGTGGCACGCATCGGCCGTTCACCGCGCATCAACATCGGTGATGCCGGCGCGTGGACCGACAAGCGCTGGCGATTTTACGAGCGAGGGAATTATTACATCTCGGTCAGGCCGCGCGATTGACCGACTCCGAGGGTTCTCATGGAAACGCGTGAAGTGAAAATGTATTCGGACTACAAAAGTCCCTTTGCATACCTCGCCTTCGATCCGGGCTACGCGCTCCAGGAGTGCTACTGCATAAGGGTCCGATGGATTCCGTTTCAACTGCGTATCAAGGGCCGGGGCGAGCGCAGCATTTATTCCGAATACAAGGCGAAGTATTCATACTTTGACGCGCGGCGCTGGGCGAAGGCGCGCGGCCTCGTAATTCGCGGGCCGCTCAAGGTGTTCGACAGCACACCTGCGCTGATCGGCGGCCTGTTTGTCGATCGGCACGGGCAGTTGCTCGAATACAGCCGCAGAGTGTTCGAGCTTTTTTTCCGCCGCGAGCTCGAAATCGATCAGGCCGAGGCGATCGCCGGCGTGGTTGCCGCGCTCGGTCTCCCCGCCGATGAATATCGCACCTATCTGGCCGGCGACGGGCGCCGCGCCTTGGAAGCTGCGGAACAGGAGGCGGCGGCCGACCACGTTTTCGGCGTACCGATGTTCCTGTTCGACGGCGAACCCTTCTGGGGACACGATCGAATCACGCTGCTCGAATCCCGGCTCATCGAGGCCGGGCTGGCGCGCGCGAATTGAATCGCGCGTGCCAGATCGCGCCAGCGCTGTTGACAGTTTCAGGCCACCGCAGTTGCCTCAATTTCGATCAAGAACTCCGGAAATGCGAGCCGTGCCACGCCGAGCAGCGTACTTGCAGGCTGGCATCCGGCCTTGGCGAGGCGGCCGACCAGCACACCATAATTTTCCAGCAGCAGGTCGACGTTCGGCGTGTAATAGTTGAGCCTCACCACGTTCGATAAACTCATACCGGCCTGCTTGAGAACGGTCTCGAGATTATCCAGCGCCAGATTGATCTGGCCTTTCATGTCGCCCGCGTGCTTCACGGTGCCATCGGGGTTGTTCGAGGTTTGCCCGGCGCAATAGAGCACGCGCTCTCCGCCTTTAACTTCGATCGCCTGGCTGAACCCATATTCATTCTGCCACTTCCAGGGATTAACGGTTTTCTTTTCCATTGTTCTCCTCGCTGATTGACTAGCCAGTGATTAGTGTTTCAAAGGGTCGGCATTTTACTCAAGCCGGTTCAACTTCGACCAGGTTATCCGAAAAAGACGGGGCATGACCCAGATCGGCGAACGCGGTCGGGGTAGCGGCGTTGACCGTGGCGCGGCTGCGGCTGAACTTCCGCCAATGGCCCATCGGCGCGACGATCAGGCCGGGCCGCACCGCGGCACTCAATCGCGCGATGGCTGTGAAAGATCCGCGATCGTTGAAGACCCGCACCGGTTGCGATTCCGAGATGCCGCGCGGGACGGCGTCCTCGGGATTTATCGTCAGGGCCGGCTCGCCCGCGATTCGCCGCTGGCGCACCATGTTGCCGCAGGATGAATTCAGAAAGGCGTGCGACTTCGGCGTAACGAGGTTGAGGGCATAGCCTCTGCCGTTCTCGCGAGTCTCGCGTTGGGGAATGAAAACCGGGACCGGGTCGACCGGCTCGCCGGCCTGAGATTCATTGGAGCCCTGGCGGAACAGCGAAATTACGAAGTTGCCGCCTTGAGCCATCGAGGAAACGAACTCCAGCTTGCCTGACGGGGTCGGAAAATTTCCTTCGGCATGTGGTGCGAAGGTCTCCGCCGCGCCGACCTTCAGGCGCACATGTCCATGCAGCTTGAGGTAGTCGAGGTCCACACCCGCCAGCGCCGGCGCCGACCAATCGATCGCCTCGCGGGCGATTTGCTCGTCGCTGCGCCGGAAGCATCCATCCTCGAAACCCATCCGCGCCGCGAGCCGCCGGAACAACTCGACATTGGGAATCGCCTCGCCCAACGGCGCGATCGCCGGATTGTTGACGCTCATGTGCATATGGCCCCACGACCACATCAAATCGAACTGTTCCAGTTGACTGGTCGCGGGCAGCACGAGGTCGGCAAAGTCGGCAGTATCGGTCAGGAACTGTTCGCTAACAACTGTAAAGAGATCTTCCCGTTCGAGGCCGGCCACGATCTTCGCCTGGTCCGGAACGACCACCACCGGATTGCAGTTGTAGACGAAGAGCGCTTTGATCGGCGGGTCCAGATTCAGCTCACCTGTGAGCGCGGCCCCAAGCCGGAATTGATTCAGGTGCCGCGTGCCGGGCCGGATGAAATCCGACCGGGTAATCGTGTCCCAGTTGATCGGGAAGGCGAAGTTCGGCATTCCGACCAGGCCGCCACCTGGCCGCCGCCACGCCCCGACCAACGCCGGCAGGCAACAGATCGCGCGCACCGCCTGTCCGCCGCCCGCATGACGTTCGATGCCCACGCCGATCCGGATTACCGCCGGCTGCCCAGCCGCATACTCCCGGGCGAGCTTCACGATATCGGCGGCCGGGATACCGGTAATCGCAGCAACCCGCTCGGGCGTGTATTCGCCCGCGCGCACTTTCAGTTCCGGGAAGCCAAGCGTGTAGCGTTCGACGTAATCGCTGTCGATGAGATTCTCGGTGATGATCACGTTGATCAAGGCGAGTGCCAGCGCGCCGTCGGTACCCGGACGGATTGGGATATGCCAGTCGGCTTTGGCCGCGGTGCGATTGCGGATCGGGTCGATAACCACGACTTTCGCGCCGCGCCGCTGCGCCTCGGCGATGGTGGGCCACAAATGGAGGTTGGTGCTGATAACGTTACAGGCCCAGATGACGATGTACTTCGATTGCGCGAGGCTCTCGGGATCGGTCCCGGTGCTCGGCCCGAGCGTCATCAACCATCCGGTGATCAATCCTGAAGCGCAGAACGTGCGCTCGCCGATAGTAGCGCCAAGCTTGTTGAAGAACGCGTCGCCTACGTTGAGGCCGTTAATCAGTCCCTGGGTACCAAGATAGCTGTAGGGCAAGATCGCCTGCGCGCCGTATTCCGCGCTGATAGTACGGAAGCGAGTTGTGATTTCATCCAGCGCGGCGTCCCAGGTGATGCGCTCGAATTTCCCGCTGCCTTTGGCGCCGGTGCGACGCAGCGGATGGAGTACGCGGTCGGGGCTGTAGACGCGATCGACGTAATCCTCGACTTTGACGCACAATGCCCCGCGGGTTACCGCATGGTCCGGGTCGCCCCGCACTTCGATCGCGCGCCCGTTTTCGACCGTTACCAGCATCGCGCAGGTATCGGGACAATCGTGAGGACATGCGCCGCGGACGATAGTTCTTCCAGCCTCGGTTTCCATAGTCATCCCATTCCTGGCCTGCCGTGCGGGCTTTGGCCGGTCCGGCCCCGAGTATAGGCTACCGGGGGACGATTTGTGGAATGCCCTGCCCCGTCGGGTAGACTTGGAGTCTGGCGATCGTGCGCGCTATGCTAGACGTGGTTCTATATCTATAAGGAGAACTGCGATGGCAGAACCATCAATCGCCAGGCTCGGACACGTCGGTATTCACGTGCATGACCTTGAAAAGGAAAAGGCCTTCTTTCGCGATGTGGTGGGACTGCAGGTTACCGATGAGGACCCCGGTCTGGGGATGGTCTTCATGAGTGCGCGGCCCGAAGTAGAACATCACGAGTTCCTGCTCTGCGGCGGACGCAACGTGGATGAGAGCGCGAGGGTCGTACAGCAGGTTTCCTTCCGCTGCAACAGCCTCGACGACGTCTATGGTTACTACCATCGCTTCAGGGAGAAGGGCGTCAAGTTCGACCGGATGGTCTCGCACGGCAACGCCGTCAGCATCTATTTCTACGATCCCGAGGGCAACCGTTGCGAGGTTTACTGGAATACCGGCTTCAAGGCGAAGCAGCCGTTCGGCCAGAAGATCGATCTCGCGACCCCGAAAGAAGAACTGATGGCCGAGGTCGAAGAGTACGCGATCAAGTACGGCGAGACCGGCTATGTGAATCGGCAAGCCGCGGCCCAGCATAATATCGGCACCGGCGCGAAGAGCTGACCATTTCCCTCGGACCGCCGAAGGCAGCCAGGGAAGCAGTCCTGCGGGGAGGCGACATCATGAGTCTGCAAGGCCGGACGGCGCTGGTGTCAGGTTCGAGCTCCGGTATCGGGCGTGCGATTGCGTTGCGTTTCGCGCGAGAGGGCGCGGATCTCGTGATCAACGGACGCGACCCGAAAAAAATCGACGGAGTCGTCAAGGAAGTCGAGGCCCTCAAACGGCGCGCGCTCGGTATCCGCGCCGACGTCGCCAGCTTTTCAGAATCGCAAGCGATGGTCGAGCGGGCGGTGAAGGAATACGGCCATCTCGACATCCTGGTATGCAGCGCCGGCATCTTCCGCTTCGGCCCGTTTCTCGAGATCACTGAAAAGGAATGGGACGAGGTGCTGACGGTCGACGTGAAAGGTATGTTCAGTCTCTCGCAGGCGGCGCTGCGTTCGATGGTCCCCCGCAATTGGGGCCGGATAATCTTTATCACCGCGGTTTCAGGATTGATCGGCGTCTCCCACATGGGCCACATCTGCACCGCTAAGTGGGCCGCGCATGGCTTGGCGGCCTCGCTGGCTTTGGAATTTGCCAAGTCCGGAGTGACCGTCAACGTGATTGCTCCGGGGCCGATCGATACGCCGATGCTCGCGGCGGCGGCCGAGCGGATGCGCGGGATCGTGCCGGGGAGCCACGGCGCCCCGGTCGGGCGTATCGGCAAGCCCGAGGAAATCGCCGCAGCCGCGGCCTACCTCGCTTCGGACGAGGCCGCCTTCACGACCGGCCAGGTGATTAACGTCAGCGGCGGCCTCGGCATCTGACGGCGCGCCATCCTCATCCAGGCGGCCGGCCCAGGATCGCGAGTCCTTCGATCGCCAGCCCATAGCCGACGTTGTCGAGCATCAGGCGTTTGAGATGCTGCGTCAGGGCGACGCGCGCATAACGGCTCGCCAGCCGCGGTTTGGCCGCGATTTGTTCGGCCAGCTCCCACGCACGTGGCATCAGCTTTTCTCGAGGCAGAACTTCACCCACCACGCCGAGCCCATGAGCCTCGCGCGCCGAGAGCTTCTGCCCGGTGAGCAGAAAGTAGCGGCCGCGATTCGCACCCAGCAGCAGCGGCCACAGCACGTGCACGCCGTCGCCCGGCACAATGCCGTTGGGATAATGTGGCGCGTCGGCGAATTCGGCATGCTCCGCGGCCAGCACGATATCCGACAGCACCGCGAGTTCCGCATGAATCGTCGCGGGTCCGTTCACTGCCGCGATGACCGGGACCTCGATATCGAGCAGGTTCATGATCAGATGCTTGCCGTCCTTGTAAACCGAATTCCAGGTATCGGGAGTCTGGACCTTGGGCAGGCTTGACCAATCGAATTCCGCGCAGAATGAATCGCCGGTGCCGGTGATGATCACCACCTGATTCTCTTCATCGCGCGCGATATCCGCGAAGACATAGCCTAGTTCCTCGTGCGGTCCGCCGCCGAACTTGAACGGGCCGCCGTCGGTATGGAGCGTCAGCAGCAGAATCCCCTTGCGGCGTTCCATACGAACGCAGCGGTAGTCGTTGCGATACTTCTCGAAGTTTCTCATACGCGCTCTCCTCGTTTGAGAATCCGATGGTTGCTATGCAGCCGGTTGAGCTGCGCTCGATTCCTGAACTGCCGAGAGTATCGCGATAATCGCGAACCGTAGACAAGTCCGTCTCGGCAGCGTAAGCACGCTGGGCCGGTTTGGCATCGCGGGTCCGATGGGCGATAGTGAGCAAAATTGCCACGCTTCATTGAGGAGCCCGAGACAGGCTATGGCGACTCGAACGAGCAAACGGGTGGTGCTGGTCGGAGCAAATCAACCGCTCGAAGTCTGGGAGCGGCCGCTTCCGGCTCCCGAAGCCGGGGCGATCGTGGTGCGCGTCCAGATGAGCGGGGTATGCGGCACCGACGTGCATTTGTGGCGCGGCGAAGTCCCGCTGCCCTACCCGGTCACGCTCGGCCACGAAGCGATCGGAATTGTCGAGGAACTCGGCAGAGGCGTCGCCACCGACTACGCCGGCGCGCCGATTAAGCCCGGCGATCGCGTGTACTGGCAGCCCGTTCGTCAATGCCATCGATGCTACTACTGCACAATCGAGAAGGACTTCTCGCTATGCGAGAACATCTTCGCCGAGCTGTTTCGCAACGCCAACGAGCCGCCCTCGAGCAGCTACGCGGAGTTCTGCAGCCTGCCGCCCGGAATGGCCTTCTATCGCGTCCCTGAGGATACGCCGACCGAGGCGTTGATCGCATTCGGATGTGCGATGCCGACCGTGCTGCAGGCGTTGGAGCGTCTGGGAGGGATCGGGCTCAACCAATCGGTGGTGGTGCAGGGATGCGGGCCGGTCGGCCTGGCGGCTACGTTGATGGCGCGACTCGCCGGCGCGCGCCAGGTAATCGTGATCGGCGCACCCGAGCGGCGGCTCGCGATGGCGCGGCGGTTGGGCGCCAGCGCAACCATAAACCTTGAGACTGCGAAATCCGAGACCGAACGCGTGCAACAGGTACGCGAACTGACCGAAGGACGCGGCGCCGAGGTCGCGATCGAAGCCGCGGGGCATCTGCCGGCGTTTACCGAAGGGATGAAGCTGGTCGCGAAGAATGGGCGCTATTTGATTATCGGTCTCTGGTCAGCTCCTGGCACCGTGCCGAT
>DATJRJ010000008.1:0-15239 GCA_035504735.1 Binataceae bacterium (SeqCode)
GCTGCTCGAACCAGGCGCGTATGGCAGGATGAAAGGCATCGAGCACCGAAGCCATCGACGGATTATAGCACCCTCCGTTTGTGATCCCCGAGCGCGATCCGAGCATCGCGAGGACGCAGCGACCTACGCGAAGCCCCCCGCATTGTCATTCCGAGCGGAGCCGAAGCGAAGGCGACGGCGAAGTCGAGGAATCTACACGGAGCGATGGATCCTTTGTCCGCAAATCGCTTCGCGTAGATCTCTCCGCTGTGCCGCGCTCCTCGCGCGGCTCCGGTCAGATGACGGAAGTGGGGCCATATGGCGAAGCCGATAACTCGCGACCTTGCGGCGGCCTTCAACCCGCGATTAGCGATTCCAGAGAATCTGAGGCGCTTCGAGCGGCACGCTGGCGTGCGGATGCGCAGGTATGATACGCGCCGTGTAGTCCGTCGCCGGACGGCTGTCGGGAACCATCGCGGTGTAAGTGTATTGTCCGCGCTCGTCGGGCCCGCCCACCGGCGTCATCGCGAACAGCTCGCCCTGGCCGCCGTTGAGCGGTTCGGCATAGAGCTCGACGCGGATCGAGCCGGGATCGATCGGGCCGAGCGTGATCTCGATCCTGACATGATGGTGGCCGTCGCGATGTTCGGCCGTCACCGGGCCGAAAGCCAATTGCCGCCAGTGCTCATTGAGCGATCGCGCCCAGCGCGCGAGGTCGATCGCGAGGGCGCTCTGGTCGGCTGCACGCCGATCGTTTTCGACCGCGCTCGGCAGGTAAAAAAACCGGGTGTAGTCGCGCATCATCCGGTTGCTCGAGAAACGCGGCGCCAGCACCGTCATGCTGCGGCGCATGCGCGCGATCCATCGGGTCGGGATACCGTGCTGATCGCGATCATAAAAGGTCGGTATCACCTCCTGCTCGAGCGTCGCGTAGAGGTCCTCGGCCTCGGTCCTGTCCCACTCGAGGTCGTGATCGTGCTCGCGCCCGTCGCCGAGCTTCCATCCGAGATCGGGCGCCCATGCTTCAGCCCACCATCCGTCGAGCTCCGACAGGTTCAAGGCCCCGTTGACCAGCACCTTCATGCCGCTGGTGCCGCAGGCTTCCCACGGGCGCAGCGGCGTATTGAGCCACAGGTCGACGCCCTGCACCAGGTCGGCCGCAATCGCCATATCGTAGTCCTCGATGAATACGGCGCGGTTGCGGGCGTCGGGGCGGCGGGTGAAAGCGATCCATTCATGGATTATCTGTTTGCCGACCAGGTCCCGCGGATGAGCCTTGCCGGCCACCACCAGCTGCACGGGACGATCGTGATCGTTCAGGATGCGGGCCAGCCGTTCGGGCTGGTGAAGCAGGAGGTTGGGCCGTTTATAGCTGGTGAAGCGGCGTGCAAACCCGATCGTCAGGACCCCGGGATCAAGCGCTTGCGAGGAGGCCGCGACGTCCGCGTGATCGGCGCCGGCGCCCGCCGCCTGGCGCTCGAGCCGCAGCCGCATATTGCGGACCAGTTCGCCGCGCTCCCGGTTGCGGAACGTCCATAGCGCCGCATCGTCGATCGAGGTGAAATTCTGCTCGATATTGTCGAGTTCGCGAGTCCAGCGCTCCTTGCCGCAAGCTTCGGTCCAGATGGCATCGGCGCCGGCCGAGTCCCAGGTCGGCATATGGACTCCGTTGGTGACGTGGCCGACCGGCACCTCTTGCTCAGGCCAGCGCGGGAACAGCGGCGCAAAGATTCGCCGGCTGACTTCGCCGTGCAGCCGGCTTACGCCGTTGACGTGACCGGCGCCGCGCACCGCGAGATAGGTCATGTTGAAGGGCTCGTGATCGTCGGCCGGATTCGCGCGTCCCAACGCGAGCAGCGCTTGAGGAGTAACGCCGAGGCGCGCCGCATAAGGTTCGACATAAGTTTCCGCCAGCTCGGGCGGGTAGCGATCGAAGCCCGCCGCGACCGGCGTGTGGGTCGTGAAGATGTTGCCGGCCCGGGTCGCACGCAAGGCCACCACAAAGGGTTGTCCGGTGCGGAGCATGAAGCTGCGCGCGCGTTCCAAAACCGCCAGCGCGGCGTGGCCCTCGTTGAGATGGCAGACCTGGCAGTCGGGCTGCAGGCGCTGGACCAGCCGCCAGCCACCCAGCCCGAGGACGATCTCCTGCTGCAGGCGCATCTCGGGTCCGCCGCCGTACAGTTCGCCCGTGATGCCGCGGTCGGCGGGCGTATTGAGCGGATCGTTGCTGTCGAGCAGGTAGAGCACGACACGTCCGACCGCGACCTGCCAGACGCGCAGGCGCAGCGGCCGGCCGGGCATCCGGATTTCGATTCGTAGCCATCCGCCGTGGCCGTCGGGCACCGGTGTCACCGGGAGCATCGCGGGCTCGTTATAGGGATAGAGCTCGCGCTGGCTGCCCTCGCCGTCGAGCATCTGGCGAAAATAACCCTGCTGATAGAGCAGGCCGATGCCGATCAGCGGTACGCCCAGATCGCTGGCGGTTTTCAGATGGTCGCCGGCCAGAATCCCGAGTCCGCCCGAGTAGATCGGCAGCGCCTCGCTCAGTCCGAACTCCATGCTGAAGTAGGCAACGGGGCTCATCCGATCCATGCCGTGATGCTCGGCGAACCAAGTCGGACGGCGCAGATATTCGGCGCGCGCGGCGATTTGGCGCTGGACCTCGGCGACGAAAGCCGCGTTGTCGGCGAGCTCGGAGATCCGGGCCTCGGTCAGACTTTGAAATATCAACCAGGGATTGGAGGTTGCATGCCAGAGCTTGCGGTCGGCGAACTCCCACAGCGAATCGGCGCCATGATTCCAGCTCCAGCGCAGATCGATCGCGAGTTCATAGAGTCCTACCAATTGCGCCGGCAGGCCGCGCGGCATGTATCCGGCCCAATTCATAGTCGAGTGCCTGCGTCCGATTCCATCGCCTGTGCATTCCTCGCAGTATTAATCAGTCAGCGTTTCACGGGCGGGATTTCGGTTTGACAGGTGCCACCGGCGTGCGCTTGCGTTCGATCTCGATCGGGACTTTGCGTGGCGTCATTTCCTTCGATATCGGAATAGTAAGCTCCAGCACGCCGTTACGATAGGCCGCCCCGACGTGCTCGGTCTCGACCCCGCGGGGCAGGGTGAGGGAGCGCTCGAAGCTGCCGTAACTGACTTCACGCTGGATGAAATCGCGATGCCTTTGCTCCCGACGATCCTCCCGTCTGCCTCTGACCGTGAGCTGATTGCCCGCGACCGTAACCTCGACCTTGGCGGGATCGATTCCCGGCAGATCGACGCGAACTACCAGTTTCTCGTCCTCGATAAAGGATTCAAGCGCGGGACCTCGCACCGTGGCGGCCGGAGTATCCACCGGAAAACCTATCAAGCGATCGAATAACTCGTCAAAACTCTCGCTGAAATGCTCCAGTCCGCGAAATCCCTGCCAGAATTCGGGTGTTTTCGCCATCGCTCCCTCCTTCGAACGCCGACTGGGCGGACGTTGCCGCACGGCCGGCAGGCTGTGACCGGTGTGAGTCTGAGCCGCCCAAAAGGGGCCCATTCGATTCACAATCCCCAGATGATATAGGTCTAGCGTACGGTTACCCAAGCGTCCGGATTACGCTTCAGACCAATCGTCCCGGGGGGGATAGCATCGATGGCTTCCAAAGCCGGCCAAGCAGGGGGATCCGGATGGTATAGCCAGCCATTTCGACTGGTCTTGGTCTACGTCATCGTGGGTGGACTATGGGCCGTGGTCTCCGACGTCCTGCTGCTCAATTTCTCTTTCTTCCCCATCGCCATCGACCGCCTGATCTTCGTCATGATCACAGCCTTCCTGTTCTATATCGTGCTCCGCGAGAACCGGGTCGTTATCGAGCAATCGCGAGCCGCGGAACGGGAAAGCGCCGCGCGCATGCGCGCCTACTTCGCCTCGGCCGCCGAGGGGCTGATCGTGGTCGATGCCCGCGGACGGATCGTTGATGCGAACGCGAAGGCCGAAGAGATGTTCGGTTATGGCGAGCTGGAGCTGATCGGCAACTCGATCGAGATGCTGGTGCCGGAGCGGTTACGTGAGAAGCATCGCGGCGAACGCCGCGAGTACCTGACCGAGCCGCATTCGCGGCCGATGGGTTTCGGCCGCGACCCGATGGGGCGGCGCAAGGACGGCAGCGAGTTCCCGATCGAGGTCAGCCTCAGTCATCTGGGCACCAAGCAGGGCGCGCTGGTGACCGGCTTTATTACTGACATCACGGAACGGCGCAATCTCGAATTCCAATCGCGACGCAGCGAAGCGATGGCGGCAATCGGCACGGTCGCAGCCGGAGTCGCGCACGAGCTCAACAATCCGCTGGCGATCATCTCGGCGCGTGCCGAGCTGGTGATGTCCGAAGCCCTGCAGCACGGGCTGCCGGAGCAATTGCAGCGCGATCTCGAGGTCATTCAACGCAACTCGCAGCGCGCCAGCCGGGTTGCCACCGAATTACTGACGGTTGCCCGCCAGCCGCAGAAAGAGCATAAGCCCCTGAGCCTCAACGAGCTGGTCGCCGAGATAGTGCTCTCATTTCGCGAACAATCGACGCGCGAAGGAATCAAACTCGAGACCCAACTTGAGGATTCGTTGCCGGAGATCATGGGCGATCCTACGGCGCTCTCGCAGGTGATGGTCAATCTGCTCAGCAACGCGCACGACGCGATGCCGTACGGCGGAACGATCCGGATCACCACGCAATCGCCGCCCGATCAACCCGGCGAAGTACGGCTGATGGTCGCCGATACCGGCATCGGTATACCCGACGACTCCATCTCCAGAATCTTCGATCTGTTCTACACCACCAAGACCACCGGAACCGGCCTGGGCCTCTGGATTACCAAGCGCGCGGTGCGTGAGCATGGCGGCCGAATCGAGGTCGCATCGAACAGCGGAGAAGGAACGACATTCACGGTTACACTGCCCGTGGCGGCGAGCGGCATTCTGGCTGAGCCGGCGATTGAAAAGGAGATTCGGTGAGACTCCACGGTCATCCGTGAGTGATTGTGGAAATGCGGCATATTTGTTGCTTATTGGACGCTAGGTACGAATGCGATGGCGGCTAGAATCCTGGTAGTTGACGACGAGCTCGACCTGGTCGATACCTGCGCCCGTCTCATCGAGGGATTGGGTTACGTGTGCCTGAAGGCGTTCGACGGTCCCGAGGCGATTCTGATGCTCCGCACCGAGCATCCCGACCTGATCGTGACGGATTTCAACCTCCCGCACGGCGACGGGCTCGAAATCCTGCGCTGCGCCCACGAAAATAGCCCTGAAATCCCGGTTATCATGATGACCGGTTATCATACGGCTGATATGGCGCAGGCAGCCAGCGACGCCGGCGCGAAAGCCTATCTGCGCAAGCCTTTTCTCACCAACGAGCTCACCGAGGCAGTTCGCAGCGCACTGGAACTCTCACGACGGTAGGAATCGCATTCGGGCGCCGGTGTGGCGGGATAATACGGAAGGTGTAACCCGCTTGACCCAGTGAGCTCCGATGTACAGCGGCGTAGTACGTCAATCACTACTTAAACCACCTATACATCGTTTTGATAGATATTTTTTATCTAGAGAGGTCCCATCTGTCCCGGCGCGAACTCGAATCGATCGCTAAATCCGCTATCCCACGCTAACGCAGGCTATACTTGTGGAGTAGCCGATGGAGCGTCTTGCGATCGATTCCGGCCTTGCGCGCCGCCTGTGAGACGTTCCCACCCTCGCGTTTGAGGACCTCGGCCACGTAGGCCGACTCGAGCTGGTTGACCCATCGTTCCTTGGCTTCCTTCAGTGTAAGGCGCGCGCCGAGGTCGGAGGGCACTGCGATCTCGCTGACCGGCATCGGCGCGCGCAGATGCTCGGGAAGGTCCGCGAGCGTGACCCGCTCGCCGTCGGCTAACGCGCAGGCCCGCTCGATCACGTTTTGCAGCTCGCGCACATTCCCCGGCCATCCGTAGGCTTCGAGCGCTGCCAGCACCTCGGGCTCGAAACCGATGATCCGGTTGCTCGATTTCTCCGTGAACTTCTTCAATGCGAAATGGGCCAGCAAGGTGATATCGCCCTTGCGTTCGCGCAACGGCGGCAGCGGGATGTCGACCACATTGATGCGGTAATAGAGGTCCTCGCGGAAGCGGCCCTCAGGCAGATGAGCCTTCAAATCGCGATTGGTCGCGGACACGACTCGGATATCAACCGGGATCTGCCGGGTGCCGCCGACCCGCCGAATCTCGCGCTCCTGCAGCGCCCGCAGCAGCTTCGATTGTAATCCCGCCGGCAGCTCGCCGATCTCGTCCAGAAACAGCGTGCCCTTTTCCGCCATCTCCATCAGCCCGAGCTTGGCATTCATCGCGCCCGTGAAGGCGCCGCGCTCATGGCCGAACAGTTCGGATTCGAGCAGATTCTCGGGCAGCGAGGCGCAATCGACCGGCACGAAGGGCTGCGCGGCACGCTCGCTGTTGGCATGGATCGCGCGCGCGATCAGCTCCTTGCCGGTCCCGGATTCGCCCAGGATCAGGATGTTTGCGTCGGAGCGCGCCGCCTTGCGCACCAGCTCGAGCACCTGCTGAAGCGCCGTGCTGCGCCCGATAATATTCTCGAAGCCGAAAACACCCTTGAGCTGTTCGCGCAGGTTGGCGTTTTCGATCGCCAGGCGCCGCTGCTCCAGGCCGCGCTCGACGGTCAGCTTGAGCTGATCCATCGTGAACGGCTTGGCCAGGTAATGGAACGCGCCTTCCTTCATGGCTTCGACCGCCGACTCGACAGTGGCGAAGGCGGTCAGCATGATCACCGGCCGCAGCGGGTCGATGGTCCGCGCGCATTTAAGGATTTCGAGTCCGCTCATCGCGGGCATCCGCAAATCGGTCAGCAATAAGTCGGGATGCTCGGTCTCGAGCAGTTTGAGACCGACCTGGGGGTCGGTCGTGGTGAGGCATTCGTAACCCGCGGCGCCGAGGATGCGCCGATAGTTTTCCAGCATATCGGGTTCGTCGTCCAGAATAAGAATCCGCTGCACGTCTTCCTGCTCATCCTCTAAGTTTTCTCGCCTAGAATAAGATAAGGGTGTTCACCAGAGCACACAACTGACCATGGCGCTCATCGATTAGTTCAGACCCAATTGCTGCGACTCCTATCGTCACGGCATAGCATTTTCGGGCTGTCGCCCTAAAATATTCTTATCCGCGACGGCGGTATCGGAGGCAGCATGGCGACGGTGAAGCTTATCGACTATGCCGAGGCGAGCCCTGAGGTGCGGGCCGTCTACGACGACATCATGGTGACCCGGAAGATTGATTGGATCAACAATTTCTGGAAGGCCCTCGCCGGCCATCCCGTGACCCTCAAACGCACCTGGGAGAGCGTCAAGCAGGTGATGGCCCCCGGCGCGCTCGAGCCGCTGGTCAAAGAGATGATTTATCTCGCGGTCAGTGCGACCAATGGCTGCGAATATTGCATCCGCTCTCATACCGCAGCGGCGCGCAAAGCCGGGATGAACGAGGCGATGCTCGGCGAGCTGATGGCGGTGGTTGGGATGGCGAACGAGACCAATCGCCTGGCCAATGGTTATCAGGTCGACGTCGATCCGCAGTTCAAGGATGGCGGCCGATAAGAAGCCTGAGCATCGCGAGGGCAGGGGTCGAGGGATCTACCTGGCGCGGCTGGGCTGATCCCTGCACCCAACGACGGCTTCGCATGGATTCCTTCTAAGGCTGCCAGCTCCTTCGTCAACCTGAGCAGAGGCTGCCGGAGCGAAGGATCTCGCGCGGTCCTCCGCGCGCAATCACGCGGCAAAAGGACGCCGCGCGAGATCCTTCGCTTTCGCTCGCAGACTCGCTGCGCTCAGGATGACGAGGCTCTGAGATGTAAACGCGACGCTACGGACTCGAGTAGTGCGGCCGGAATCTCCTCGGCTCTTCGTGCGCCATCCCGAGCGGAGCCTGAGCATCGCGAGGGCGCACTCGAAGGATGACGAAATAAGAAGCCGGTTAGCGATTCCGGAACGAGGGCGGTAGCGGCGCGGGCAGTCCGGTTTCCGCCAGGCAGTTCTCCCGCAAGGCCGCCATCGCGGGACCAAAGTCGAAGACCGCCGCCTCGCCGCGTTCGGCTTTGAGCTTTTCGCGCAATTTGCGGGTGGCAGTCTCATCGACCCGCCCCGCCGAATCGAGCATGACGCCGTAACGGCGCGCACCTTCGATCGTCACCAGGCCGCGTTCGACCTCGCGCGCGACCAGCGCCGCATCGCGCGCCAGCGGATCGCCCCATCCGCCGCCGCCCCAGGTGACGTAATGCAGCAGGTCGCCCGGATTGACCCGGACATGATCGCATTTGGACGCGATATGCTCGGTCGTGCCGTCACTGCGGATCAGAAGCTTGCGGCTCCGCGCACCCGGCAATCCGCCGTTGACGCCCCACGGATAAGTAAACCATCGATCGTCGTGAATCGAGATTTCGCCCGCGGCCAGGAAGCGGTAGACGACGTCGATCCCATTGCCGCCGCGATGAAGCCCGGGGCCGCCGCTGTCGGGTACGGTCTCGTAGCGTTCGATGCGCAGCGGGAAGTAGGCCTCGAGAAATTCATTGGGGACGTTGAAGAACGACGGCCACAGCGAATGGCCGTCGGGCCCGTCGCCGACCGGGCGGCCCGGGATACCGCCGAAGCCGATCTGATAAAGCTGATACCATTCGCCGCGATCGTCGTAGCCCGAGTACATCAGATGCGGCGACGACGAGAAGCCGGCGGCATTGAGGAACTCGGGCTGGCGCTGGCCGAATAATCCGCCCAGCACATCGAACACGCGGCCCAGTCCATGCGTGCGGCATGAGAGCGCGGCCGGATAGCGCGGCTTTAAGAGCGTGCCCTCGGGAATTTTGATCTCGACCAGCGGATAGAAGCCGTCGTTGTAAAGGATCTGCGGATCGAAAACCATGATCATGTAGATCCCGAAGAACATCTTGAGCATGTTCTCGTTCAGGTAGAAGTTGATCGAGCCTTCCGATTGCGGATCGGTGCCGGTCCAATCCATGATCACGCGCTCGCCCTCGCGGCGCATCGTGCATTTCAACTTGTAAGGGCCGGAGCCGCGGCCGTCGTCGCAGATGTAGTCCTCGAAGGTCAATTCCTCTTCCGGGATGGTCCGCCGGATCAGCTCGGCCATCGCCTTTCGATTGCGCTCCAGCGCCGCCTCCAGCGCCGCGGCGAAGGTGTCGACGCCAAAGCGCTCGCACATCTCGATCACTCGCCGCTCAGCGGTGCGGCACGCCGCGACGATCCCGTTGAGGTCCGAGCGGTTCCAATGCGGCAGGCGCACCTGGTTGAAGATGACGGTCTGGACCTCTTCCTGCAGCGCGCCGCGCTGATAGAGCTTGACCGGCGGGATGATCACGCCTTCCTCGAAGATCGAGGTCGCGTCGGTCGGCAGGCTGCCCGGCACTTTGCCGCCGACGTCCGTCATATGACCGAGCATCGCACCCCAGCCGATCAGCCGGCCGTCGAAATAAATCGGCTGCAACACCAGCCAATCGTTGGCATGGCTGATTGCGCCTTCGCATTTGTAGGGATCGGACAGCAGGATGATGTCGCCTTCCTCGATCGTGCCCTCGTAGACGTTGAGGAAGCCGGCGATGAACGAGCCGAACTGGCCCACCACCATGCGCCCTTCGCGGTCGGCGATGAGCGGGAACTCGTCGTGCTGCTCACGGATCCCCGGGGACATAGCGGTCCGATACAGCACCGCGTCCATCTCGAAGCGCGCGTTGCGGAGCGCGCTCTCGATGATATCGAGCGTGATCGGATCGATCGTGACCCGCTCGAAGGGCCGGTTATTCCGCTGAATGATACGCGCCTTTGCCATAACCCTCCCTCAACTCCCGACCGGGCGCACCAGGACGTTGCCGAAGCGATCGATCTCGCCCGCGCAGGCGGGCAGAATCAGCGTCGTGCTGTCGAACTCGACGACGATCGCGGGACCGGCGATGCGATTGCCGGCCTTGAGACGCGAACGATCGTAGAGGCCCGCACTGACCGCTTCGCCGCCGATCCAGGCGGGCGTCTCGCCGATTCGCGCCGTCGATGCGTCGTTATCGCCCTCGGCGACGATATTCGGCTGCACCAGCGGAGCGCGGCCCTGCACAATCGCGCGCAGGTTGACGAACTCATGCTCGACCTCGAGCGAGAAGGTGAAGAGCCGGTGATGGATCGCGTCGAAGCTGCGTCCCACCGCCGCCAGTCCATCGCGAGCGAAGCTCTCGATATCAACTGCGACCGGCACCTCGAAGCCCTGGCCGTGGTAGCGGACATCGACCTGGTAAATCGTCGATTGTTCGGCGCGCGGCACGCCTTCGAGATCGAGCGCGCCGGCGGCACTCGCCGCCAACTCGTCGAGCATGCGGCGAATCTCGCCGTTCGAGGTGTCGCCGAAGCGGCGGATAAACGTCCGCGCGGCCTCGTTGCGGGTGCGCGTAGTCGCATCGCCGTAAGCGCACAGCACGCCCGGGCTGGGCGGGATAATCACCGGCCAGCATCCGAGCAGCATCCCGAGCGCGTTGGCATGCAGCGGACCGGCGCCGCCGAAAGCGACAAGCGCGAAATCGCGCGGGTCGTAGCCCTGCTCGATCGAGACCAGGCGTAACGCGCCGAACATGTTCTCATTGACGATGTCGATTATGCCGCTGGCGGCCTGCTCGAGCCCGATTCCCATCGCGTCGGCGATTTTCCGGACCGCGGCGCGCGCCGCCTCGCGATCGAGCTTCATCTCGCCGCCGAGCAATCCCGCCGGCAGAAATCCCAGTACGAGATTGGCGTCGGTGACGGTCGCCTGCTCGCCGCCCTTGCCGTAAGCCGCCGGACCGGGCTCGGCGCCGGCACTGCGCGGTCCCACGCGCAGCGCGCGGGTGAACTCCGGGACCGAGGCGATCGATCCGCCGCCGGCGCCGATCGTTCGCACGTCAAGCGAGGAGGCGCGCACGGCCACGTCGCCGGCGCGGGTCTCGCGGCGCACCCGCGGTTCGCCGGCTTCAACCAGCGCGACATCAGTCGACGTGCCGCCCATATCGAAGGTCAGCAGATTCTTGAAGCCGGCCTGACGCGCAGCCCACAGCGCGCCGGCGACCCCGCCGGCCGGCCCGCTCATCAGCAGGTTGACGGGCGCATGCTCAGCAGCCTCGAACGACATCAGCCCGCCATCCGAACGCAAAACTTTGAGGCGTGCACCGACCTTGCGATGCTTGAGCTCGCGTCCGAGGTTGCCCAGGTAGCGCGCGACCACCGGCCGCACATAGGAATTCGCAACCGTAGTCAGGGTGCGCTCGTACTCGCGCATCTCGGGCAGGATTTCCGACGAGAGCGAGATCGGCAGGCCGGGCAGCTCGCGCGCGGCGAGCTCGCGGATTCGCCGTTCGTGGGAATCGTTGGCGAAAGAGTTGATCAGCGAAACGGTAAGCGCCTCGATCTTGCGGCTTTTCAGATGGCGCAGCGCGGCGACCACACTCTCTTCCTCGAGCGGGCGCACGACCTCGCCGCGCGCGCTCACGCGTTCCTGAACCTCGATCGTATTCTCGAGCGCCGCCAGCGGTTCGGGCTTCGGCCAGATGATCCATCCGGCCAGACCACCCGGCACGTAAGAGCGCGCGATCTGCAGCACCTGCCGATAGCCGTCGGTAACGATCAGGCCGACGCGCGCGCCTCGGCCTTCGAGGATCGCGTTGGTGGCGATGGTCGTGCCATGCATCAGCTCGGTGATATCTGAGGGGCTGATGTGTGCAATCGTGCAGACGCGCGTGATTCCTTCGAGGACGCCGGCCGATTGATCGGCGGGCGTGGTCGGCACCTTGGCGCGGAAAGTCGCGCCGTTGGATTCGTCGATCAGCAGAAGGTCGGTAAAGGTGCCGCCGACATCAACGCCCAGCCTGTATGCCATCGCTTGTACCGGTACCCTCAAGTCCAGGATCGAGCGGAAGTCTGCATCATTTATTTGACTGTTTCATTTGCTGGCGGAACAGCTATTGATTGGCAGCCGCGCGAGGAAAAACGCCGGCGCGCGTCAGCATCCCGGGCACCGAGTGCATCAACTGCGCTTCGAGCCAGATGGCGGTCTCGATCAGGCGCGGCAGCGAGAGCCCGGTCGCAATGCCCATCCGCTCCAGCATATAAACCAGGTCTTCGGTCGGTGTATTGCCGGTGGCGGCCGGCGCGAACGGGCATCCGCCAACTCCGCCGATACTGGAATCGAGCACCGCGACGCCACTTTCGATCGCCGCGTAAGAGTTGGCGAGTCCGGTATTGCGGGTGTTGTGAAAATGGCAGCGCAATTTGATACCCGGCACGGCGCGGGCGACCGCGGCGACTCGTTCGGTTACATCGCGCGGCGTGGCGACTCCGATGGTATCCGCGAGCGAAAGTTCGTCGGGCGGATTTTCGACCACCCGCTTGACGACTTCGAGCAGGCGTTCGACCGGGACCTCACCCTCGAACGGGCATCCGAAGGCCGCCGAAATCGTCGCGCTCACGGGGATCTTCGTAGCGCGCGCCGCCTTGGCGACCTCGGACCACGCCGCGATACTCTCGGCGGTGCCGACGCCCTGGTTGCGCCGGCTGAAAGTCTCGGTCGCGACCACTGCGAAATTGATTTCCGAGACGCCCGCTGCGATCGCGCGATCGATACCCTTGCGGTTCAGCACCAGTCCGATATAGGAGGCTCCGCCGCGTGGCAGCG
Source organism: Binataceae bacterium (SeqCode) (assembly GCA_035504735.1). Classification (GTDB taxonomy): domain Bacteria; phylum Desulfobacterota; class Binatia; order Binatales; family Binataceae; genus JAJPIG01. Next base: position 12,688 of record DATJRJ010000008.1, read on the forward strand.
CCGCCATCACTTCTTCCGCATCGGCCATCTGCGGCACGCGCTTGGGATTTACGAATGAGACCGCCTCGATACGGCGCACGCCGGCGGCGATCGCACGCCGGATGAGCTCGACCTTGCTGGCGGCCGACAGCATCACGGCTTCATTCTGGAGGCCGTCGCGCGGCGAAACTTCTACAATCTCGACTGCCCGCACAGCCATCGTTCGGTACCTCCCATCGAAATTCCGCGGCAAATAACGCTATCATAATCATAGCCGCGCCAGCCCGGGAAACCGAGCGACTTGCCGGTTGGGAGGGGCCGTGGTATTCGCGAATCAGGCGGGCGCCGTCCCGCGAGGAGTTTTCAATGTCACGCAAGGCCAAGGGCAAGCGGCCGATCTATTTCGATAACCCTGAATGCGACAAGCTGCTGGCAATGACTATCGCGCTGGCGGGCGAGGTCGCGGTAGTCCGCGAGCGGCTCGATACCATCGAGCGGCTGCTGGAAAGCAACGGAACGGTGACGACTGCAGAGATCGAGGGTTATCGTCCCGATGAGAAGATTGCCGCGGAGCGCGAGCGCTGGCGAGCTGAGTACCTCGAACGCGTGCTGAGAATCGTTCATCATGAGCTTGAATCAGTCGGAAAGGGCGAAACGCCGGGCAGTTACGAACGTGTGATCGAGGACGTGTCGTCGTCTTAGCCGGTGTATCGAGACGGCGGCATCCTGACCACTACAATAAAGAGGTAATCGCGATGGCCGAGCAGACTGAGCATGGATTGTTGCCGCGGGCGAGTCATGACGAACTCGCGCGCCAGAACTTCGTGCAAAGCCTTAAGATTCATCTGGCGACCAAGGTTTCGCCGGGCAACGAGCAGGTCTATGAGCAGCGCGCTAAGGCGCGTTTCGAGCACGAGCATCGGCGGGCACCGCGCGATCGGCATGAGGTGCGCTCGGTGATGGCTGCGGAGCCCTACTACCGGATGTGGAGCGCGTTGCAGCGCACCAGCCAGGAGATGATGTGGGATTCGGTGGCGGTCAGCGTCGAACGCCAGCTCGATGACCTGGCGGCGCGCAGTCGCTCCACGAGCGGCGCCGGTGGAACGCTCACGCTCGATCCCGAACTATCGCTGCCGCGATACCATGCCGCAGTTGACATTCATTGCCAGCCCGGCGGGTATCATACCGAGCTCAGGCCGAACGACGTCGCCGCCGGCGCGATTTATGATCGCGCGGTCTATATCTACGCGATGGGCCGGATGGGGCCGTTCAACGACGACATCGGCCGCAGCGTCGCCAACTGGCTCCAGCACGAGAGCCCGAAATTCAGGCCGGCCGCGATTCTCGATATGGGATGCTCGGTCGGCCACAGCACCGTGCCCTACGTCGAGAACTATCCCGCGGCCGAAGTTCACGGCATCGATGTGGCCGCGCCGATGTTGCGCTATGCCCATGGTCGCGCCGAGGCGCTCGGCAGGCGTATCCACTTCTCGCAGCAGAATGCGGAACGCACCAACTTTGCTGACCAATCGTTCGACCTGGTGGTGTCGCATATTCTGCTGCACGAGACTTCGGCGCAGGCGATTCGCGGCGTAATCGCGGAATGCCGCCGGCTGCTGCGGCCGGGCGGCATGATGATCCACGCCGAGGTCCCGCAGTTTGCGGGGCTCCCGCCGTACAACGCCTTCATGCTGGATTGGGATACCTACAATAACAACGAACCGTTCTGGAGCTACTATCACGACCTCGACCTCGCGCGGCTCGCGGCCGAAGCGGGATTCGAGCGCGAGAGCGTCCGGCAGATTATGGTGCCGAGCGCGTTTGAGCAGGCGCGCGCCCGCACCGGGCTGCTGCAAGGCGGCGATTTCGGCGGCGCCGGCGCCTGGTTCCTGTTTATCGCGCGCAAATAGGCGCGGGTCTTCAGTCGCAGGCCGCGATGAACGGCGCGATCGATATAGTCGTCAACCTTTTCACCGAGCAGGAAGTAAGGCTCGGGCAGACCGGGATCGACGACGATTTCATGACCCAGGTGCGGATTCCGGAGGCGATGCGCCGGGGCGTTTCGATCGGTGAGTACCTGGCGAAAATGGATCGCGCGGGAATCGAGCGCTCGCTGCTGATCGCGGTGCGGGCCGGCGATCTGCGCGTCAAGGGTTCGTTCGAGATTCCTTACGAGCGCGTTGATCAGGTCTGCCGGGAGCATCCCGATCGTTTTAGCGGTCTCGCCGGCGTCGATCCCACGCGCGGGATGCAGGGCGTGCGCGAGCTCGAGCGCGCGGTGCGTGAATACGGTTTCGTCGGCGCCCATCTTTACCCGCACTGGTTCGAGCTCGCGCCCGACCATGCGCGCTACTATCCGTACTACGCGAAATGCTGCGAGCTCGACATCCCGATCATGATGCAGGTCGGCCAGAACCTCATCTATCAGCGCGACCGCCGGCTGCCGAGCGTCGGTCGGCCGATCACGCTCGATCGCGTCGCGATCGATTTTCCCGAGCTTCGGCTGATCGGGATCCATATTGGTTATCCGTGGACCGACGAGATGATCTCGATGGCGTGGAAGCATCAGAATG
>DATJRJ010000009.1:0-2739 GCA_035504735.1 Binataceae bacterium (SeqCode)
GCTTGCAGGAGCAGAGGCCATCTTTTACCTCAGGAAGCGAACTCCCCGTGGTCTTATCCGGTATTAGTCCGTCTTTCGACGGGTTATCCCGGTCTTCGAGGCAGGTTGCCCACGTGTTACTCACCCGTGCGCCGGTTTACTAGCCGGATTGCTCCGACATTCTCCCACGACTTGCATGTCTCAGGCACGCCGCCAGCGTTCGTTCTGAGCCAGGATCAAACTCTCCATTAAAGCTCATTATCTCAATCCGGATCGCCGGCCGTTAGGCCCTCGATCCGGTTGGACTGACCGCTCTTGAAATCGAAAATTCGGACACGATCGGCTCCGCTTTCGGAGTCCCTCGCCGCCCGAATTGGGCATGCACTACTATTCAGTTTTCAAAGAACCAAGCCCTTGAGGCGAAAGGCCAGATTATCGTCGCGATGACGATATGTCAACCCTGCAAATCTTTCGGTAGAAAGAACGAGTTGTTTTTCTACAGGACTCGCGCCGGCCTCAAACCCGTTGCCCGTCATCATCCGTAGCGGCGACTTCAGAAGCAGCGAGACCGCCGAATCTAGCATCGACGTGATCGAGTGTAAAGCCCGCGCGCGCGATTTCGCGTGCACCGATCGCGCTCGTTTCAGCTTACGCGCTGAGGTTCAACATCCCGGCGCCGCAGCATGACCTCAGCCGCGCCGAGATAAAGCCCCGCCGCAACCGCGCATGCACCCGCAACCAGGAACATCAGCGCATAACCCGCGCGGCTCGCGATCAGGCCGAGCAGGTACGGCGCGACCATCGATGCCAGGTCGAACAGTGAAGTAAAGAGCGTCGAGGTCCGGCCCATCGCCGACGCTGGTGTGCGCCGCAGCACCAGGACGGTCAGCGCCGGGTAAGTGAAGCCGTGACCGAGTCCGCCGATTACGCCGGCCAGATCGAGCATCCCGGGCCGCCCGGTCGCCGCCAGCAGCGCGATACCGAGGCCGAGCGTGACCAGCGAGGGCGCCAGTATTCGTTCCGCGCCGATGGTCTCGAAGAGCCCCGCGCAGGCGAGGCGCACCACGATCGCGGCCGCAGAATAGATCACGAAATAGACGCCGACTTGCGCGATCCCCCGCTGGCTCGCAAATGGCACCACGAAATTCAGCCGCGAGCCAAGCACGGCCGAGAACACCAAGGTAACGATCCAGACCGGTATCAGCGTCCGCTCCAGCAGCAGTTCGCGATAGCTCACGCCCTCGCCGCCCGCCTCATCCGGCGTCCGCATCGCACGTCCGAGTTTGCTCGATACCTGCGTCATCGCGATGGCTCCCGAAGCGCAGAGCGCGGCCGCGCTGACAAAGAATACGGCAAATCCGAAGTGCCGAATGATCTCGTCGCCGATCATCGGCGCGAACGCCGCCGGCATCATTCCATTGAGGCTGAAGATCGTCATCGCCTCGCCATGACGTCCCTCGGGCAGGATGTTGAACAGCATCGCGAACAGCGCCACGCGCGCCGTGCCTTCGCATATGCCGTGCAGCGCGCGCACCGCAAAGATCGGCAGACCGAGCGAGTGCAGCGGGATATAGAGCGCGATCGCGATACCCTCGAGCGCCAGCGCCCAAAAAACTGTTGAACTGCGACCTGCCCGCTCGATCACCCGCGGTATCGCGGGCCGCACCATCAGCGCCATCGCCGCGCCGAAGGCGGCGAGCGCACCGATCATTGCCGCGCCGCCACCGAGCCGAACGACCAACAGCGGGAAAAGCACCAGCATGTTGGAAGAGCCGTTGAGTACGAAATTGGCGGCGAAGACCGCCCAGAAGTCGCGGCCGTAGCCGCGGCCGACACCAGCCGTCCCGGCCGCATGCTCTTCCGCTTCAGGATTCGAGTGCGCTATCTCAATCCTCAGAGGGCGCGCCGGACGACTTGGTGCCGATCAACGAATCGCCGGGGCTGGCTGCGGACGGTTTCGATTCCTTGTGGCCCACGATCTGACGAATAAACGGCGAATACAGATGGCCCTGAGGATCGACACGTACGATCTGACCCTGCTCCTGCAACACCAGTCCCACGGCAAACACGATAGCCAGGATCATGCCCATGATCGCGAACAACAGTTTGCGTCGCGGCGAGCGCGGTTCCGCTTGCGCCAATCCGACCTCGCCATCACGATCGATTTTTTCCTGCTTCATATCGAAGGATAGATTAGAGTGCCCGCGGCGCTGCAGCAAGCAACCCGCGATCGCGGCTCTCGGGCCGAGGTTCCCTTCGGTGATGCTCCCATCTAAGCTAAGCGTTCGATGCCACGCATCCAGGACATACACGTCGCCGCGACCGAGCCGCTGATCGCCCCGCGCTCGCTCAAGGACGAGTTGCCGCTCGACGACGAGCTGGTGCAGTTCGTTTATCAGTCGCGCCAGACCGTGCGCCGCATGCTCTCGGGCGACGACCGGCGCCTGATGTTCATCGTCGGGCCGTGCTCGATTCACGATCCCGCCGCCGCGCTCGACTATGCCCGCCGGCTCGCCGATCTCGCGCCGCGCGTGGCCGAACGAATTTTCGTTATGATGCGGGTCTACTTCGACAAGCCGCGCACCACGGTCGGATGGAAGGGGCTCATCAACGACCCGCAGATGGACAATAGCTGCGACATGCGCGAGGGACTTCGGATCGCACGCCGCCTGTTGCTCGAGATCGCGCGGATGGGATTACCGGCGGCGACCGAGATGCTTGATCCGATCACGCCCCAGTATATCGCTGATTTGATCGCCT
>DATJRJ010000010.1:0-4889 GCA_035504735.1 Binataceae bacterium (SeqCode)
CTGTGCGCGCGGTTCGATTTCACGATCGAGAGCACTGCCGAAGCGGCGCTGCGTAATTATCGCGCAGAGTTGAGCAAGGCCTCGATGGCGCGGCTGGTCGAGGAGACCTATCGGACGCTGGGGATGCGCGGCGCGGCGCGCGGCCTGGAATTGATGCTCGAATTCGGCCTGCTGGATACGCTGCTGCCGCATCTGAGCAGCCATCTGCTTGCCGAGTTGGCGCAGTCAGGCAGCCTGCGCACGTCTCAGAACCTGGCAGCGCTGGAACGAGCGGCCGGGGAAGGGGGAGCGACGGATCACGCCTTGGTCCTCGCAGCGCTCTATCTTGACGTCTTCCTGAACGGCGCGGCACGGTCCGGGATAGCCACGCGCGAGTTGGTGAACGATCTGCGTCTGCGCGGTTTTGCGCGCGCCGACACCGAGCTGATGCGGCTGATCCTCGAGTCCTTCCTGCACCTGCTGTCGCCGAGCCGGCGGACGCTTCGGATCGCGCGCCGGCCGTACTTCGCGGAAGCCCGCGCGTTTTATGAATTGATGGCGCCGAACTATGGCGCCGCTCCAGCAGAGCTGGAGCGGCTGTTGAGCGCGCCGCCGGCGCAGGCCGCGGGCCTGCGGCCGGCAGGGCTCAACGGCCGCCGACGCCGTCGGCGTGGACGCCATCGGCACCGGCGACCGTCCGGAGCGGACGGCGGCGCCGCCGCACCGGCCTCCCTGGATGCCGGTCCTGCCGGGCCGACACCCAAGGAGCCAGGCTGAACGAGATATCCGGGCCCCGCGACTTGGCGCCGCGCCCGGATATCTTGTTCGGTTCTGGCCTATCGACTACTTTCGGTAGCGACTAGAGGCCGGCCACACTTCGATCAATCTGCTTCGTGTGAGGATATCCTTGGCAGCCAGCAGCTTGCGTACCGACAAGATTTGGATGGATGGCGCGATGGTGCCCTATGATCAGGCGAACATCCACGTCCTTACCCACAGCCTGCATTACGGTCTGGCCGTGTTCGAGGGGATGCGCTGCTACAAATGCGCCGATGGTCGCTCGGCGATTTTTCGCGGCCGCGAACATATCCGGCGGCTTTTCGAATCGGCACACATCCTGGAGATGAAAATCCCGTTCTCGCCGGAAGAGCTGCTGAAGGCCTCGACCGAGATCGTGCGGGTCAATCGCCTCGAGGAATGTTATATCCGCCCGATCGCGTTCTATGGCGAAGGTGAAATGGGACTGTCGGCGCGCGGCAATAAGGTGCGGGTCGCCATCGCGGCCTGGCCGTGGGGTGCCTACCTCGGCGACGAGGCTATCAAGCACGGGGTGCGGCTTAAAACTTCCTCATTCGTGCGCTTTCATCACAACTCGCTGATGCCGCACGCGAAGGCCTCCGGACAATATATCAACTCGATCCTCGCCGGCTACGAGGCGCGCCGCAACGGCTACGACGAGGCGCTGCTGCTCGATGTTGAAGGTTTCGTCGCTGAGGGTAGCGGCGAGAACATCTTTATCGTGCGCGACGGTAAGGTCCGCACTCCGCCGGTGAGCTCGATCCTGCCGGGCATCACGCGCGATGCGGTTATCAAGATTATGCGCCGCACCGGAATCGAAGTCAGCGAGGAACTTTTTCCACGCGATGCGGTTTACATTGCGGACGAGGTTTTTATGACCGGGACGGCCGCCGAGGTCACGCCGGTGCGGGAAGTCGACGACCGTCAGATCGGCGCCGGTCGCCCCGGACCCCTGACGATCAGACTGGAGGGAATGTTCCGTGCCGCCCTTAAAGGACAGGATGCTGATTACCGGGAGTGGTTGTATTACGTCTGATAGGCGCAGGGGACCAGCGATGAGGCTCGCTATAACCATAGTCGGAATACTGCTGATAGTCGGCGCGGCGCTGATTCCGCTGCTGATGAGTCCTGGCAAGGCCAACGCCGCCCTGATCAAAGAAGGCGAGCCGGCGCCTCAGTTTGCCACTCAGATGGTGGTCGGCGACCAGGTGCAGCCGGTCAAGCTCTCGGATTATCGCGGTAAGAAAGTAATTCTCTACTTCTATCCCAAGGACAATACGCCCGGATGCACCAAGGAGGCATGTGCCTTCCGCGATGGATATGCGCGTTTTCAGCAGGCTGGAATTGTGGTCCTGGGATGTAGCGTCCAGTCGGCCGACTCGCACAAGGCGTTCATCAAGAAATACTCGCTGCCGTTTCCCCTGCTGCTGGATCCGGACAAGAAAATCGCCGATGCGTACGGTGCCGCCAACGGTATCCCGATACTCGGATTGGATCGCCGGGTTACTTATGTAATCGACGAGCAGGGCAAGATCGCGAAGGTCTATCCCAGGGTTGATCCATCGCAGCACGCCAAGGAAATTCTGGCGGCGATCGGTACGAAACCGGCTCCAGTCGCACAAGCGACGGCGAGTTCCGCGCCGCCCGCTCCGCCGAAAGCAGCCAACTGACACCGCGTCGAAGTTTTGACCGCCAGCGGGATCTCGATGGCGGCCTTTGCAGTCCGGTGGCCTCGCTATATCCCGGAATCGACGCGCGGCTGCCCGCCATCGTGCGGAAAATGCTACATTCTCAGTACAAAATCAGTCGGGCACGGGAATTCAGATGAGAAAATTTATTCGATGCGGAATGCTATTTAACGGCCTCGATGCGCAGGCTTACACAGATCACATAATCGTGGTCGAGCCGGATGGCGTCATCAGCTTCGTCGGACCCGCGCGCAGCGCGCCGCGCGCAGAAGCCTCTGATGAAACTATCGATTATTCGCAATGGTTCGTGATGCCCGGAATGATCGATGCCCACGTCCATCTGTCGTACGGGAATACGCAGAGTTCCGAACAGATAGACTTTTACTCGCCGGTCGAATTCCGTGCGTTGCGGGGACTTGAGGGAAGCCAGCGGATGTTGGCGGCGGGCTATACGGGGGTGGCCGATCCTTCGACCACCGGCCTGGTATCGCTGGCGATCCGCGACGCGATCGAAACCGGACTCTTCACCGGGCCGCGAATCAGCAGCGCAGGCCGTGCCATCCTGACTGCCCAGGGCGTCGATTATTTCTATCCGCGGTGGATGAAGATGCCGGAGCACGCGGTGGGATTCCTGATGCAAAACGTCGCCGAGGGAATTGCCGAGATTCGCCAGGAAATCAAGGATGGTGTCGATTTCATCAAGCTCGCCGTCGACGGCGACCAACTCGTCCCGGGTACCGGGCTGATTTCTGGGATGACCCAGGAGGAGGTGACCACCCTGGTCAGCGAGGTCCATCGCCTGGGCCGCAAAGTCGCGACCCATGCGCGCGGTGCCGAAGGCATCCGCTACGCTGCGCGCGCGGGCGTCGATTACATCCTGCATGGATCGTGGATGGACGAGCAGGGACTGGAATGGGCGCTGAAAAACGGCTGCGCGCTGTGTCCAACGCTGAGCCTCATCGTCAACACCATCGAATTCACCCGCCCCGGAGATCCTGCTTACGGCTTCGTTCCCGCACAGCAACGCGAACTGGAGGCGGCGGTGGAGAATCTCGGCCGTGCCAAGGCGGCCGGAGTGCCCTTCATGGTTGGTAGCGAGGCCGGGTTCGCGGTTACGCCGTACGGCGAATGGCCCGCACGCGAGTTGGAATATTACGTGAAATACCTGGGCTTCTCGCCGGCCGAGGCGCTAATCAGCACGACTTCGGTGAATGCGCGTATCATGCGCGACAGTCAACGGCTTGGGGCACTCGCGCCCGGCAAGCTCGCCGACCTCTTGGCGATCGACGGAAACCCACTGAAGGACATCGCGTTGCTTCAGGATCGCGGTCGGATAAAAGCGATCAGGATGGCGGGGGAGCCGGTTTCGCTCGCGCTTCGTGAGCATCCGAGCCGTACCTGGTATGAGACCGGCGGCCGGATTTGGGACCAGGTCTACACGCGCGACCGAGTGAACCAGCGCTGACGGGTTTTTCCTGAGCGTAAAAGTGGGCTGGCGAGCGGCGCTGAGACGCGCGGCTGACGTCAGCGTTGCATTACCTGAAAAATCAACGGGGCGGCCTCGGACATCATTTCGCTGAGTATCTCGGAGAGCGGCTTGCCCGGTACAGAGAGCTTGGCGGTCAGCGAGCGCATCACGGTCAGATAATGGCCGCGGGTCTCAGCGCTAATCGTGAGCAGCCGATCGCCCTCCATCACCTGAATGAAACGGCGGTGGATCTCGAAAATCTCGGGATCGTGAGGATGCGACGCTGGCTCGGCGTGCGTGGTCTTGCGCGGCCGGCTCCCTGCGCGAGATTTCTTGCGGCCAGGTTTGCCTTTGGGGTTGCGTCTCTTTACCGCCATCGATGCAGATTTCCTCGTGGTTGTCGCGGGCCTAGCAGGATTCGCCGGGCGCATAAGTTCCATACCCGCGCCGCTCAGAACAGGTAGCGGCGGGTGTTGATGCTGATCAGCACGCCCATCGCAGCCATCATTGCGATCAACGAGGAGCCGCCGTAGCTGACCAGCGGCAGCGGGATTCCGACCACCGGCAGCATCCCGGTCGCCATCCCGATGTTAATCGCGACCTGCCAGAAAATCATCGCGGTGACACCAACTGCCAGCAGGGCACCAAAACGTTCGCGTGCATGACGTGCGACCCAGATGCCGCGCGCGATTACCAGGGCGTAGAGCCCCAACAGCACCAGCGATCCGGCGAAACCAAATTCCTCGGCGAAAACCGCAAAAATAAAATCGGTGGTCTGCTCCGGCAGGAAATTAAGCCGCGCCTGGGTGCCTTTGAGGAAGCCGGTGCCGAGCTCGCCGCCCGCGCCGATCGCAATTTCGGACTGGATGATGTGATATCCGGAACCGAGCGGGTCGGAATGCGGATCGAGGAAGCTCACCAGACGCTCGCGCTGATAGGGCTTCAGGTAATGCCAT
>DATJRJ010000011.1:0-3911 GCA_035504735.1 Binataceae bacterium (SeqCode)
CCGCCGGCACGCCGAAATACTCTTGGATCTGGGCCGGACTGAGAAGGCCCGTCGCAAGCCAGACGGTAGCCGAATAGTGCGAAAATCCCCAGTCCGTCGCCAGCCAGCGCGGCCACCACGGCTGAATCATTCGCGCCACCAGGTCGGGAGGCAAGACCAGGGTTGATTGCTCCCAAACGCCCGCATAGTACTGGCCCGAGAAATTCTCGAAGCTGCCCATCAACTCGCCGATGCGCTGGTTCGGCGGCAAGCTGTTCAGCTTTCGTCCGAAATCCGTTTGCTCCACAAAGACCTTGAAGCGCCGCTCCTCGTCCCAGGCTGGGCTGTGGTAGAAATCCCGCTCCGAGACGATTCCCAAGCCGCGAAACCATTCGTAGTTATCCCAACCGAAGCCCTGGATGAACAGAAAATCGCCAGGGTTCTCGTTGTCGCGATACTCCTTGAGATAGAAGATCCGTCGCAGGTAATTGGTGCCGATGCCGCCGGGGTTGAACGTGAATATTCTCTTGCAGAATCCCGGAGGGACACCTGGCGCCCGGTTCGAGCCGGCGAGTTGTTCCATCTCTTCCTGAGAGAATTCTTCGGCTTGCTCGAGGAAAATGTAGTGCGCCTGCGGACCGCGGGCTTTGCGCTTGGCGCGGCCGGTGTCGCCCGCGTGAATGAAAAAGATGGAACTGCCATTGGTGAAGCGAAGTTCCTTGTTCCCGGCCCGATAGAAGGGTTTTAATTCCGGATATTCCGTAAACAGTGGCATCACGTGGTCTTTGTTCAGATCGTCCCAGACACGGCGGATGATCCAGATGATGACGCCTTGTTGGCCGGTGGCAAGAAGCAACGCAATCCGCCGGATCGCACCCGATTTTGCGGAGCCCCGCGCTCCACCGAATCCAAGGATGCTGGGCGCGGAAGGGCGGCGATCGAGCACCGCCAGGAGCAGCTCGTGCTGCTTGGGCTGGAGGCTTAAGGGTTTGCGAAGTGCGTCTGCCATAAGCTATTCGCGAATCAGCGCCTTAATATCGCTCAGTTGGGATGGGGAGACGGCATCGACCGATTGGCCCGCCTGCACCACCATGAGTTGAATCGGCGGCGTGGCACCATCCGGGGTGCTGTGCTCGTTGCTCAGCACGTCGCGGTAGCCGAGCACGTTCTTGGCGAGGAAGATGGCCGCCGCTATATTCCCATTGTTCGCCTGATTGAACAGAGTTCGCCGCACCGACAGACGCCCCTTGGCGCGACCCCGCTCGATCGCCGAGGCAAACGCTGGCTTCTTCTTGCGGCGCTCGATGGTGCGGACGCTCACATCAAAGAAGTGAGCGATCTCCTCATCGGTGCATTGCAGAGAGGAGAGCTTTTCGAGTTCCGTCAGATCGATTCTGACAGCCTTCCGGCCCACGCGAGGCCGTTTTTCGCCGTTCATAGTGCTCCTTTCAGAGATTCCGGTTTGCTCCGCGATGGTGCTTTTCGTTCTGGAGGATTCTCAATTCGGCCGACCAGTCCGACAGCGCCAGACAGAGACCTGCGACGTCGGGATGGCCCGACAAAATCAACGCTTCGATATCCGCGATCTCGCGGTGGCAGCGGGCGATTCATGCATCGGCTCCGCTTTGATCTCCCCAAACGTCCGATCGGTGCCACCGAGCGTGGCCTGTTTCCCCGTGAGCTTTTCCCGTCGCATCACCACCTGATCAACAAACCGCGGCTCAATTTCAATACCGCAACAAATCCTGCCGATCGTCTCGGCGGCAGCGAGTGTCGTACCCGAACCGAGGAATGGTTCCCACACTACTTCCCTGCGTTTGGTGTGGTTCATGATCGGCCGTCTCATCAGTTCGATTGGTTTCTGAGTTGGGTGGTTTTGTTTTTCCTCGGTCGATCCACCCATGATCATCTTGGGAGATGCGGCGTCCCAAATCGTGCTTTGATCGCGGCTGCCAAGCCAATGCGCGGTTTTGCCGCGTCTCACGGCGTACCAGCAGGGCTCGTGCTTCCAGTGATATGCCTGCCGCGACATCGCAGCGGCGGTCTTGTTCCAGATAATCTGCTGTCTGACCTGAAATCCGATGCGATCGAGCCCCACCGCCACTTCGACGAGGTGGCTGGTCGCGTGCCAGACGTACAAAACATCCAACGTCGAAACAAGAGCAAAGGCATCGCTCCAATCGGCTTTTGTGTCGCCGGATATGGATGTCGCGGTGTGGCCTTTGATCCTCTGTTTCATATACGACTTCGCGGCGGGGCTCACCTCGTTGTGGCCTGCCCGATCACGCCACTCCATGTCCAGCTCGACTCCGTACGGCGGGTCAGTGACCATCAGGAACGGCTTGTGCGATCCGAGCGCGAGCGCGACCGATTCGGGTTTGGTTGTGTCTCCACATAATATGCGGTGCGGGCCGCATAGCCACAAATCGCCCGGGCGCGAAGTTGCAATTTCCGGGACGGGCGGAACTTCATCCTCGCTGGCGTTCGGCGTCAGCGTAAATGAGTCGATCTCCCGCGCGTCGAACCCGGTAGACTCAGGTCGAAATCCAAGGCTTTCAGTTCGGCGACCTCGATCGCCAGTGCATCGAGATCCCAATCGGCCCAGCTCACCGACCGGTTGACCATCAGCCGGAAGGCCCGCACCTGCGCGTCGGTCCAGCCGTCGCACGGAATCACCGGCAATTCCCGCATTTTCTCCGCGATGGCGCCTTTCAAACGGAGGTGACCATCGACTACTTCACCATCCGACTTGGCAAGGACCGGCACGGCGAAGCCGAACTCGCGGATGCTGGCCCGGATCTGATCGATGGCTTTGTCGTTCTTGCGCGGGTTATTTTCGTACGGCTTCAACCGTTCGACAGGCCAATATTCGACGCGGAGCTTTTGCCTGGCGGGGGAAGTCGCTGGATCTCCCGCCGGCTGGCGCGCGCGATTGATAGAGCCGCGAGGCATGTCTCAGGCATAATTGTAGCGACGCAGGCAACTTTCGTAAAGTGCTCTACTCATTAGAGTTATCTGTTGCTAGGCAGTGATCATGACGACTGCCGAGCTTGGATCGGCAGCGGTTGTCACATCGAACGCGCCGAGCGCCGCCCGAGCAGATCGAACTCGACGCCCTGCACGATGTGGCCGTTCACCGTGCCCATCGTTTTGGTCTGATCGAGGCAGTTTTCCACGAAGTACGGCCACTCCGCATCAATGATGCGGTCAAGCCCCGCGTCGCCCGTCTTCACCTGCGGCACGATGCCGGTTCCCGCCGTGTTGCCGGCCAGCTGCTCGATCGCCTTCGACGCATACGGATTTGTTGCGGATCAGATCGCGGCTCGGATTGCGGATCTGCAGTCGCACTGAAATCACGGATGGATTCATGCGCATGGCTGTCGTTACTTGGACCGCCTTCCGCTGCGATTCGTAGGCGCACGACTCGGCGACAGCGCCAAGTGAACGTTCCATGAGCCGGCAGCGTTGACCGAGGAGAAATCGAGATAATGTGTGATGGCGTTTGTGCCGATCACGCGATGGCCTATGTTTCGAATGATCTAATTCACTTCGTTGGACGCTCGCTCGCGTCAGACGCGCTGAGATATGAACTTCTCGATAAGATAGTTAACGGCGGAGTATTGCTGGATCCTTCGCACATCGGTCGAAGAGATCCGATTTGCTCGACTCTTCTGGTGATGGCATGGAGTGCTCCTCATATCCGAATATTCGGCATGATCTTGGTTCAAAGCTGAGCGACAATGCACTTGTCCAGTTCGAGGTGGTTTGAGTACCGACGCCTGGTCCCAGTAGATGTGTTCATGTGCAAGCTTGCCATCGCGGAAGCGCACGATCGCGACCAACGCCACTTCCACATAGCGATTGGTGGGCGGTATACGCGGCAACATCCACAGCATTTCCTGAGTATGGGTGAACGAGAAGATCATTTCATC
>DATJRJ010000012.1:0-7899 GCA_035504735.1 Binataceae bacterium (SeqCode)
GAGCCACGCTCAGCGACGGACCTGACCTTTCGCAGGAGACCTCGACCGAGGCGGGCGCCGGGTTCGGGATGCTGCTGACCGGCGGCATCGGACAGGCCACCAAGGGATCGAAAACCAAACCGCGGGAATAGCGTGGCGCCAGCAATCACTCGGGCATCAGCCCGGGCACCTAACGGGAATCAGTGATGAGACTTGGGCGCCGCTCGACGCTTGCGAGCTGGCGGCGCTGAGGCGGCGGCGAGCTCGCCGCGTTGTTTGCGCAGTTCGCTCGCGCGTGCGTGGCGGTCGTCATATTCGGTGCCGCGTCCGGTTCGATAGGCTGCGAACCGCTCGGCCGCTTGATCGGTCATCCAGCAAAAGCGCGCTGCGGGCGGCAGCGGCGGCGCCAACGGGCGCGTCAGCGATTCGATCTCCCCTCTACCGTTGGCGGCCGCGGTTGCGATCGCGAAATTCGACACGACGCGCGGCGCCGGACGCGCACAGCCCGGGCAACGGCGTCGACGATGGCGCTCGTCGAGGCCGGCCAGCGCCTCAAAGGTCAGGCCGCAACTCGCGCACTGCCATTCATAGAGAGGCATGCGTGGGGCTCAATCGATCTGATGCGGGTTTTCCCGCCAGTCGTCGGGATCGTGAGTAATCCAGATTTGCGCCCCGCCCAGATCGCGCATCGACTTGATCCGCTTGAGCGACGCCATCGCCTGCATGTGGTTGACGCTGAACGGCATCGACACTTCGTTCTCGAAAGCGGCGCGCGTATGCACTGTGTCGCCGGTAACCAGCACACGCCGGTTCGGCAAGTTGACCACGATCGAACATTCTCCCGGCGTATGGCCCGGCGTGTAGAGAAAAGTTACTGCGCCGTCGCCGAACAAATCCTGGTCCTGACCGAGTTCGATCCATTGAAAGCCGCGGGTCGGCAGGAAATCCTCGAGGATGAACGCCCAGCGGCGATCCGGGTCGGGCCAGTAGGCATACCGCAGTTCACCAGCGCCGACGATAAATTTTGCATCGGGGAAGTAGGCAAGTCCGCCGGCATGATCCAGATGGCCGTGCGAGAGCACCACGTACTTGACGTCGCTAGCCTTATAGCCGACGCGTTCGATCTGCTTGTCGAGGGTTTCCTGCTTGCTCCACTTGAACGGCATACCTGCCGCCATCGGCCCCCAATAGCCAACCGGGTCATCGAGAATCTTCGGATTGCAACCGCTGTCGAACAGCACCAATCCCTTCGGGTGCTCGATGAGGAATGATGGTGTCGGCACCGTTACCGGGGCCGGCTCGGCTCCAAGCATCAGCATCGAGCGCGGAATATCGACCATCGCGCCCGGCAGTGCCCACATCTTTCTGGCTTTTCCTTCCGGCATAATTTCCTCGGATTGACACGGCACGGCTCAAGCAGCCGCACCGGCGCGAAAAAGCGATTCGGAGCGAGCGATAATTCGCACAGCCCTCCGGTAATGTCAAAGGCGAACAGTTTTAACGGTTGCAGACTCTCACGCGACGCGCCGGACTTTTGCACTGCCTTGCCGAGTCCGCTTGGATCCACTGATCTGGAGGTTCCACTTGCGCCAGAACGAGCGGAGCTGCTCTTCGTCGACGGCCTGCGACTCGCGTACGATCCCACGCGACATATCCGACCATTCGACTTCGCGCGCCGCCCGGAAGCCGCGCTGGCACGATTCCATCGCCTCATTGTCGTCCGGAGTCGATAGCCCACCCGGGCCGAGGAACGTCAGGAAGTTATCGAGCCGACGCGCGCGCCAGACCGGCGATTCATCGGCCGGCGCTAGCGACCAGGCCCGGACCTCCATGTAATCGGGCGTGACCGGATAGAAGCTGCGGATCGTGATGCCCATGATGTCGTTGATCATGAGGTTGGGATAGATGAGCACGTTGCGGTTCCATTCCGCGATTCGCAGCGCGCGCTGCTCGCCGAAGCGGGCGACCAGGCGCTCGCGATGCTCCTCGATTTCGCGTTTTGCCTCCGCGCCCCAGCGCGGATCCCATCGTAGCCGCGGCCGTCCCCAATTGCCCTCGTATTCCTCGACCGCATTGCCGTTGCCAAGCTCGCGGCCGAAGCCGCGCACCGGTGCCCGCGAAACGTCATTGCCCACCACGCGCAGGTAATCGATGTAGCTCTTGTGCAGCGGCGCGACGTGATAGCTCTCGAGGCTGTTCTCGACCAGCATCTTCCAGTTCGCGTGCGAGGAGTAGAGATGGGTTCCGCCGACGATCTCCATCCCGGCTTCCGACTGATCCATGATCAGATCGAGCTGCTCCCTGGCATTGGCGATGTAAGTGACGAAGTCCTCGGCCCCCGGGTCGAAGCTCAAAAAGATGAGGCCGCGATAATTGGTGATCCGCGGCGGCGACTTGAGCCCCATCTCATCCTTATTGAAGGCTGGTCCATAGCCGGCCGCATCGGGAACGCCCACCAACTCGCCGCGATTGTTGAAGGTCCACGCATGGTAGAAGCATTGGAAGGTCTTGGCGTTGCCCTCGGCCTGGCGGCAGAGCTGGGCCCCGCGATGGGTACAGCTATTAATCAGGATGCGAATTTCGCCGTCATTGTCGCGACATAGGATGACCGGGCGGCCGGCGACGTCGCGACTCTGAAAATCGCCGCGATTTCGCACCTCGGACTCGTGGCCGACGTAGACCCACGACCGATCGAAAACGCGCTCGCGTTCGAGTTCGAGAATTTCGGGCGAAGTATAGGCCGTGCGATGGACTTGGAAGAGGCAGCGCTTGGGATCGTCGATCACCAGCCTGCGAACGCGGCCGCTCTCCATAATGCCTCCTCGATCCACCCGGTAGCTCCGGAAGCGCTCGGACGGGTTCTCAAGTCACATTTATTGAATCACCGTGCGCGCCGCAATCGGCAGATCCTCGCTGATGGTCGGAAGGAAAAACGCCGCGGACGATCGGAGATCCGATCGCCCGCGGCACTCCGATAATTTGATGGCTTACGCCGCGCTCGCGAGTGGCTGGCTCTCGAATTCGAGGCCGCGCGGACCCGCCTCGACCCGCACCCGCGAGCCGTCGCGAATCTCGCCGCTCAGCAACCGCCGTGCGATCGCGGTCTCCAGCTCGCGCTGGATCATCCGCTTTAGCGGACGTGCGCCGTAGACCGGGTCGTAGCCGTGTTCGGCCAGGAAATCGAGCGCCTTGGTCGTGAGCTCGAGCTCGATCTTCCGCTCCTCGAGCCGCTTCCGCAGCCGTCCGATCTGAATCTCGACGATCTGGCGCAGTTGTTCCTTGGCCAGCGGATGAAACACCACGATCTCGTCGACCCGGTTCAGGAACTCAGGCCGGAAGCTCTGGCGTAGCACTTCGAGGGCCTGAGCCTTCATGCGGTCATAGTCCTGGCCCTTGAACGACAGGATCAACTGGCTCGCGATGTTCGAGGTCATAATCACGACGGTATTCTTGAAATCGACCGTGCGGCCCTGGCCGTCGGTCAGGCGTCCGTCGTCGAGCAGTTGCAGCAGCACGTTGAAGACGTCCGCATGCGCCTTTTCGATTTCGTCGAACAGGATCACCGAGTAGGGGCGCCTGCGCACCGCTTCGGTGAGCTGTCCGCCCTCGTCGTACCCGACATAGCCAGGCGGCGCACCGATCAGCCGCGAGACCGTGTGCTTCTCCATGTACTCGGACATATCGATCCGAATCAGCGCGTTCTCGTCGTCGAACAGGAATTCGGCGAGCGCACGCGCCAGCTCGGTCTTGCCGACGCCGGTCGGTCCCAGAAAGATGAACGATCCGATTGGCCGGTTGGGATCGCCGAGTCCGGCACGCGCCCGCACTACCGCATCGGCGACCGCCGCCACCGCCTCATCCTGCCCGATCACGCGCTTATGCAGATGCTCCGCCAGGTGGCTCAGCTTCTCGACTTCACCTTCCATCAGGCGCGACACCGGGATGCCGGTCCAGCGCGCGACGACTTCGGCAATATCCTCGTCGTCGACCTCTTCCTTGATCAGCCGCGGAGCACCGCCATGCTCCTCCTGCAGTTTCTTCTCTCGCGCAGCAAGCTCCTTCTCATGGCTCGCAAGCTTGCCGTACTGGAGCTCGGCGACCTTGTTCAAATCGTATTCGCGCTTGGCCTTCTCGATTTCGAGCTTGGTCTGCTCGATATCAGCCTTGAGCTTGGAAAGCTGTTCCAGCTCGCCCTTTTCCCGCTGCCATTGGGCCTGAAATGCCGAGCGCTTCTCTTGCAGCTCGGCCAGTTCCTTTTCCAGGCGCGCCAGGCGATCGCGCGAGGCTTCGTCGGTCTCGCGCTTGAGCGCCTCGCGCTCGATTTCGAGCTGCATCACACGCCGATTGACTTCATCGAGCTCCGCCGGCATCGACTCCTTTTCGGTCCGCAGCTTGGCCGCCGCCTCATCGACCAGGTCGATAGCCTTATCGGGCAGGAAGCGGTCCGTGATGTAACGCTTGGAGAGCACCGCGGCGGTGACCAGCGCGGAATCCTTGATGCGAATTCCATGATGGACCTCGTAGCGCTCTTTCAAACCGCGAAGGATCGAGATGGTATCCTCGACGCTCGGCTCCTCGACCATCACTGGCTGGAAACGCCGCTCCAGTGCCGCATCCTTCTCGATGTACTTGCGGTACTCGTCGAGCGTGGTTGCGCCGACACAGTGCAGTTCGCCGCGCGCGAGCATCGGCTTTAGCAGGTTCGAGGCATCCATCGAGCCTTCCGCCGCTCCCGCACCGACGACGGTGTGGAGCTCGTCGATGAAAAGTATGATCTCTCCGGATGCGTCGGTCACTTCCTTGAGCAAGGCCTTGAGCCGTTCTTCGAATTCGCCGCGGAACTTCGCGCCGGCGATCAGCGCGCCCATATCGAGCGCGATTACGCGCCGGTTCTTCAGCCCTTCGGGCACGTCGCCTGAAACGATGCGCTGGGCCAGCCCCTCGACGATCGCGGTCTTGCCGACGCCGGGCTCGCCGATCAGCACCGGGTTGTTCTTGGTGCGCCGCGAGAGCACCTGGATAACGCGGCGAATCTCGTTGTCGCGTCCGATAACCGGGTCGACCTTGCCGGCCGCCGCGAGCTTGGTCAGGTCGCGTCCATAACGTTCGAGCGCCTGGTAGGTGGCCTCCGGATTCGCCGAGCTCACGCGTTGATTGCCGCGCACCTGCTTGAGCGCCGCCATCAGCTTGTCCTTGGTGAGACCGGACTCGCGCAGGATTCGCGCCGCTGCCCCCGGTTCATCGAGGATCGCAGTGAGCGCGTGCTCGACCGAGACGTAGTCGTCCTTGAGCTTGGCCGCCTCTTGCTCCGCCTGCGCCATCACACGCCCGAGGCGCTGCGTCATATAGACCTGGCTCGAATCAGTGCCGGTCCCGGTCACCTGCGGGATCCTTTTGAGCTCCTGTTCGAGACGGTCTCTGACTGCCTTGCGGTCGACTCCTGCAAGGCCCAGCACCGAGGACGTCAGGCCTTGCTCGTCCTCGAGCAGCGCCGCCAGCAGATGCTCGACGTCGATGGCCTGGTTATGGGCCGAAAGGGCGCGGCTCTGAGCCCGCCCCAGGGCTTCCTGGAGCTTTTCGGTAAAGCGATTCGCATCCATATGGCTAATAAGGTAACCATTTTCTCGTATCCGGCAACCGGATTTACGCTCCCCGATTAGCCTCTTTGACCACGATTTGCTAAGAATGGGTCGGCCTTCGAGCCGGAGAGGATAGCTATGCGCGTAACTTTTACCATCAACGGAAAACAGCGTTCGGACGAAGTCGAAGACCGGATGCTTCTGGTCCACTACCTGCGCGACGTGGCGCAGCTTACCGGCACCCATGTCGGATGCGAAACCTCGCTGTGCGGCGCCTGCACAATATTGCTCAACGGCAAGGCCGTGAAATCGTGTACCGTGCTGGCGGTCCAGGCCAGCGGCGCCCAGATCACGACGGTCGAAGGCCTCGCCGCCAAGAACGGCGACCTGCACCCAGTCCAGGAAGGCTTCTGGGAAGAGCACGGCCTGCAATGCGGCTTCTGCACGCCCGGAATGCTGATGCTAACGGTTGATCTGCTGGAGCGTAATCCGGACCCCAGCGAGGCCGAAATTCGCCACGCGCTCGACGGCAATCTGTGCCGTTGCACCGGCTATCAGCACATCATCAACGCCGTGCAATACGCAGCCCGCAAGATGCGCGGCGAGCCAGTGCGGCGGACTGCCTAACCACGAGCCTCGTCGCGCACCCGAAAGCCGCCGACCTCGATTGGGATGCGGTCGGGGATTTCGCAGATCAGGAGAAAATATGGCAGCAGCAGTCATCCCGAAATTAGTCGGTACTCGTGTCAAGCGGCGCGAGGATCCACGACTGATTTCGGGCAATGGAACCTACTGCGACGATGTCCGCCTGGTAGGGATGTTGACCGCGGTTATACTGCGCAGCCCTTACGGTCACGCGAAAATAAACTCGATCAACGTCGATGCCGCCCGCGCACTGCCGGGGGTGGTCGCGGTGCTGACGGGAGAAGATCTCAAAGGCAAGCTCGGATCGCTGACCACTGCGGCTCCCGCCGAACATGTCCCCTATCATCCGCCCCTGTCGCAAGGCCGGGTGCGCTTCGTCGGCGAGGCGGTGGTGGTCGCGGTCGCAACCGATGCCTATATCGCGCAGGATGCTCTCGATCTGGTCGAGATCGATTACGAGCCGCTCCCGGTAATCAACGATCCCGAGAAAGCGCTCGAGCCGGATGCGCCGATTATCCACGAAGAGTTCGGCACCAACATCGCGACCCGCGCGCAGGTGGCCTCGGGCGAGATCGATGCGGCGATGCGCGATGCCGACCGGGTAATCAAGTTCCGGCTCGTTAACCAGCGCCTCGCGCCGGTCCCGATGGAAGGACGTGCGACGGTTGCGCAATGGAACCAGGGTTCCGGCCAACTGACGCTATGGTCCTCGACCCAGGGTCCTCATCTACTACGCTCGTACCTGTGCGACGTCCTGAAATTGCCCGAGAACCGGATGCGCGTGATCGCACCGGAAGTCGGCGGCGGCTTCGGCGCCAAGCTCAACGTCTATGCCGAGGAAGTGCTGACCGCCTACCTGGCGATGACGCTGAAGCAGCCGGTCAAGTGGATCGAGCGGCGGCGCGAGAACCTCGCCGCCACCACGCACGGCCGCGACCAGATCGTTTACGTCGAGGCACCGATCAAGAACGATGGTACGCTGCTCGGCCTCAAGGCCCGCTTCATCTGCGATGCGGGTGCTTATCTGCAGCTCCTGACGCCGATGATCCCCGGTTTTGCCGGCATGTTGATGACTGGATGCTACAAAGTGCCGGCGATGGCCTTCGAGCAGCTAATCGTTTTTACAAACAAGATGGCGCCCGACGCCTATCGCGGGGCCGGACGGCCGGAAGCCTGCTATATCGCCGAGCGCACGATGGACATGATCGCGTTCGAGCTCAAGCTCGACCCAGCCGACGTGCGGCGCAAGAACTTCATCCCCAAGGAGGCGTTCCCTGCCCAGATCGCGAGCGGGCTGGTTTTCGATTCCGGCGACTATGCGCCGGCGCTTGAGAAGGCGCTCAAAATAATCGACTATCCGAGGGCCCGCGCTGAACAGGCCGAGGCGCTTAAGCAAGGCCGCTACATCGGCATCGGACTCTGCTCGTACGTCGAAATTTGCGGCATCGGACCCTCCGCGATGCTGCCGCCCACTATGAAGGGTGGCGGATGGGAGAGCGCGACAATCCGGATGGAGCCGGATTGCAAGGTTACGGTGCTGACCGGAGTCTCCCCGCATGGCCAGGGCCAAGAAACCAGCTTCGCCCAGTTGGTCGCGGACGACCTCGGCGTTGGAATCGATGACGTCAGCGTCTTGCACGGCGATACCTCAATCGTACAATACGGCACCGGAACCTTCGGCAGCCGCGGAACCTCG
>DATJRJ010000013.1:0-4450 GCA_035504735.1 Binataceae bacterium (SeqCode)
TCGAAGGCGCCGCGCTTCCCGAAGACCTGGTCGCGCGCGCGGCCGCGCTCAACTATCCGGCGCTCGCGCTCGGCGATCGCGACGGGCTCTACGGCGCGCCCCGTTTTTATCATGCGGCGGTCAAAGCCGGTCTCAAGGCGATCGTCGGTGCCGAATTGACGCTCGAAGACCAGAGCCGGCTTTACGTTCTGGTTCCGGACCGCGAGCGCTACAAAAATCTCTGCCGCATGATCAGCGCTTCCAAGCTGCGCCCTATCCCTGCCCGTTCGAACGGCCGAGCAGCTCCGCGTGAAAGATTTGCCGCCAAAGGTGAAAGCCGCATCTCATTCGACGAGCTCGAGCGCTTCGGCGCAGATCTGATCTGCCTGGCCGGCGGCGCGGCGAGTCCGCTCACGCAGCGGCTCGCTCGCGGCGAGAATCCGCTGCCGATATGCGATCGCCTGCGCTCGATTTTCGGTGCTGGCAATCTCTTCATCGATCTGCAGCGCCATCTCGATGCCGACGAAGAGCGGAGGAATCGCAAGCTCGCGGCGCTGGCCGAGACCGCCCACATTCCGCTCATCGCCACCAACGACGTTTGTCACAGCGGAGCGGAGCGCGCGCTGCTCGACGTGCTAACCTGTATCCGGCTCAAGACCACGCTCAACGCGGCCGGCCGCGCGCTCTGGATTAATAACGAGCGTCATCTAAAATCCGCGCGCGAGATGGTATCGCTGTTTCGCGACCTTCCGCGCGCGCTCGCCGCGACTCGCGCTGTGGCCGAGCGATGCGAATTCACGCTCAAGGATCTCGGCTACCGCTTTCCCGATTATCCGCTACCGCCCGGCGAAACTCTCGACAGTTATCTGTACACGCTCACCTACGCCGGCGCGCGCGATCGATGGGGCGCACGGCTCAGCGATCGGGTTCGTCATCAGCTCGAGCACGAGCTTGCGATAATCGCCAAGCTCGGCCTCGCCGGCTATTTCCTGATCGTGTGGGACATCGTTCAGTTCTGCCGCGAGAATCGTAT
Source organism: Binataceae bacterium (SeqCode) (assembly GCA_035504735.1). Lineage (GTDB taxonomy): Bacteria > Desulfobacterota > Binatia > Binatales > Binataceae > JAJPIG01. The sequence continues at coordinate 1,013 of DATJRJ010000013.1, forward strand.
CCTCGCGCAGGGCCGCGGCTCGGCCGCCAACAGCGCGGTGTGCTATGCGCTCGGTATCACCGCGGTCGACGCGGTCGGGATGGATCTTCTGTTCGAGCGCTTCCTTTCGGAGGAGCGCGGCGAGTGGCCCGATATCGATATCGACTTGCCCAGCGGCGACCAGCGCGAGAAGGCGATTCAATATTTGTATCGGCGCTACGGCGAGCGCGGCGCCGCGATGACCGCGAACGTGATCACCTATCGCAGCCGCAGCGCGGTGCGCGAAGTCGGCAAGGCGCTCGGTTTTCCGCTCGATCAGGTCGATCGCCTCGCCAAGCTCGCCCACGCTTACGAATTTCGCGACGACAAGGACGACCTCGTCGAGCTGTTCAAGAGCGGCGGCGTCGACGCGCAAGCGCCGCGGCTCAAAATGCTGCTCGACCTTGTCGCCCAGGCGCAGGGATTACCGCGCCATCTCGGCCAGCATAGCGGCGGGATGGTGATAGCGGCGGGTCCGCTCGACGAGATCGTGCCGCTCGAGCCGGCCACGATGCCCGGCCGGGTCGTGATCCAGTGGGACAAGGAGGATTGCGCTGACCTCGGTATCATCAAGGTCGATTTGCTCGGGCTCGGCATGATGGCGGTGCTGGAAGAGGCTCTGCCGCTTGTGCGCGAGCACGACGGCGTCGCGCTCGATCTCGCGCATCTGCCGCCTGACGACCCCGAGGTCTACGCGATGCTGCGGCGGGCCGACACGATCGGCGTGTTCCAGATTGAGAGCCGCGCGCAAATGGCGACGCTGCCGCGGATGAAGCCCACGACTTTTTACGATCTGGTAGTCGAGGTCGCGATCATCCGGCCCGGCCCGATCGTCGGCCAGATGGTGAATCCGTATCTCGAGCGCCGCAACGGCCGCCAGGCGGTTGCTTACCCGCATCCGTCGCTGGAGCCGATTTTGCGCCGCACACTCGGCGTGCCGCTGTTCCAGGAGCAGGTGCTGCGAATCGCGATGACCGCGGCCAAGCTGAGCGGCGGTGAAGCGGAAGAGTTGCGCCGCGCGATGGGCTTCAAGCGCTCGGCCGCGCGCATGCAGAAAATCGAACAGCGGCTGCGCAAAGGGATGGCGAGCAACGGCATAGCCGGCAATGCCGCCGAAGAAATTATCCGCAGCATTTCCTCGTTCGCGCTCTATGGCTTCCCCGAATCGCATGCGGCCAGCTTCGCGTTGATCGCATACGCGTCGGCGTATCTTAAATGCCATCATCCCGCGGCGTTCTCGGCCGCGATGCTCAACTGCTACCCGCTCGGCTTCTACCATCCTGCGACCCTGGTCAAAGACGCCCAGCGCCACGGCGTGACCGTTTTGCCGATCGACGTCACGCGCTCGAACTGGCTCTGCACGATCGAACGTGAAACCAACGGCACCAATTCTCTCCGATTGGGCCTCAGATACCTGCGCGGCCTGCGCGAGGACGTCGGCCGCGCGATCGAGCGCGAACGCGCCGCCCGCCCGTTCAAATCGCTCGCCGACTTCAGCGGACGAGTCGCCCTCAGCAAGCGCGAGCTCGATTCGCTGGCCGACGCGGGCGCGTTCAGCGCCTTCGGCCTCGGGCGGCGCGAGGCGCTATGGCAGGCGGCCGCAGTCGAGCGCGACCCGTCGAGCCTGCTGGCCGGTGCCGAGCCTTCCACCAGCCGCGCGCCGCTTAGCGAGATGACTCCCACCGAGGAGACTCGCGCCGATTACCGAAGCACGGGTGTCACTACCGGACCGCATCTGATGGCGCATATGCGCGCGCGGCTGAAGGCGCGCGGCGTGCTGAGCGCGGCCGAGCTGATGGACGCGAGCAACGGCTCGATGGTGCGTGTTGCGGGGATGGTAATCGTGCGCCAGCGGCCGGGCACCGCCAAGGGTTTCTTCTTCCTCACGCTCGAGGACGAAACCGGCATCGCCAACGCGATCGTCACACCCGATTTGTTTCAGCGCCATCGCGCGCTGCTCCATCGCGCGCAGATCCTGCTGGTCGAAGGCGTGCTGCAGAAGCTCGACGGGGTTGCCAGTATCCGCAGCCGGCGCTTCGCCGAGCTTCGCGTCGATGCCGAGCTGCCGAAATCGCACGACTTCCATTGAAACAGGCGTCCGGTCTCAGTTAGCTCTTAGATATCCGCCACGTTGTCTCGATCAATTTAGAAACCATCGCGAGGCCCGGACTTCGCACAACCGCAGAAGGGAGAACTCCGATGCCGCAAAAATCAAAACCGACACCAATGGACGTGATGTATGACCTATGGGCGGTTTGGAGATCGCAAACGGTTGTTACCGCTATGGAGCTGGATTTGCCCAGCCAAATCGCCGCCGGAAATCGCACTGCCAAACAGATCGGCGCTGCGATCGACGCCTCGGAAGTTGGAACTGAGCGCCTGCTCGACGCGATGGTCGCGCTGGGCTACCTCAACAAAAAGAACGGCAACTATGGATTGGAGCCGGTGTCGCGAGACTTCCTGGTGCGCGACAAACCGCTCTTCATGGGCGATTTGTTCGAAAGCAATCAGATGCTGCGCGAGGGATGGAACAATCTCGCGGCGATCGTGAAAGCCGGCAAGCCTATGTTCGATCCGGCCGTCGCCGAGCGCGCCAAGGAATTCTTCCCCAAGCTGGTCGCGGGAATCTTTCCCGCGAGCTTCACCGCGGCAACTGCCGCCTGCAAAACGATAGCTTCCGGCGCACGCGGCAAGATCAAATCGATTCTCGACGTCGCCGCCGGTTCAGCGGCCTGGTCGATTCCATTCGCCAGGGCCTTCAAGAGCGCGCGCGTGACGGTGATCGATTTTCCCGAAGTCACGCCGGTCACGCGGCGCTTCGCCGAGCAATGGGGCGTGGCCGATCGCTACGATTATCTCGAAGGCGATATGCATCAGCTCGATTTCGGCACCGATTACGATCTCATTATCCTGGGCCATATCCTGCATATCGAGAGTCCGGCAGGGAGTATCGGCCTGCTGAAAAAATCGTATGAGGCGCTGAAAGACAAAGGCCAGGTTTTGATCGCCGAGATGGTGCCGAATGATACCCGCACCGGTCCGGTTTTCCCGCTCCTGTTCGGACTCAACATGCTGATTCATACTCAAAAGGGCGGCGTCTACACGATGCGCGAGTATCGGGACTGGCTCGGCCAGGCGGGTTTCCGGAAGGTGAAGACCGTCCAGGCGCCGGCACCGTCGCCGCTAATTGTCGCGACCAAATAAAATCAGATCGACGCCTGCCTGTGGAAATCACCGAGCCTGGCCTGGCGGGAGCGGATTGATTGGTCTGTGGCGTTTCGGTATTCCGATAGTCAAAGAAGGGAGGCGATTCCTCCATCGTCGCAGTATGCGTTTTTGGTTGGTGCACGTGGTCCCGCTCGTCGGTGACTGCGACCTCGTCGGCCTAAGCGTGCTGGCGGTATGACTCCTATCCCCGCG
>DATJRJ010000014.1:0-8062 GCA_035504735.1 Binataceae bacterium (SeqCode)
GACTGGAACGACCTGATCAAGCCTGGTGTCGCCGTGATCACGCCGAATCCCAAGACCTCCGGCGGAGCGCGCTGGGCCTATCTTGCTGCTTGGGGCGCGGCGCTGGCGGCGTCGAACAGTGATCAGGTCAAGGCCAAAGAATACGTTACCCAGCTTTATAAAAATGTCCCTGTGCTCGATTCCGGTGCGCGTGGTTCCACGACCACGTTCGTTGAACGCGGGATCGGCGATGTCTTGCTCTCATGGGAAAACGAGGCGTATCTTGCGGTGAATCAATTCGGCAAGGACAAATTTGAAATTATATATCCTTCCACCAGTATTCTGGCCGAGCCGCCGGTCGCTTTGGTCGACAAGATCGTAGATCGTCATGGCACACGCGCAGTCGCGCAGGCCTACCTGGAATTTCTCTACAGCGAAGAAGGACAGGATATAGGCGCGAAGAATTACTACCGGCCGCGGCTGGCGTCGGCGGTCAAGTACGGGCCGAATTTGCCGAAACTTAAATTGTTCACCGTCGATCAGGTTTTCGGCGGATGGCAAAAAGCTCAGGCAACGCATTTCGCCGACGGCGGGGTCTTCGATCAAATCTATGCGCCTGGACTATAGTTCGTGGCCGCCACGAATATCAGACTAATTTCCTATATTTGGTATGAACGATTCGGAAAAACAGAAAGTACGGCGAAGTATACTCCCGGGCTTCGGCCTGACGATGGGTTATACTATCGTCTATTTGAGCCTCATCGCGCTGATTCCGCTTTCGACCCTTTTTCTCAAAACCTCCGGCATCGGTTGGAACCATTTTTGGCACGTGGTGTTATCGCCGCGTGTGCTCGCTGCTTATCGCCTGAGCCTCGGCGCGTCGTTGACCGGAGCCTCGATCAATTCAGTGTTCGGCCTGATCGTCGCGTGGACACTCGTGCGCTACGAGTTTCCTTTGAAGTCTGTGATCGATGCGCTTGTCGATCTGCCCTTCGCCCTGCCCACCTCGGTGGCGGGAATCACTTTGACCGCTATCTATGCGCCCAACGGCTGGATTGGACATCTGCTGGCGCCACTCGGAATTGAAGTAGCTTTCACTCGGCTCGGCGTAATCGTCGCGTTGACCTTCATCGGGCTGCCCTTTGTCGTGCGCACGATTCAGCCCGTTCTTCACGATCTTGAAATCGAAGTTGAAGAGGCCGCGGCGACCCTCGGCGCCACCCGCTTCCAAACCTTCCAGCGCGTCATCGCACCGTCGCTGGTTCCGGCATTGATTACCGGCTTCGCGCTGGCCTTCGCCCGCGCTCTCGGCGAATACGGCTCAGTCGTTTTTATTTCGGGCAACATGCCGATGCGCACCGAAGTCGTGCCATTACTGATCATGACGGAGCTTGAGCAGTTCAATTATCAGGCCGCCACCGCGATCGCGCTCGTGATGCTGGTCATCTCGTTCACGATGCTCTTCGCAATCAATCTTTTGCAACGCTGGAGTTCGACTCGCCATGCCCTCGGCTGATTTATCAGCGATAGGGTCCGTTAGCGGCTCGCCGGTGCATTTCCGGCGCGCGACTGCCGAAGGTCAGCTGACAAGGGTGATCCTGATCGGAATCGCACTGCTTTTCGTCAGCTTGTTTCTGATCATTCCGTTGGTCGCAGTCTTCAGCGAGGCGTTGGCGAAGGGTGTCGGCGTCTACCTTGCCTCGATCACTGACCCCGCGGCGCTGAGCGCGATTCGCCTGACGCTGCTCGCCGCCGGTATCGCCGTGCCGCTTAACCTGGTCTTCGGCCTTGCGGCATCATGGGCGATTACCCGCTTTGAGTTTCCCTGCAAGAATCTATTGACCACCCTGATCGATTTGCCTTTCGCGGTCTCGCCTGTGATTTCTGGTATGATCTACGTCCTGATGTTCGGCGCACAGGGCCTGCTCGGCCCCTGGCTGATTGCTCATAACATCCATATTATCTTTGCCGTGCCCGGCATTGTCCTGGCGACGATCTTCGTGACCTTCCCGTTTGTCGCACGCGAACTAATCCCGGTGATGGAGGCTTCGGGCACCGACGAGGAGGAGGCCGCGATTACGCTCGGCGCCAGTGGCTGGCAGACGTTTTTTCGCATCACGGTGCCGAAAGTGCGATGGGCGCTGCTCTACGGCGTGGTTATCTGTAATGCGCGTGCGATGGGCGAGTTTGGTGCGGTCTCGGTGGTTTCCGGTCATATTCAGGGACTGACCGATACGATGCCGCTTTATGTGGAAATCCTATACAACGATTACCAGTTTACAGCTTCGTTCGCGGTCGCCTCACTCTTGACCTTGCTCGCACTGGTGACTTTGATCGCGAAACGGCTCCTTGGTGGCGACGCCGCAGAGTTGCCGCTGGCCGCCGCCGAAGCCCCGTCAATCGCCGCTGGAAGAGAGGCAGCATGAGCATCGAGGTCCGCAACCTGCGCAAAACCTTCGGCAGCTTCGTCGCACTCGACAATATCAACCTCGAGATGCCGACTGGCGAACTGGTCGCGCTGCTGGGACCGTCGGGATCGGGCAAGACCACACTGCTCAGGATTATCGCGGGCCTCGAGATGCCCGATGCGGGCGAAGTGCATTTCGATCAGGAAGAGGCGACGAATCGCAGCGCGAGCGAGCGCAAAGTCGGCTTCGTCTTTCAGCATTACGCGTTGTTCCGCCACATGACGGTGTTCGAGAATGTCGCCTTTGGTCTGCGCGTGCGTCCGCGCAAGCTGCGTCCGCCCGAGGCCGAGATTCGGGCACGAGTTGACGAGCTGCTCAAGCTGGTGCAGCTCGAATGGTCGGGGAAGCGTTATCCGTCACAGCTCTCCGGCGGCCAGCGCCAGCGAGTCGCGCTGGCGCGCGCGCTCGCGGTTGAGCCGCGCGTGCTGCTGCTCGATGAGCCGTTCGGCGCGCTCGACGCCAAGGTGCGGGAGGAGCTGCGGCGATGGCTGCGGCGGCTGCACGACGAACTGCATATCACCAGCATCTTCGTCACGCATGATCAGGAAGAAGCGCTCGAAGTGGCGAATCGGGTGGTCGTGCTGAACAATGGCAAGATTGAGCAGGCGGGAACGCCTGAGGAGCTTTATCACAATCCGGCGACGCCCTTCGTTTACAACTTTCTCGGCAACGTCAACCTGTTCCACGGCCGGGTCGAGGACGGCCATATCTATGTGCGCGGGATGCCGATAGCGCTAAGCCCGAACGGCCACGAACTCGCCAGCGTCAACGGCAAGGACGCAGTCGTCTATGTGCGGCCCCATCTGCTGGATATTGCGCTGAGTCCCAATGGCAAGGCGTCGTTTCCAGCGACTGTGAAGCATATCAATGCGGCGGGATCAAAGGTGAAGGTTGAGTTGGAAAGCCAGTGGGGCGATCCGGTGCAAGTCGAGCTTGACCACGAGCGCTATCGCGAGCTGGGGATCCAGCGCGACGCGCGAGTCTATCTGAAACCCCGCGAGAACAAAGTCTTCATCTACCAGATCTGATGATTTCTGCGATCGATGTTTCACGTGAAACATCGATCGCAGAAGTGGTCGCAGCTGATCGGACTGTCCGCTGAAGAGAGGCGTCTGCGGGCCACTCTCGATGGTCAGGATTGCAGGGGATGTTTCACGTGAAACATCCCCTGCAGTCCTCTTGTTCTATTTTGACGAGCGTTTCCGATCGTGTGGGGAAGAATTTCACCCAGGACGTTCGTTTATGTTTCGCATCCTCAAACTAGCTCCAGCCGATTTACTTCATTACCGGCACGATCATCAAATTGTAACGTTCGGACCCACCGATGCACTGAATTCGATCAGAGCAACAGTGCTCCCATCGGGCACATCCGTGCATCCGTCGGGGACGACTGCATTCGACTGTGTTGTAAAGATGCCGTCTACGTTTGAGCATATCGATGCTTTTTCTCTTTGTCTGAATCTCACGGCATCTAAGTTGCTCCATACGAAACATCCGAACACAATTGAGGTGATTTAGAATATGAGCTTTTCAAGCACTGCCAAAAACAAAAATCTTTACCTGATTCTCGCCGTTCTGGCCTGCGCGTCACTGACGTACGCCGTCCCGGCGCGCGCATGGAGCCCAACACCCAATATCGTCTTGGTAGAGGAGACAACTCACCAAACACTTACCGGCGTGACTTTTGGTCCCGTTGGCCCTGGTTGCGATATTAACGCCGGCGGCCCGAACTGCGCCTACTTGGACGCGGCTGTTACGGAGACAGGGTTCGCTATTCCATTTGGGCCTTTTACTAGCGCCCGGACGGTCCATCTTCTCTTTGGTGTAGGAGGGATATATGAGCGGCCAAGTGGCTCGCATGATAGCGCCGGGAATGCGAACGGATTTTGCACGCCCGAAATCGATACCTTTACGGACACATTCGCTGATGGCAGCAGTCTAAGCTCTAGCGGTCAAGGAGCCAATTGCTGCGCGCTCGCCGATTGCCCCGCGAATGCTGGTCCGACGACTAGCGAGATAACGGCGATTATCCTTAGCGGTACGGGAAGGTTCGCAGGAGCCACCGGCGGTGATATCGACTCGGCCGTCGCCTCGCCCTCCAGTTCCGGCACGAATTTTATCGGGAGAACTGACGCTTACGTTTTGCTTGCGAAGTAAGAGTGAGACCCTGTTGGGAACCTTCCGTGCGATTAGAGCGGGAAGGTTCCTTTCGCTGAGAAATTCTATCCGCACACTCATTGCTTCCGTTGGCAAAAAAGCAAGGCTGCTTGCGAGACTCCGCGGGCTAGCTTGCGCCCACGATGGCGCGGGCTATTGGAGAAGGCAGATCGATCGCCATAAAGCAGGTCTCAGGAAACAGGTAATCTTCGCCGGACTCGTCAATCACGCGGATGAGCTTGTGACTTTCCGCGTCAGGGTCGGCCATGACCTCATAGACTTTGCGGAGTTGGAGTGACGCGGCAAACCCCCGATTCTTAACGCCCACCACAAAACGAGAATTGGAGGTCTTAGGCTTCAAGATTCTTCGGCTGGTAGCAAACGCTTGATCTTCAGTTCGGTTCCGCCACTGCCATGCGCTTCATACCAATGGACTTCTGCACGTGCGTTTGTATCATCGGGCAGCCGGATTCTGGCAACACCCTTCATCTTGCGCCATCGGCCGGTCCCATAGATTTTTCGCAGGCGGCGCAGTTCGCGGATGGCGCGGCCAACCGCGATTGTACTCGTCTCGGTGATTTCACCAAGGACTTGGAACGGCACGCTGACGTTCTTAAGAGAAGCAGAAGCGATCGGTAAATGCCGAGTACGCTCGGTTGAATATACCAAAGTGATGCTGCAGGCGCGGGCAACCGAGCGGCGCTTCTCCTTTCTCCGGGACAGCTCGCCTAGTCAAGTTGCTATTTCGATTACATTGTAATACTTTTCAGACCAATGAAAAAAACGACACGACCCAATCGGCAGGAAATCATTACTTTTCGTACGGGCGGCGAGCTTGTCAAGGCACTGGATACGCTCGCTGCCAAGGAACATAGGACACGCGCCAACTTGATTGAATGGTTGCTGACACAGGACACGAATATCGAGCGTCCAGTTAGTATTATCGCGTTAGCGGTGTCCTCGCTTTACGCAGAGATCGAACATGCGGGGACGGCTGATACTGCCCAAAGTGAATTTTTTCGGGGACACCTTGCCGGGGCGAAATTCATGCTTGGAGAACTTAGAGGTGCTGTGTTTAAGGACATCGTGTTACACGAGGTTCGTAAGCGGATCAAGAAACCCTTTCCACACACTATTCCCCTGGCACCAGACGGAAATCGATATGGGTGGGATTCGGATGCGGATATCGATGGACCTTAATCGAAGGCGAGACGCTAGGCCGAATTCGAGCGGCAGGCGGGTGTCTTTGGAATTTTTTGGCAATCGTAATGGTCGTAGGACTCAAGAATAGGCTGATCTTTCCTTCGTTTGTCAAAGAGGGTGACCGCCGATGACTACAAGGTGTCCCGTCTGTCTGCGAGAAGGCACAGACGTAAAAGGTTATCTCGATAGACCCGCACAGACAGTGGATTGTGGGACATGCGGTCTTTTTGAGATATCAGAAATTGATCTGCCGTTCTTTGAGCGACTTACAGATTGGGCGCGTGCTCTTTTGAGTCATTAGCTTCGGAAGTCGGAACGTCTGACCACACCCAGGTCACCAGTTGAATTATCCGTCGAAGTGGCAATAGAAGTGACTAGACGGCAACTGTTTCCGATGCCCAGAGAGCAAGCCAATAACGCTCTTTTGTGGGTCGGAGACGTTTTGCGAGGTCCCGATCCGAATGGCTCATTGAAATGCGACGACGCGAAGCAAGGAGCAGCCATTATCGGCGCCGTGAATCCCCTTGGATTCAACTTCATTTTCAATGAACTGATCAAAAAAGGATTCCTGCGTGGGACGGCAAGCATCGAACGCTTCGATGTTGGAATGACCTTGGAAGGCTGGGATCGATACGAAGAACTGAACCGGCGAGACACAAACAGCAAACGCGCTTTTATGGCAATGCCCTTTGGTGATGGCCGGTTAGATCGTGTCTTTGAATGCTTCAAAACTGCTGTAGGGGAAACAGGCTTTGACCTCCAACGTGTAATCGACAATCAAGGAGCTGGGTTAATCGATGACCAAATTAGAGTTGGAATAAGGCGCTCTCGATTTTTGCTTTGCGAATTAACCGGAGGAAACCAAGGCGCTTACTGGGAGGCCGGCTTTGCTGAGGGTATCGGTATTCCAGTGATTTATGTTTGTGAAAGGGCACGCTTTGAGAATCCGGTGACTAAACCTCATTTCGACACGAACCACTGTGTAACAGTCTCCTGGTCTATAGACGATCTGAAAGATGCTACAAAACGCCTGAAGGCAACTATTCGAGCTACTTTGCCGTTAGTTGCAAAGATGGATGATGAGTCCGCGTGACGTGACGATGGCGGTGGCACCCCTCAGCGGACTGTCCGATCGATTCGATGATGCCATTAGCTGATGGTCGGTTATTTGAACATGTCGGGTTCGTTGGTGGCGAGGATGGCGAGGCCGCGATAGGCGTACTGGACGCCCGAGAGTGCCGTGATGATCAATGTCAGATAGAGCAGGCCCTCCCAATACAAATAGTAAGATGGCATCCGCGTGCTAACGCGCGAGAGCGCTCCGATTACGCAGAAAATCTGCAGGAATGTACTAATCTTGCCGAGATAGGTCGGACGCACCGGAATGCGCATATCGGCAAAGAAAGAAATCATAAAGTAGCCGAATACAATAACGACGTCGCGAATGACCAGCACGCCGAGAAGCCAGCCGGGAATCGCGTCTTGCAATGTCAGCACGATAAACGTGCTGAGCAGCATCAGCTTGTCGGCGAACGGATCGAGGAAGGCGCCGATTTCAGTCTTGCAGTCGAACAGGCGCGCGATGGTGCCGTCGAGCGAGTCGGTAATTGCAGCCGCCGCAAAGACATAAAGGCCGTAGGTGTAACGGCCCTTGCTGAGAAACGCGAGCAGGAGCGGAATCGCGCCGAGACGGCAGAGCGTGAGGATATTGGGGATATTCAGCAAATGGCGAAGTTGTAGACGGCTGACCGCAGGCCTGCCAGGACCCGTGGTTCGCGATGGGCGTAGCGATGACTCAGCCATCGATGCGATCTCCCCTTATTCCCCCGCGTTCATCCCCGGACGGCGCTGACTCGTTAGACGGTGGCCATCCCAGCCTTGCGCAGGCGTCCCGCGACTGGCGCACTGACACGCGCCGAGAGCGCGACGACACCGTCGTGATATTCCTCACTGAGAATCTCGCCATCGCGACGCGCCATCGCTACCAGATCGCCGCGGTCGGCGGCCAGCGTGACGCTGATCTCCTCGCGCAGATTGGAAAAATTACGGGCGACGGCGGTGAGGAGTCGTTCGAGGCCCTCGCCACGCAAGGCTGAAATTGCGACGGTCTCGAAGCCATGCGGCGGACGTAGCGGGGTTTCGAGCAGGTCAGCCTTGTTCATCACGACCAAGCGTGGCGTCTCACCGGCGCCGATTTCCTCGAGAACGCGATCGACGATTTCCATATGCTCGGCGGCGAGCGGCGAGCTGGCGTC
>DATJRJ010000015.1:0-4026 GCA_035504735.1 Binataceae bacterium (SeqCode)
TGATGATCCCCGGCGGTTCGAGTTCAGGTTCTGCCGTCGCTGTCGCAACGGGATTAGTCAGCTTTGCCGTTGGTACCGACACGGCGGGATCAGGCCGCGTCCCTGCGGCATTCAACAATATCGTCGGTTATAAGCCGACGCGCGGCCTCTTCAGCGTAAATGGACTCGTACCCGCTTGCCGCTCGGCTGATTGCGTGACCTTGCTTGCCTTGACCGTCGCGGACGCGCTGAGCGTCGCAAGGATCATGGCATGGTTTGATCCCGAAGACCCCTATGCGCGGCGTCCACCAAAGGATTTCGCACTCACATCTGGATCACCGCTCAAGGCTTTCCGCTTCGGAATACCGCAACCGGCCCAGCTTAAATTCTTCGGCGACACCGAGGCCGAACGGCTGTTCGCCGCTGCGATCCGCGATGCGGCCGCTCTGGGCGGCGAACCGGTGACGATTGATTATGCGCCATGGACGGAGGCTGCCAGCCTGCTCTATGGCCCTTGGGTCGCCGAGCGAACCGCGGACCTCGGCGATTTTATCGCCGCCCGTCCGGACAAGGTTCATCCAGTAGTGCGCGACATCATCCTCGGCGGCAACCGCTTCACCGCGGTCGAATTGTTTCGCGCACAGCATCGCCTCGCCGAGTTGAAGCAAATGATTAACCCAGTATGGGAAACGATCGATTTTCTGCTCCTGCCGGCCACCGGCACCGCCTACGCTATTGATGAAGTCTTAGCGGACCCGGTCACACTCAACACCAATCTCGGTTATTACACCAACTTCACCAACCTTCTCGACATGGCCGGAATCGCTATTCCGAGCGGCTTCAAACGCAAGGGCTTTCCGGCCGGCGTCACTTTGATCGGTCCGGCCTGGAGCGACGCGCGTCTCGCCCGTTATGCAGCCGCCTTACATCGCGCGCACAACCTCCCACTGGGCGCCACCGGCTTCACCCAACCCGAAGTGCAGTAGCGTCACGCGGTCCGCGATTTAGCCCCAGTATTCAAACAGCTTTGCGGCGAGCGTTTACCATATTCCGGATATCCCCAAATTCCTTGGTCTGACGCACCAGCTATTACAGCGCCGCCAAGCGGACGGAATCGAGCGTTAAGCGTCCACTCGGCTCTTGTTGCCCGATTTGCGTGCCTCCTCATCGAAAGTCACGCAGGTCCGGGGGCATTCTTCGGTCAGCCAGCGCGCGCTGATTTCATCGTCATAGCGCTCGAAATCGAACATCCGGGGAAAAGCCGCATACCACTCATTCTTATTTAGATCGTGCACGAAATTTCGCTGGCAGCTCGTGCATAGCCGATGAACCAGCGGTGTGCCAGGCACAATGTTCAGCTTTCGGCCCTTAGGCAGTAACCATGTATGGGTGGAAGATGGTTCCATCACTTGACGAGGAACAGGTGGCTCTTTCACTGGCATTTTTGATACCTCCTGATGATCAGGCCAGGGAAGAACGTTGTGACTCGATTATTCTAACTACCGAAGCCAGCATTCTAGTAGCCATCATAATCACCTGACAGACCACCGCGGCCTCGAACGGAGATTTCGAGCTGGAAAAATTCTTTCGAGTCCGAGTTGCGGAAAAGCATATTTGTCATTGTCACCTGGGCAGACAGCCGGTGCACTGGCGCATGGAATGATAGCTAATACGCTTTGGAAACGCCTTAATCCAACTGCTAAACGACTCTCCCGTCCCCAAAAGTTCTTCCGCCTGAAAAGCAGAGAACCCTGGCTCTTTCTCAACTGGCCCAATAGCTTTCACCTCCGCCCCTGCTTCAATTTCAAGATACCGCGTCGCTTGTAAGACGTTCTGATCAAATTTTGGTTGCTAATCCGAAAAACGCGCCGAAGGCCTTAGCAAATAACCACGGCACTGAGCCATCGTTCATCCGCCTCTAATTTAAGCGCTAAATTGAAGTAGTAATGAATCAAAACGCCGCGAGCGATACTCCTATCCATCCTCTCTCGTCCATATAAAATGGCAGCGTGCATCTTCCCGTAAATCCGCCGGTCTTGCCGATGCTCTCCAAGCGAATCGCCGCATTACCATCCGGCGAATCCTGGATCTTCGAGCCGAAATGGGATGGCTTTCGCGCCCTTGTGTTTCGCGATGGAGACGAGCTTCTGATCCAGAGCCGCGACGAAAAATCGCTCAACCGTTATTTTCCCGAGCTGATCGAGCCGTTGCAGGCTCAGTTGCCCGCCCGCTGCGTACTTGACGGTGAAATCGTTGTCGCAACTGGCCGTGGACTCGACTTCGAGGCGCTCCAACTCCGGATTCATCCAGCCGCGTCGCGCGTAAAGCTTCTTTCTCTCGAAAGCCCGGCGTCGATCGTGTTCTTCGATCTGCTTTGCGAGGGCGAGCGGGACTTGTGCCATGAGCCATTTCAACAACGGCGGATCGAGCTCGAACAACTCCTTTCGTCAGCCGCTCCGCCCATTCACTTAACCCCGGCGACCCTCGATTCGGCCGTCGCCGCCGATTGGTTCAGCCGCTTTGAAGGCGCAGGCTTCGACGGCATCATCGCCAAGCCGCTTTCCGGCATTTACCAACCCGGCAAGCGCGTCATGCTCAAGGTTAAGCACGAGCGCGATTGCGACTGCGTCGTGGCCGGTTTTCGATGGCACAAAAACGGGCTGAACACCGCCGTCGGCTCATTGCTACTTGGCCTCTTCGATAATGACGGCATCCTCCAACACGTCGGCGTCTGTGCGAGTTTCACGCAAAAGAAGCGTCGGGAATTAGTCGAATACCTCGCCCCCTATCGGCGGAACGCCCTCGAGAACCATCCGTGGAAGCAGTGGGCGGACGAGTCTGTCGCAGGCGAATCCGGTCATGGTCATCGCATGCCGGGCGCTCAGAGCCGCTGGAGCCATGGCAAGGACCTGTCATGGGAGCCACTACGCCCTGAATTGGTGGTGGAAGTCGCCTATGAACATATGCAGGGATCGCGCTTTCGTCATACCGCGCAGTTCCGCCGATGGCGTCCCGACAAGCCGCCTCGCGATTGTACCTACGCCCAACTCGAGGTGGTTCCCCCACAAGAGCTGACTGCGATTTTTGCGCCTACCCGCTGATTTTGCCGAGACCTGCTCACGCATCGTCCTTTACGCGAGGTTGTGCACGCCATTCACGAGTCGGATCGTCGTCAGGGTCCGGCGTCTCTTGTGCAGGCCGCAGCGCTTCCGGCACATGCCGAAGATTTACCCGAATGCGCGTCCAAGTGGACGAGCGCCCGCGCATCGAGTCTACTAGCACATCATCGATAGCTAGAAATCCGGCCGCTTCGGGATGCTTGCTCTTCCATCTTTCCACTCCTTGCAGCGCGGCCTCCCGGCTTGGCGAGTTCGCCACCACTATCAGCGGCATCTTAGTGCGCGGCTTCTTCGTAGTGGATTTCTTCGCAACGGACTTGGCGCGCGACGGAGCCACGCGCGGAGCTTCGCCCTCCATCTTGCGAAAATGTGGCGGCCACGGTGCATCTCCAAGGCCTGCGGCCTCGTCTCGTTCGGCAAGCTCGAGCAGTTTGTCCAGCGAACCCGGCAAGGCGTCGATCCCCGCGTGCGGGTCGCCGAGGCCTGCGAACCGGTTCGGCATCGTCAAGACATTGAAATCAGCAGGGTCGCAGTCTGGCACCTCATGCCAGTGAAGCGGCGCCGAGACCCGCGCGTCAGGCACGGGACGCACCGAGTATGCGGCACACGTCGTCCGGTCCTTGGCGTTCTGGTTGTAGTCGAGGAACACGCCGTGACGCTCTTCTTTCCACCATTTCGAGCTCGCGAGCGCGGGCGCACGCCGTTCGACTTCGCGCGACAGCGCCAGCGCCGCGCGGCGCACATCAGCGAAGGTCCGGCGCGGCTCGATTCGCACATTCACGTGCATCCCGCGCGAACCGCTGGTCTTGGGCCAGCCGCGAAGCCCCATCTCTTCGAGCAGCGCCTTTACTTCGAGCGCGACCGTGCGCACGTCAGCCCAGCTAACTCCTGGTCCTGGGTCCAGATCGACCCTCAATTCGTCCGGATG
>DATJRJ010000016.1:0-14451 GCA_035504735.1 Binataceae bacterium (SeqCode)
CTCCGATCGCAAATCTTTCCCCGCCTCGCTTTGATCACGCTGTGCATTCCTAACGAGGCATTTGTTTACATGCTTAGCGTGATTGGTTAGCTTGGTCGCGCTTTTCCGGTTGGTATTATTTAGTGGGCTCTGAAATCTCTAGCGAATCCCCACGGGGCGCGGTCGTCCCTCGTAAACTGCTTTGGGCTGTGCTGGCCATCGTCGTGGTCCTGACCGGCTACCGCGCGGCGCGGGCGCAGCCGAGCGGTCCCCCGGTCGCAGCGATCGAGGTGGTCGGCAATCAGCGCGTCGCCGACGATGCTATCCGCATCCATATCAACCAGCAGGTCGGCCAGTCGCTCAATCCCGATACCGTCGATCAGGACGTCAAGGCTATCTACAAGATGGGTTTTTTCCGACGCGTCAGCGCGGAAGAAGAACACCGTCCCAACGGCGTGGTGGTGATCTACCACGTCGAAGAACAGCCGATGGTGACCGACGTGCAGCTCAAAGGGATGAAGGCTATCAAGCCGACCGACGACAAGATCGTCTCGGTCGTCATGATCCATCCCGGCGCGATCCTCGATCCCTCGCGCGTTCAGGAGACCGTCCAGGGCATCCAGCAGGTCTACCAGGACAAGGGCTACCTGGATGCCAAAGTCGTGCCCGACGAGCTGCCGCGCGCGGGCAATGACGTGGCGGTGGTGTTCAATGTCAACGAGGGGCCGCTGGTCCGCGTCACCGACATCGAGTTCACCGGCAATCACCATTTCTCGTCGCGGCGCCTGCGCGGCGAGATCGAGACCGGCACGCACAACATACTGAGCTTTTTTACCGGGACCGGCGTGCTCGACAACAAGAAGCTCGCCTCGGATATGGATCGCCTGACGGCCTTCTATTACGACAACGGCTTCCTGAACGCGGTGGTTTCACAGCCGATCATCCGGCGTCATGACAATTCGCTGGCCATCCTGATTCACGTCGACGAAGGGCCGATTTACAAGTTCAGCAACATCGGCTTCGAGGGCAATCTGAAGTTCCCTGAAAAGGAACTTCAGAAACAGCTCACGATCAAGCCGGGCGAGACCTTCCGCGGCACCAGTTTGCAGCACAACGTGCTGACGCTGTCGGATTATTATTCGAACCTGGGCTATGCCTACGTCACCGTCGATCCGCATACCGCGGTCAATCCGTCGACCCATACCGTGGCGGTGGCTTTCGCCATCAATCCGGGCCGCGAGGTGCTGATCGATCGCATCAATATCACCGGCAACACCAAGACCTCGGACAAGGTCATCCGACGCGAGATGACGGTTGAGGAGCAGGAGCCTTATTCGGCCGCGAAGATCCGCGAGTCCAAGGCGCGGCTGGATCGGCTGGGCTTCTTCTCGCAGACCCATCTGACCACCCAGCCGGCGACCCAGCCGGATCGCATCGATCTCAATGTCAACGTTACCGAGGCCAATACCGCCTCCTTCCAGCTCGGTGGCGGTTTCGACACCTCCTCATCGCTATTCGGCAATTTCACGCTCGGCGACTCCAACCTGTTCGGCGGCGGCGAGTCGCTGATGCTCAATGCGCAGGTCGGTTTCCTGTTCCAGAACTTCAGCCTGAACTACACCGAACCCTGGTTCCTGGACATGCCACTGGCGGTCACGATGCAGTTGTTCGACAACAAGAGCTACCTGATCAGCTTCAATCAGACCGCGGTGGGCTTCGCGATCCAGAGCTTTTATCCGTTGGCCGAACTGGGCCTGTCATCGATCGGCCCGATCTCGCTCAAGAACGTAAACGCGGGACTCGGCTACCAGTTCGAGAGTGTCGGCATCACCGGACTGCAGCCCTTCGCTACCTTCGACATCCTGCGTGACAAGGGTTATCGCCTGCTCTCGATTATCTCGCCTTCGATCCGGCGCTTCACGGTCGATAATCCGATCGACCCGCGCACCGGCTCGGTCGAGAGCATGAATATCGATCTCGCGGGGCTGGGCGGCAACGGCCGGTACATCAAGAGCACCTTCCATGTCCGTTACTTCTTCAACTTCCTGAAGAGCCCAGTCTGGGGATCCTGGGTCGAGTCGCCGAGCGTGACCTTCGGTATCGGGAGCTCCTTGCAGGGCGGCAGCGCTGGCGAACTGCCGCTCTATGCGCGATTTTTCCCGGGCGGCACCGGCGGCCAGGGCGACGTACGCGGCTACCAGCTTTATTCGTTGGGGCCCGAGGTCATCACCTACAATCAGCTCGGACAGCCGATCAACGTTTCCGCGGTCGGCGGAAGCAAGGAACTGATCCTGAGCAACCAGGTGAGCTTCCCGCTGCTGAGCGCGCTCGGTATCCGCGGCTTCGGCTTCACCGACGCGGGCAATTCCTATTTCCTCCACTCCGCCTGGCCGCTCACCTCGCTGCAGGCCTCAGCCGGAGTGGGGCTCTTCTGGCGCTCGCCGTTCGGCCCGATCAGCGGCGACATTGCGTTCCCGCTCAATCCGCGGCCTAATGACAAATCGATCGTGTTCGACGTCGGAGCTGGCTCCCTGTAGCCGTGGCGCGCGAAACAGGCTTTAATTAGCGCTCGAAGCGAGGCTTGCGTCCCAGTGGGATCGCCGGACGCGCGGTCGACGGGCCATTTTTTTAATTGAAACCGAGTGGAGGGTTGCAGGTAACAATGAGGCAGCGACTGGTAATTATTATGGTGCTCATCGCGATGGTGAGCGCTGCCCCCGCGTGGGCCGAAGTTAGGCTCGCCTACGTCGATATTCAGCGCGCGCTCAATGAATGTAATGCGGGCAAGCGGGCCAAGCTCCAGATCCGCGAGAAAGTTGACGAGATTACCGGGCGCCTCAAACGCCAGCAGGCCGAGATCCAATCGCTGCAGGACGAATTGCAGAAGAAGGGTGCGCTGATGCGGCCCGATCAGCGTCAGAATCTGTCAGACGAGTATGCCTCCAAGATGCGCGACTTTCAGCAGAACTATAAGAACGCCCAGGACGAGCTCCGCCAGAAGGACCAGGAAGTGACCGCCATGATCGTCCGTGATCTCGCCACCGTGGTCCGCAATATCAGCGAGAAGGACGGCTATACGATGGTCATGGAGAAGGGCGAAATCCTATGGGGCACGCCCAGTATCGATATTACCGACGAGGTCATACGGAGCTACGATGCGATGCACGTCGAGATGGGATCGCTCGGCGAGCAGCCGGATGGTGCGGGGGGCGGTCACGCGGCGCGGGCCGGTAGCGGCAACAACGAGATCGATTTGGGCGGCGGCCCGCCGAGCACCGCCTTCGGTTCCTCATCATCCAGCCAGAAACGCTCAACCATCTCGCGTTAAAGTCTTGGGCGCCGCACCGGAACTGCCTGACCTCGGGCGGCTGATGCGGATGTTGCCGCATCGCTATCCGTTTCTGCTCGTCGACCGAGTGTTGGAGCTCGACGACCAGCACGCCCTTACGCTCAAGAACGTCACCTTCAACGAGCCTTTTTTTGTGGGCCATTTCCCCGGCCATCCGGTGATGCCCGGAGTGCTGATCGTCGAGGCGCTAGCGCAGTCGGCAGGCGTGCTCGCAATTCGAATCGCGGGCCGCGCGGACGGCAAAAATCGGCTGCTGATGCTGACCGGGCTCGATCGGGTGCGCTTCCGGCGTCCGGTGATTCCCGGCGATCAGTTGCGGATGGAAGTTCGGCTGCTCAAATTTCGCGCCCCGCTGTGGAAGATGGAAGCGGTTGCGCGAGTCGAGGGCGAGCTGGTGGCCGAGGGCGAAATCTCCGCCATGGAAGTGGAGGAACAACTGCCATAGCCGCCCGCATTCATGCCACGGCGATCATCGATCCGGAAGCCGAGCTCGATATAGACGTCGAGATCGGGCCGGGCGTGGTAATCGGTCCCGCGGTCCAAATCGGCGCAGGCACGGTTATAGGCCCCTATACCGTGATCCAGAGCCATACCACGGTCGGCGCGCGCAACCGGATTTTTCAGTATGCCTCGATCGGCGCACCGCCCCAGGACCTGAAGTTCCACGACGAACCCTCGCGGGTCGAGATCGGCGACGAGAACACCATTCGCGAGTTCACCACTATCCATCGCGGCACCGAGAGCGGCGACATGATAACCCGTATCGGCAACCGCGTGCTGCTGATGAACTACGTGCATATCGCCCACGATTGCGCGATCGGCGACCACTCGATTATCGCCAATTCGACCGAACTTGGCGGCCATTGCGTGCTGGAGGAATGGGTGGTCGCGGCCGGGATGTGCGGGATCCATCAGTACGCCCGCATCGGCGCGCATGCGATGGTCGCGGCCGGCGCCAAGGTCTCGCAGGACGTGCCGCCGTACTCTATGGTAGCGGGCGACCGTGCGCGGCTGGTCGGGGTCAACACGGTCGGACTCCGGCGGCGCGGCTTCGACCGCGAAACTATCGGCGCCATCGAGCGCACCTTCCGCAAGCTCTATTATTCGGGCCTGCTACGCGACGACGCGATCAAAGAGGCGCTGGCCGAGGACGGCGGTGTCAGCGAAGTGCGCCGCGTGATCGATTTCATCACCGGCTCCAAGCGCGGCGTCGTCGGCCGCGAACGCGAATAAGGTTTCGCTCGGCGGAGGCCGCTCGTTGGTCTACACCAAGCAGTTTCGCAAGGTGACCGCCGTGAGCCATCGCGGTATGCTTCGATCGTGCAGCCGAAAATTGCTGCCGGGAGGATACTGATGACGCTAACCGTGGGCGGCGCGGCGCCGGATTTCAGCCTGACCAGCCATGAGGGCCGGCAGGTCGCGCTCAAAGACTTCCGCGGACGTAAAGTCCTGCTTTGGTTCTATCCCGAAGCCGACACCCCTGGCTGAACCATCGAAGGTCGCGGGTTCCGCGGCCAAATGAACGATTTCGAACAGAACGGTATCGCAGTCCTGGGGGCAAGCTTCAATTCCGTCGAACAAAACGCCGCTTTCGCCAAAAAATTTGACTTCAATTTTCCGCTCTTGTGCGATACGGATCGCGCGCTCGGGATGGCCTATGGCGCCTGCGACAGCGCGACTGCGGGTCATGCGAAGCGGATCAGCATCCTGATTGATGAGCAAGGAAAGATCGTGCGCATTTACGACTCGGTCAACCCGCGCGAGCATCCCGCGCAAGTGCTGGCCGACGTGATCGGCGGGCCCGGCTGAGCGCCCGCCGCGCGCGCGAGGCGAATCACATCATCGCGGATCCTCGGAGGCTGACGCGCTTCAGCAGCCGGGGAAGCAGGCGCTGCCGATCCGCGCGGCGGCCTGCGCGCGGGCGGCCGCCGAGATCTCGATCACCTTGGCGACGGTCTCCCGCGCGGCCCGCTGAAGTTCCGGCGTGGTCGCGTACTTGGCAAGCAGTCGGTTACCGAGCTGCTGATGCGCACGCTCGTCGGGCTGGATGTACTCGCGGTAGATTCGCACCGTTTCACTGTCGCCCTGCCGCTCGCAGAAAGCCATGAAGTTCTCGTTGACCGCGTACGCGATCGACTCGAGCGTGAACAGGCCCCCGGCAATTCGCTCGACGGTGCTCGAAAGCCCCTTCAGATATTGAAACAGCGGATTCTCGGCTGGAGCGCGAAACCCGGCGCTATCGAACCCGAGCGCACCGAGCCGTTCGGCCACCAACTCGAAGTGCCCGGCTTCGTCGCCGGCCTGCCGGGCCAGCGCGATCTTAACGTCGATCTCTGGGGTGCTCGGCATCCAGGCCGCCGCCAACTCGCTCACGCTGATCTCGTTGGCCAGCGCGATTTGCAGCATCTGCTTCCCATCGACGGCCGGGCCACCGGCGAGCGAGGTTTGGCCGGCCTTGATGATCGGAGCAAGGCGCTCGGTCTTAAAGTTTTCCAACTCCTGAACGAAGGGAACAGTTTCCATGATTTCTCTCCGCTCGAGCAGGCGCGCACTTTAGTCACGGCCAACTCATCGGCCCATCGCGCGCTGCTATCGCGACTCCCAGCTTGGCACAGTGAGAGTCTGCCCCCTATCGCCCCAGATGAGCGCGACGAAGAATCCCGGGATTTTCTACTACGCGGATCTGCACCAACAATCGATTCTGATCTTCCTGCAACCGTCGCTATTTTCCTGCAACGGTCGCTTTGTTCACTGCTTCCCAGGTCGAATCCGGATCGTACGCCACCATCTTGCTGGCTATCAGTGCGGTATCGGGACCAAGGTCCTTTTGATAGATCTGACCATCCTGATTGACCATGAAGGTCATCACACCGGAGTCGCGATAGGTGGCAGGATACGCAACCACCGCGAATCCACCGGTCATCTTGCCGTCGACCATATAGCTTTTGGCGCCGCCGGGCGCGCTGGCTCCCTGGCTGGTTAGTAGGCGGTAAAAATAGCCATTGAAGGGCTGCGGCTGGCCGTTAGCATGATGTTGATAACCTTCATTAGCCGCCTGGGCGACCAGCGGACCGAGCGGACTCTCCGGCTGCCCCGCCTCCACTTCCCAGAATAAGCCGTTGTGCATTCCTGGCGTGCTGTGAAATTTCTGAGCGTACTGATGCTCCGATGCACCGTCGTGGAGCCCGGCGTAATAGTCTCGCTGAGCATCTGCGATCGCAGCGCAGACCTTGATCACATTCAGTTCATCGGCGCCGATTCGCCGATATAAAATCTCCTGTTTGCCGTAATTCGTGTCGAAATACCATTGCGATCCTTTTTTCTCCAGCGGTATCGGAGTCGGCCAGTTGTTCGGACCTATGTACAGAAAAGTCCGTCCATCGCCGGCCGCGGCAAATTGATGCGACTCTCGATAGTTGGCAGCAAAGCTATCCTGTTTGTTCCTGTCGGCAACCGGATCGCCGGAGGAAATCAGGTCCTTGCCCGACGGACCCAGAATCGCCAACATTGCCGCCTCGTCGTGATTCTGCACCGCCGCAGCGAAGGCGTCGGTTGCCTCGAGAGCTGAACCGAAGGTCTTCTGGCCCGGCTCCTGCGCCATGACTGCCCGGGCGCCGCACAGCCCGAGTACGATGCTGATGCACAAGGCCCACACGGCTAGCCGACCGGTCGCGCTGCTTCGATTACCATCGCTTGCTTGAAGCATTGCCTTCTCCCGCCATCGGTAATTAGCGGCCATGCCAGCCGCCTCCGCCATCAACGTGTCCGCCACCGCCGCCGTGTTCTCCGCCGCCTTGAGCTCCGAAGCCACCCCCGTAGTGTTCAGCGCTGTGGTCATAACTGCTGCGGCCGCGGACACTCGCGTTCCACGCCTCGTGAGCCGGAGGATAGCCGCCGAATAAACCGTGTGGCGGATAGTCGCCATAGCCTCGGTAATAGCGATTCGTGTAGTAGACGTTTGGATAGTAGACCGGCGCGGGAGCCCCTCCATACCAACCGGGTCCCCCGCCCCATCCGGGGCCGAAACACCCGGCCATCATGAGAAGAGTTGCGAAAAGCAGCGCCCCAAGGATGATCATCGTCCGACTGCTGATAGGCGCCATTTCCATTCTGAATGGGATTTCATTTTTAAGCACTGATTTTCAACTCATCTTGCCGCGGTTATCTGGTCTGGTTTTTCACCAATCTCCGAAGCGAGCAAAAGTCTCTGTGGCACAGATCTTATCGGGCCAAACGCTGGGGACAAGCCGGACAAGTGTCTTTAAATAAAGTATTGGTGCCCTGCGGAATCGACGCAAGCTGAAGGAACACTCACCGATCGCGATGCGCAATTTCGCGCTCCCTTGAGAAAGCTGCAGTAGTCAGTCCTGGTAGGAGAGGGTCGTTGCAAGTAGCGATTAGCTACTCGGCTCAGAATGACAATCCCTGCCATCCCGGAGAATAGCTAAGGCTCCCGATGCGAGACGAAAGTGCTTACGCCAGGTAGCTGAGTGGCGGCGGTGTCGAGGCGAATTCGCGCTGCAGGGAGTTCCAGGCAGCGAGGTCATCGACGGTCCGGAAGTAACCTTCGTACCTGAAGCCGCACAAGGTTGCGCCGGCCCGCAGGGCTGGCGCGAACAGATCACCCATCAAGCTCGACGGCGGTGATCTGAGCGGCAGTTTCAGCACCGCCGGTTCGCAAATCGTGACCCCGCAGAACATCAACGCAGTCGAAGCGCCCGTCGCCGCGGCCGGCGCTGCGTATACGTCGAAGCGCCCGTGCGCGCGATCGGTCAGTAATCGCATCGCACTTATTCGGCCCTCCGCTGCGATCTCGATTTCGCTATAAGTCTCGGGGCTCGTCACCGGTCGCAGTGCGAAGGTCGCGAGCGCGCCGCGCCTTCGATGAAAGTCGAGCATCCGGGCCAGGTCCAAGTCCATGATGGTATCGCTGTTGATCACCATGAACGGCTCTTTTCCGAAAAACGCAGCGAGTCCTCTGAGCGGTCCGGCAGTGCCGAGCAGTGTCGGCTCGGGCGCATACTTAATTTTGAGACCCAACTCGGCACCCTCGCCGAGCCCCGCCGCCAAGTGATCGCCGAGATGGTGAAGATTGATCGCGACTTCGGTTATCCCGCCACGCCGCAGCATCTTGAGCCCGTAATGGATGAGTGGCCGTCCGCCAAGCTCGAGCATCGGCTTGGGTATCGAGTCGGTCAGCGGGCGCAATCGCTCACCGCGTCCAGCCGCGAGCACCAGCGCTTTCATTGCGCGGCTCCGAGGAGTTCGCTGAGCGCCGGGAAGCCGGCGAGCGTCGCGAGGGCACGGCGGGCCTGCGCCGTGGCGAATGGCAAATGATCCGCATAGCCGCGCATCCCCTGTCGCTCCAGATAGATGAAGCGGCCGATCACTTTGAGCGCGTGTTGCAGCACGCAAAGCCGGTAGCTCTCGAAGAACTCAGCCGGCGTCGGTTCGGGGCAGCCGCGGCGGGCGCGTCCCGCGAGGTAGTAATCAAGCAGGCGCTCCTCGAGCACGGGAGTGATGATACGAGATGTATCGCGCGTGGTCAGCAGCACGGCCAGATCCTGCGCCGCCGGCGCCATCAGCGCATCCTGGAAATCGATCACGCGGATGCGGCCGCTCTGCACCAACAGATTGTGGCCGTGATAATCGCGATGCGAGAAGACTCGCGCCAGCGTGCCCAGCCGGGCCGCAAGCTGGTCCAATTCGCCGGCCAGCGGCGCCGCGGCGGCTCCAGGAGCGATCGCTGATAGCCCGAACTCGGCGAACTGCTCGAGTTCCCAGCGGAAGAGCCGTTGGTCGTAGGCGACCGCGAACGCGACGCATCGCGAATCGGCGCAGCGTGTGCCCTCGCAATGGATCAGGAGCAACTGATCGACGGCCGCGCGGTAGAGCGCGGCGGCCTCCTCGTGCGAGGCGCGCGATGCGGCCTCGAACAGCGGCAGACTGCCGAGGTCCTCGACCAGCAGCATCCGTTCGCCGCGCGATTCGTAGTAAAGCTCCGGCACGGCTGCGCCGATCGACTTGAGGAAGCGATGAACGTTCAGAAAAGGCGGCTCAGTGAGCGGCTCGCGCAGCAGGCCGAGCGCGCGCGCATAGAGCGGCAGATCGTCGGGGCCGAGGTCGACCGCCACCGCGGATTCGGGGACCTCGCTGTGCGCGCTGTCGATCGTGATGCGCCAGAAGCGGCGTCCTGACGCGTCGCCTTTGATGGCGCTCACAGCGCCGGCGCGCGCGCCGGACCATCGCGTCGCGACCGCCTGCCCGATCCATTTCTCGCTCGACGATAGGCCGCCTTCGGACACGCCAGAAGCTTAGCCAGTCGCGAGCGGCCGCGCCACGCGCTCCGGACGCCGTTGGAAAAGGCGCGGCTATCGGCTATTTTCTGCACAGGTGCAAGAGATTCTATGCTGACTTGGTTCCCGATCGCGGTCACGCTCGGCGTCGCCGGCCTGGTCGTCTTAATCATGGTGACGATCAATCGGCTCATCACGCCGCGCCGGCCTTCGGCGGTGAAGGGCGAGCCTTTCGAATGCGGTAACGAGTCGAGCGGCGGGGCTTGGGGCCGCTTTTCGGTGCATTTTTACCTGGTCGCGATCCTGTTCCTGGTGTTCGATGTCGAAGTAATCCTGTTGATTCCATGGGGTGTCGAGATTCGCCGGCTCGGCGTTTTCGGGCTGGTCGAGGCGCTAATCTTCATCGCGATTTTGGGCGTGGGTTTGATCTACGCCTGGCAACGCGGTGCGCTGGACTGGGACTAGGCGCGAATTTAGTTCGGGGACGGGCTTTTCGCGGGCTGGCCGCGCCGTTATCATCGCGCGTAGCCGGGCGACGCCGATGACCTCGAATCCAGACTCTCCACTTCCGAATCCCAGCCGAATTCTGATTATCTTGATGGGTTCGATTGGCGACGTGGTGCGCGCGCTGCCGTTATTGGGTCGTCTTCGTCGAAATTTCGCCGCGGCGCATATCGCTTGGGTAGTCGAGCCGAAATCGCTGCCGATCATCGCGGGCCATCGATGGCTCGACGAGGTCATCGTCTATGATCGCACGGCGCCCTGGTCGTTTCCGATGGTCTTGTGGCAAATCCGAAAAAAGCGCTTCGACCTGGTGCTTGATCTGCAACGGCATCTGAAGAGCGGCGTGATCTCCTTGGCTTCAGGCGCGCGCGATCGCATCGGCTTCAACTGCGCCAACACCAAGGAATTCAATCATCACTTTAATCTTCGGCAGATTCCGCTACAGCCGCCGATGCGGCTGAAGCTCACGCAATACCAGACGTTCGGCGACGCGCTCGGGCTTCCGGCCGCGCCGATCGAGTTCGGGCTCGAACCTACCGACGCCGAGCAGCGCCGCGCCCACGAGTTTCTAATCGATGCGCCGCGGCCGCTGCTGGCAGTGATTCTGGGCTCATCGTGGCCGAGTCGGATCTATTTTCCGGAATCGATCGCCACCGTTATTCGGCGGCTGGCGACGCCTGACGGCGACGCCCCGGCGCTATTTCCGGTTTTGCTGGGCGCGAGTGACGAATCGACGCTAGCTGCCCAGGTCGTCGAGCAGTTGCGGGACGTCACAGTTCTCAATCTGGCCGGGCGGACCACGCTCCGCGATCTCGCGCCGATCCTGATGCAGTGCGCAGCGGCTTTCGGTCCCGACTGTGGCCCGATGCATATCGCGGCGGCGGTGGGATGCCCGATTGTATCGCTGTGGGGTTCCACGGCGCCCGAGCGTTCGGCTCCCTGGGGCTTCGCAGAATTCGCGCTCAGAGGCGAAATCCCATGTCATCCCTGTTACCTTCGCCAATGCCCGATCGAACGCGAATGCATGCGGCGCATCGCGCCGGGCGAAGTTGCGGCAACCGTGCGCAAAGCCCTCACGCTGGTTCCGGAACGCATCGCACGGCAGTCAGATGAGCCGCTTGCGCGTCGGGGACTCGCTTGATGGCCGCGGCGGACCGCATCGAGCGCGAGGGCTGGCGCCTCGATCTCTATGCCGGCGACGATTCGGATTGGCGTAACGCATTGCTCGAAGCCGCCAGTGCCGCAATTCACGGCGAAATCTTGAAGCCGGTGCGCCGCTCGCGTCATGCGACGACCTACCGGATTCGGCTTAGCGGCCATGGCGGCGCCGCCAGCAAACGCATCGTTTTCATCAAGTTGTTCGACGCCTCGCGCGCCCTCGCGATTCCGAAACGGCTGGCGCGCGGCTCGCGGGCGCGTCGCGCGGTGGCCGGATCGTTCGAGGTGCGCGCGGCCGGTTTCGCCGTCGCCGACGTCCTGATGATGGGCGAACAGGGATGGCGCGGGCGGACGCTGCTGATGACCGAGCGGATCGACGGCGAGGTGCTGCCGCGTTTTTTTGAGCAGTCCGACCTCAAGACCCGGCGCGAGACCTTGCGGGCGTTGGGCCGCGAGGTCGGGCGGCTGCATCGAGCGGGCCTGATTCATGGCGACCTGACGCCGTTCAATATCTTCGTCCGGCGCGGCGAACCGATCGGCCTGGTCTTCATCGATCACGAGCGCACCCGCCGCGCACCCCGGCTTAACCGGCGCCGCGGCGAGTTGCGCAATCTGGTTCAACTCGGCCATTTTCCGTTCGCCAGAGTCAGCCGGACCGATCAGATGCGAGTCTTTCGTGCCTGGGCAGCGGCCCGCGGTTTCGGCACCGGGCGGGCGATCAGAAACCGGGCCTCGCAGATGCTGACCCGACGTATGGCGCGCGATCTCGAACGTTTCGGCGCAACTGCAGTACGGAAATCGTCGTTTACGGGCAGCGCTTAGCGTGCGGAGCGGCGGCGGGGAGGTCATGAGCTCGGGGGTCAATATTTCGGTGGTGATTCCGGTCTACAACGAGGTTGATACGATCGGCGAGGTAATTCGCCGGGTCCTCGACTGCGGCTACGAGGCCGAGGTGATCGTGGTCGACGATGCCTCGGTCGATGGCACTCGCGAGTTCCTCCAGAAACTCGAAGAACCTCGGGTCCAACGTTTCTATCATGCGGTGAACCGGGGCAAGGGTGCGGCCCTCAGGCTGGGTTTCGCGGCGGCGCGAAATCATTACGTGATCGTGCAGGATGCCGACCTCGAATACGATCCGCGCGATTACGGCACGTTGCTCGCGCCGCTGATCGACGGACGCGCCGACATGGTTTACGGTTCGCGCTTTCTGGCCGGTCCTCATCGCGTGTTGTTCTTCTGGCACTATCTGGCCAACCGGATGGTGACGCTGCTCTCGAACATGGTGAGCGATCTCAACCTGAGCGACATGGAGACCGGGATGAAAGCGTTCCGGCGCGACAAGCTCATCACTCTGAAGCTCTCGGCCAATCGCTTCACCTTCGAGCCCGAAATCACGGCCAAGGCGGCGCGCGCGCGCTGGCGCATCTACGAAGTCCCAATCTCCTACTCGGGCCGCACCTACGAGGAAGGCAAGAAAATCGGATGGCGGGACGCCTTCGCCGCCTTCGCCGCCATCGTTTACTACCGGTTTGCGGATTGAGCGAAGTGCTGGCAGCGCAGTCATCAGACCGGCCCGATATCGTACCTGAGGCGCGGCGGCTAAGCGTTGCTGGGATCGATCCGGAACTGCGTTTCGCGGGCGGCGAGGTCCAGGTGCTGGGGCTGACGCTCGAACTGATCCGCCGGGGCCATCGGGCCGACCTGTTGTGCGATCCGCGCGGACGGCTCTTCGAGCGGGCGCAGCGCGCGGGCGTGCGATGCTATCCGCTTGCGATTCGCAACGCGCTCGATGTCCGCGCCGGAATCGAGTTGCGCCGCATGCTCGGCGCCCGACGCTATGACGTGGTTCATTTCCATACCTCACGCGCCCATTCGCTCGCGCCCTATGCGCACGGTTTGGCCGGTGCGCGGGTCGTGACCCGCAGGATGGACTACCGGCCCAACCGGCTCTTCGCGCCCTGGCTGTATCATCGCTCGGTCGAGGGTATCGCAGCGATTTCCGAAGGCGCGGCAGATGCGTTGGCCGCAGCCGGCGTGGAACGCTCGCGTATCACGATTATTCCGAGCGGAATCGATGCGGAACGGTTCAGGCCGCCGTCGGAAGCCGAGCGCCTCGCGGCTCGGGCGCGATGGGGGCTCGCCGGCGACGAGATCGCAATTGGCACGGTCGGGGCGCTCGAACCGCGCAAAGGCCATCGTTTCATGCTGGCAGCGCTCGCCGCGCTTCTGAACGATCCGGCCGCGCCATCCGGCCGCAAGCTGTGCTACTTGATTGCCGGAGATGGAACCCAAAGTGAGATACTGCGTGACGAGGCTGTCAGACTGGGCCTCGGCGAGCGGGTCCGTTTCATCGGACAGCTCGAAGATCCGCGCGAACTTTTGTGGGCGCTCGATATCTTCGTTCTGCCCTCGCTACGAGAAGGGCTTGGCGTGGCGCTGCTGGAAGCGATGGGCAGCGGACTGGCAGTAGTCGCGAACGCGATCGCGGGCGCCGTCACCGCAGTCGCCGGGGGCTGCGGGATCACGGTCGAGCCGGGAAACGTGGCTGCGCTGAGCGGAGCGCTCGCCGGCCTTGCCGAATCGGAAGCCGCGCGCGCAGGCTTGGCAGCGGCGGCTCGTGCACGGATTTTGGAATGCTACACGCTAGCGGCCAGCGCCGAGACCACATTAAAGTTTTACTTCAACTCTCTTCAAGGCGCCGGGCGTCGGGGGGAATGATGTGATGCGCAGCATGACCGGCTTTGGACGGGCCGAGGTCGAGCGCGCCGGAATCCAGGCGACGGCCGAGGTTCGCACGCTCAATCAGCGATTCCTGGAATTCAAATTGAACGTTCCGCGGGGATGGGGTGAACACGAAGCGGAAGTCCGACGCCTGGTGCAGGCGGTGGTGGCGCGCGGACGAGTGGAGGTTTTCCTGCGTTATGCTCCGGTGGGGCCGCCGCGCGCGCGCCTGCAGGTTAACGACGAATTGGCGGCCCGGTACGTGGCCGAGCTGCGGCGGCTTGGCAAAAAGCTGAGCCTCGAAGGTCATCCGGGGATCGAAGTCATTCTGCAGCGGCCCGAAATCTTCCAGGTCAGCGAAACTGAGATCGAGTCGCGCCACGCTGTGCCGGTCAGCCTGGCCGCGCTCAAGAAAGCCTTGCGCACCCTCGAGACCGAGCGCGC
>DATJRJ010000017.1:0-31667 GCA_035504735.1 Binataceae bacterium (SeqCode)
AATGGCGGGTAGAGATAGCTCAGGTTCCAGTCCTGCTCTTTTCCGCATTCGACCGTCGCACCAAAGTCGATATCAAAACGCTTGCGGCTCTTGTCTCTGCCCTGCGGACCGACGTGTGGCGGATCGTAAACAACGGTTCCAAAGGTTCCAGAACGAATACCGATCATTTTACGATTATCACCAACGATCATCGGCTTATATCGCGGGTCGAGATCCATCGACACCACTTCCCGCTTCGAGCCTCTCCAGATCCGGCCAGAATTATAGGTCGAGTCCAGGATCGGCTCCGGTGGGATGGTCGGATAAAAGCCGAAAATCGCTTCGAGCAGATCCCCGTCGCTGCCTTCCCAGACGCTGCTTATCGGCTCGTAAGTGGAATTGCCATTTAACGACGAAGTCGAATCATTTGTGGTAGGGAGCGCGCCGAGGCTTTTCCCCTGCCTGCCGCTGACCACTAACGGCAATGCCCAAGTCGCTCAGCCTCTCGCGGGCGAGGCCGTCAAAGTCGTGGCAAGAGCCGTCAGGTCATTGTCGTCGTAATACTCGATCTCGATACGGCCCGGGCTCTTGCCGCGACGTTTCAAAATTCTCACCTTGCGTTTGAGCGCGCGCTGCAACGATTCGGCGAGCGCCGCTAGATTGGCGTCGTGAACGACCACGCCGCCGCGGCCGCCCGCCCTGCGCCGCGCCTTGTGCTCGGTCACCAGCGCTTCGGCGCCGCGCGCCGTAATCCCCTGCTCGGCGATTCGATTCGCCGCCGCGATCTGTGCGTCGGCCGACTCGATCGCGAGCAGCGGCCGCACCTGTCCCGGACTCAGCCGGCCGCTTTCAACCATCGCGAGAATCGCCGCCGGCAATTCCAGAATCCGGATTGCGTTGCTGACGTATGGACGGCTCTTGCCGACCCGCGCTGCGATCTCGTCGTGACTTAGAGCGAAGTCCTGATTAAGCCGGCTGAGCGCGCGACCCTCGTCGATCGGGTTCAGCTCTTCGCGCGCCAGGTTCTCGACCAGCGACATCTCGAGCGCCGCACGATCCTCCAGCGCACGCACGATTACCGGCACCGTCGCCAGCCCCACCTCGCGCGCCGCCCGCAGCCGTCGCTCGCCCGCGATCAATTCGTAGTGCGGCATCCCGTCGGCTCCGGCGCTCGGCTTGGGACGCACCACCAGCGGTTCGATGATTCCCTGGGCCTCGATCGCGCGCTTCAGCTCCTGGAGCTTGAGAGCGTCGAAATGGCGGCGCGGTTGAAATGGTCCCGGCTCGATTCGGCCGACCGCAACCATGGTCAGCGCCCGCTCGTCCGCTGCCGCCGGATGCGCCGTGCCGTCGTCCTGCAGCGGTTGCGTCGGGCTGGTGCTATCGAGGAGCGCGTCGAGTCCGCGACCAAGGCTCTTGCGAAGCATCTTTTGCCTCCGAATTGTAATTCGCGGGCCAGCGCCGCCTCATGATACGATCGGCGCCGGCGCTCCGTGCGCCGCTAGCTCGGCAGCCAGCCGCCGATAAGCCTCGGCACCCGCCGATCGGCCTTCGTACTCGAAAATCGATAATCCATGGCTGGGACTCTCCGAGAGTCGCACGCTGCGTGGGATGACGACCGCGAAAACCTGATCGGGAAAATGGCCGCGGACTTCGTGCTCGATATCACGGCTGAGCCGATTGCGCGAATCAAACATCGTGAGCACGATACCCTCGACCTCAAGCCGCGGATTGAGCGCCTGCTTCACCCGCTGAATCGTGCCGAGCAGCGCCGATAGCCCTTCGAGGGCGTAATACTCGCATTGCAACGGGATTAAAACTGTGTCGGCGGCGACCAGGGCATTGAGCGTAAGCAAGCCCAGCGACGGGGGCGAATCAATTAGAACATAGTTATATTTATCGCGTGCCGATTCCACCAAGGCGCGCAGACGCAATTCCCGACCTTCAATCGCGGCCAGCTCGATCTCGGCGCCGACCAGATCAGCACCCGCCGGCGCCAACATCAAATTGTCTCGTGCCGGTCGCAGCACCGACGCGAGTGACAGGCGCTCGATGAGTGCATCGTAAATCGTCACAGGTGGCGCGCCGGGCTTGAGCTCGCCCGCATCTCGAGTGAGGCCGGAAGTCGCGTTGCTTTGCGGATCGAGATCGATCAACAAGACCTGCGCGCCCGATTGTGCCAAGGCGACCGCGACATTAATTGCGGTCGTGGTTTTGCCGACCCCGCCTTTCTGATTGGCTATCGCGATCACGCGCCCCACAACATCACCCGCACATATCCGATTCGACCGCATCGCGCCCGAAAGATGGACGCCCTGCCGGATTCGCCTTACGGCCTGTGTTTCACGTGAAACGGTCAGGCCTTCAGCACACTAATGATCTAAAGCAATTACCGCGTCCGAAAGCAAACGGGCCCGCCATTCGGGGCCCCATCTATACACAGGCAGGCGATCGATTAGGCTTTGCGCCACAAAACAATCGCGCGCTGGACGGCTTCCTTGCCGCGTGAAAGCTCGTAAGGCACGCTGGCAGCCAGATCGAAGCCCGAGATTCGCTGGGCGGCAAAATCGGCTGCCTGACGCGGGCTCGCGTAAAGCATCGCATACCCTCCGTGCCGCAGCGCAGCTCTAGCGACCCCATGAAAATTACCAGCATCGCCGAGCGCCCGGGTCGTGACGAGATCGCAGGTGGGCGTGAAGCTTGCGGGCGTCACATGGGTACCCTTCACCGTAAGATCGAACAGACCCAACTCCTCGGCCGTGACGGTCAGAAAGCTGGTGCGCTTGCGACGTGACTCGCAAAGCGTGAAATGAGCTCGTGAGGCGGAAGCCAACACCAGGCCGGGAAAGCCTGCGCCGCTGCCGAGGTCGAGGACTTCCTTGCCGGCTTGTAGGCTGCCGCTGAGCATCGTGAGATCGCCCGTTGCCGCCAGCGCGAGCGGCTTCAAGCTATCGATGATGTGGAATGCGAGGTCGGCCGGGTCCTGCGGTCGAGCGGTAAGGCTCATTTTGTCGCCCCAGACCGCGAGCAGGATCGCGTACATCCGCATCCGCGAGAAGAACGCGGCGCTGAGGCCGAGTCCGGCAGAATCCTCCTCGACGAGGCGGCTGACCTCGCTCCCTATCTCCTCCGGGTCTCGCGGCCGCCTGCCGGCCGTTGTAGACGGCCGACGACTACTAGTTGAGACGCGACCGGTTTCACGTGAAACCTGAGAGGCCAGAGAATTATACCGCTCTGCCACTATCGATACTCCTCAGATGAACCGCCAGAATCGACACGGCTGCCGGAGTGATTCCGGGCATCCGCGCCGCCTGTCCGAGCGAACTTGGTCTGACGGAGGTTAATCGTTCCCTGACTTCGGTTGAAAGTCCCGCCACGCGGTCGTAGTCGAACCAATCCGGAATCGAGGCGTTCTCCAGCCGCCGATAGCGTTCGATCGATTCGGCCTGACGGCGAACATAACCGTCGTACTTGATCTCGACTTCGAGTTCCGCCGCTTGATCAAAATCGAGTGCCGGTTCGAGACCAAGCATCCGCATCACGGTCGCATAGGAAATTTCAGGACGCCGGAGCAGATCGATCGCGTGCACGACCTGATCGATCTGCGACGACCCCGCTATCGACAACTCTCGATTCACGGGCTCGGTGGGCGCTATTTTAGCTGCAGAGAGATGCCTGATTTCAGTTGAGACGCACTCAGTCTTGAGCCGGGCTCGCGCGCCCGCGCTGGCGTCGAGCAATCCCAGCCGTTCGCCAATCGGTGAAAGACGTCGATCCGCGTTATCCTCGCGTAATGTCAAACGGTACTCCGCACGCGAGGTGAACATCCGATATGGTTCGCCGCCGATACCGCGCGTGACCAGGTCATCGATCATCACGCCGATATATCCCTGGTCGCGACGCAGGATAAGTGCGGGCTCGCCACGGAGCTTCAGCACCCCATTGATTCCCGCCATCAAACCCTGTGCGCCGGCTTCTTCATAGCCGGTCGTGCCATTGATCTGACCGGCAAAGAACAGCCCGTCGACGAGCCGAGTCTCGAGCGACGGCCGTAGCTGCCGCGGATCCGAGAAGTCGTACTCGATCGCATAGCCGGGTCGCATTATCTCGGCGTTCTCGAGCCCTCTTATCGATCTGACCATCGCGATCTGCACGTCGAGCGGCAGGCTCGTCGAGAGCCCGTTGGGATAGACCTCAGCGGTCTCGCGCCCCTCGGGTTCGAGAAAAATCTGGTGACGTTCCTTGTCATGGAAACGCATCACCTTGTCCTCGATCGAGGGGCAGTAGCGCGGCCCACGGCTGGAAATCACGCCGGAATACATCGGTGAACGATCGATCCCGCCACGGATGATCTCGTGCGTGCGGGCGTTGGTGTACGTCAGATGACAGGGGACCTGCCCCTGAGCGATATGTTCAGTGCGAAACGAAAATGGGGGCGGCGGATCGTCGCCCGGCTGCAACTCGAGTCCCGAGTAATCGATCGTGCGCGCATCCAGACGCGGGCAGGTCCCGGTCTTCAGCCGGCCGATGTGGAAGCCGAGCTGGGCCAGATGCTCGCTCAGCCCGATCGCGGCGAAATCGCCGGCGCGGCCCGCCGGGTAATTTTTCAAACCGACATGGACCAGCCCTTTCAGAAACGTGCCGGTGGTGAGGATTACGATCGGCGCCTCGAACGACTCGCCGATTTGCGATTCGACGCCACGCACCGCGCCATCCTCGACCAGCAGCCGCTCGACCGACGCCTGCCGGATACTCAGGTTCGGTGTCCTTTCCAGCACGCGCTTCATCCGGGTGCGATAAACCGCCTTGTCAGCTTGGGCGCGCCGGGCGCGGACTGCCGGGCCCTTGCGCGTATTGAGGAAGCGGAACTGAATTCCGGTTTCGTCGATCGCGAGTCCCATCTCGCCGCCCAACGCGTCGATTTCCCGCACCAGGTGGCCTTTGCCGATTCCGCCGATCGCCGGATTGCACGACATCTGGCCGATATGGTCGAGGTTGAGCGTCAACATCAACGTTGCCGCGCCCATCCGGGCTGCCGCGAGGGCTGCCTCGATACCGGCATGGCCGGCACCGACCACAATTAGATCGTATCGCATAGAAATCCGGGCGGCTGATTATGGCCGATCGCGGCGAGGCTCGCAAAACCCTGTGCCTTCGGGACTCTCGGGCATCGCCGACCCTCACGCCGACCCTCACTGTAGGATTTATCTACAAAATGTAAATAGTGAACATCGACGATTCCAAGCCTGCTCCCGATCCGCGAACCCAAAATCAGCTCTGGGTGGTCCAGCGGTCCATCGCATCAGCCCATTTCGGCGGGATGCGGGTCCCGTGGATCTTCCATCGGATAAAACGGGTGGCGCCCATGTACGGAGCCAACGACCGCATCGTGACGGCGTGGGCTCCCGCTCCAACAAAGGCGTGCAGCGCGGCCTCGTTCTCCCAGACCGAAAGCGTCCAGAAATGTTTGCGCAGCGGACGCGCCAGCAACGAGTATCCGAGCAGTCCCGGGGCGTGTTGCAGTTGCGCCAGGATTCTACTCGACTGCATCGCAAAGCTGGGCAGGCTCCAGACGTGCCTGAGCGGCAGGAACGAAAGCAGCGCTAGATATTCGCGTTCCCGATCGACTGCGCCAAGCGACCTCCAGGGCAGCGTTGCCATTTTGCAAGCCTCCTCGAATCGTTACTTGCCGATACAGAACTCGCGAAAAATCAGGTCCAGTACGTCTTCCGTGCTGATCTCGCCCGTAATCGCGCCCAGCGCCTCCGCCGCCGCGGTCATCTCTACGGCAATTATTTCGGGCGGCATCCTGGCAAGCGCGGCCGCGCGCGCCCGGCCGAGTGCTTCGATCGCGCCCGCCAGAGCCTCGCGATGCCGCACGCGCGAAATTGCAACACCGCCGTCATAGTTGCCGCCGGCAGCCTCGATCAGCGCCACTACTTCATTGCGCAAGGTGTCGAGGCCGATCGCTTCGAGCGCCGAAAAGCGCACGATCGGTCCCGCGATCCCGTGCGTCCGCAGATCGCGCTGGGTGATGGCCGACGGAAGATCGCATTTGTTGAGCAGCGAAACGCTCGGCCGGCCTTCGGTCAACGCGGCCACTCGGAAATCCTCGGCAGTCAGCCCGGTCGATGCATCGAACACCGCGATCAACAGGTCGGCGTCATGGGCCCGCGCCAAGGCCCGCTCGATCCCAATTCGCTCGACCTGGTCGGCGGAATCGCGCACCCCGGCGGTGTCCTGCAACACGATGGCGTAGCCGCCGAGCTCGATCGAGTCCTCGATCACGTCGCGAGTGGTGCCGGGGATGGGCGTAACGATCGCGCGCTCGACCCCGAGCATCAGGTTGAGCACGCTGGATTTACCGGTATTGGGGCGTCCCACAATCGCGGCGCGGATTCCCTCGCGCATCAGTCGGCCTCGATCGAAGCTGGCGTGCAAAACCGCAACGTCAGCAGAGAGCGTCGTAATCGCGGCCGCGATCTGGGCCGGCGAAGGCAGACCGAGATCCTCGTCGGCGAAGTCGATAGCGGCTTCCAGATGGGCCCGAATTGAAATCACCTGCGCGCGCAAATTCTCGACCCGCGCCGCCAGCGCACCACCGAGCTGCGCGACCGCCAGAGTCAGGGCGCGCTCGCCGCGCGCCTCGACCAGGTCGCGAATCGCCTCGGCTGCAGTGAGATCGATCCGGCCGTTCAAAAATGCACGGCGCGTGAACTCGCCCGGCTCGGCAAACCGCGCGCCGGCCGCGAGCGCCAGGCCCAACGCGCGCCGTACGAGATAGGCGCCACCATGACAATGCAACTCTGCAACATCCTCGCCGGTCAGCGTGCGCGGAGCCGCGAAGAACACCGCCATCGCGCGATCGATCACGATGCCGCGCGCCGGATCGTGCAGCTCGCCGAGCCGTAAGTAGCTGGGCGGCAGAGGTGATTTGGCGGAACGTCGAGCGAGCGGTCGCCAGATTGCTTCCGCGATTCGATGGGCCTGCGGACCCGACAGGCGCACGATAGCCACCGCGCCGGAACCGGGCGCGGTAGCCGGCGCGACGATGGTGTCTTCGAGATACATTGCTCGCGGCGCGGAAGATGATGCCGGTCGCCACGTGGTACGCTAGTTTCCCGTTCCTATGATGGCAAGCTATCTGAAATTAGTTGCCGCCCGCGCTGACGAATCGCGAGCGGCAACTTCGGTCAACCGGTCTGTTGATGCTGTCAGGCGCGGACGGTGGGTAGATAATTTCCCGGATTTTCCGCCAGGTCCTCAGCGACCTTCGGGTGCATCCTCAGAAACTCAGCAAAGGCAGGATGCCGCTGCGCGTACCAGGGGTCGTTGACCAGGCGCGGATCGTGATTGAGTTGCTGCACGATATCAGGATGTTGTTGCGCGAACTGATCAAAAGCCCCGTAGCCGTTCATATTCAGATCGGTGGTTGGCGCTCCGCCCGAGAAAATCACGACCACCGGCGTCTCGGAATATGTCGGCGCGGCCGCGTTTTGACTCGCCGCCGAATGCTGCATCTGCGCCATGGCGGGCATTGCGCCCAGCGCCAGCGCGATCACCGTTCCAAACACCGTGATGTGGATTCGCATATTGCTTCTCCGGAGCTGTTTTCTTGAGAGCCTCGCATCAGGGTGCGAGTTTCGTGCCAGTTCGTGGATTGGAGTCAGAAAGAAATTGCAATAACAACGGGCCTTAATATCGCGAGGGCTTTACAAAGCAATTGTAAAATTTCCATTCTGCGGCCACTCTATCCCGTGGATTGGGTTCCTATTTCGGCCTGGAGCAGAGAATATGGCGCCGATTGCCAACGAGAGTCAGTCCCCCATCTGGTTTCCGTCCGAGAACTATCTGCGCGGAAGCCATCTCGAACGCCTGATGAACGCACTCGGAATCGTTGTCGATGCCGCCGATCCCGAACGTGCCTATCAGGAGCTTTATCGCCGCAGCCTCGATGATCCCGACCGTTTCTGGCGCACCACCTTCGACCTGATTGGTATCGAGTGGCAGACGCCATATGAGCGCGTGGTCGATCTTTCGTCAGGACTGCAATGGCCGCGATGGTTCCCCGGCGGCCGGCTGAATCTGACGCACAACGCGGTCTATCGCCATGCGCGGGGTTCGCGCGCTAATCAGACCGCGATCATCTGGGAGGGCGAAGATGGTGCATCGCTAAAACTCAGCTATGCGGAACTCGCGACGCTGGTGGCGCGCGCCGTCAACGCTCTGCGCGAGCTCGGCGTCCGCAAGGGTGATCGGGTCGGAATCTACCTGCCGATGATCCCGGAAACCGCGATCAGCGCGCTGGCGATCGCGCAAATCGGCGCGATCTTTATCCCGATCTTCTCCGGCTATGCCGCCGAGGCCGCGGCCGTCCGGCTGCGCGACGCGGGCGCCAAGGTGCTGATCACCGCCGATGGATTCCACCGGCGCGGGCAGACCGTACCGCTCGAGAAGTTCGCGCGCGAGGCCGCGCGCATCGCCGAATGCGTCGAGCGTATCGTGGTCGTCCGGCGGCTAGGTGCGCACGATGCTGCCGACGGCCTCTTCTGGGATCGGCTGATGGCCGCGCAATCCGACCGTGCCGAAGTCGAGCCGATGGACGCGATGGACCCGTGCATGCTGATTTACACCTCGGGCACTACCGGCCGCCCCAAGGGCACCGTCCATTATCACGCCGGGTTCCCGCTCAAGGCTGCCCAGGACCTGGCGCATCTGTTCGATCTGCGTGCGGGCGAGGTGCTGTTCTGGTTCACCGATATGGGCTGGATGATGGGGCCGTGGCTGATCGTCGGGGCGCTGACGCTCGGCGCAACCGCGGTGCTCTATGAAGGCGCCCCGGATTACCCGGCGCCCGACCGGGTCTGGAGTATCATCGAACGCCACCACGTAACCCATGCCGGGCTCTCGCCGACGCTGGTACGCGGCCTGATGCCGCACGGTGCTGCGCCGGTCGCGTGCCACGATCTTTCTTCGTTGCGTATCCTTGGCGCGACCGGCGAGCTCTGGAATCCCGAGGCCTACATGTGGCTGTTCGAGAACGTCGGCCAGCGCCGTGTACCGATAATCAACTACACCGGCGGGACCGAGATAGGCGGCGGCATCCTCGGCTGCGTGGTCTTCCGCCCGATCCTGCCATGCGCGTTCAACAGCGCGATTCCCGGCATGCGCGCGGCGGTGCTCGACGAGCGCGGCCAGCCGGTGATCGACGAGGTCGGCGAGCTGGCCGTGATGAACGTCTGGCCGGGGATGACCGACGGTTTCTGGAACGATCCTGAACGTTATCTCGAAACTTACTGGAGCCGCTTCGAGAACGTGTGGGTGCATGGCGATTTTGCTTCCATCGACCGCAACGGCCATTGGATGCTCTATGGCCGCTCCGACGACACGCTCAAGATCGCGGGTAAACGCGTCGGGCCATCGGAGATCGAGGCCGCCGCCAGCGAAATCACGTCGATCAGCGAGGTCGCGGCGGTCGGCGTGCCGCATCCTACTAAGGGCGAGGTGCCGGTAGTATTCGCGGTCCTGACCGCCGGCGAACAGGGATCGGCGGAGCTGGAGGCGCTGGTCGCCGAGCGTATCGTCGCGTCGCTGGGCAAGCCGCTGCGTCCCGAGCGGGTTTATTTCGTTGCCGAGCTGCCGAAGACGCGCAATGCGAAGATCATGCGGCGGGTGCTCCGCGCGGTTCATCTCGGCCGCAACCCGGGCGATCTTTCGGCGCTCGAGAACCCCGGCGCGCTCGATTCGATTCCGCGCGCGGCCGGTTAATCCACATCAAGCGCGGAGACCCGATGGAAGCTGAAATAGCGCCGCCTGCCCGTGCGCCACGCCCGATCCTGATCACGCTCTGCTGCCTGATCGGCTTTGCGGGCGTACCATTGGCCGCCTATCTCGTGTTCGCGAACCACGAGGCGATTCTGGCTTTCAACGGCTGGTCATTTATCATCGCGCTGACGATTTTCGGCTCAATGGGGCTCGCCGGGCTGATCGGCTACTGGCAGATGCGGCGCTGGGGAGTTTTTTTGTACGCCGCGATGACCGTCCTCAGCCTGCTCTACGCGCGCGAGAGTGGGGCGTTCAACCTGCCGGGCTCGATCAGTTCGATCGCGATTACCGCGATCGGATGCGCTTACTTTGGCCGCATGAAGTAGCTATTGCTCGTGGGAGCAATTATTCACCAAACCCAGGGAGGAGATTACTTCCGATGATCACACGGCGCGAGATGATGAAGACGATGGCGGCGGGATCGGCCGCGATCGCCGCGATACTGAACTCCGGAATCGCGATGGCGGCGGAAAAATCCACGGAAGATCCAACCGCCGGCGACAAGGGCGTCACGGTGACCGAATTGATCCATCACGCATTGCCCGATGCGCCGGGCCATGAAGTGGTCGTGGTCGAGGTCGAGTACGCGCCGGGTGCGGCGTCGACCGCGCATCGTCATCCCGGCTCGACCTTCGCCTACGTGCTCGAAGGATCGATCGAGAGCCAGGTCGAGCCCGGCAAGCCGGTTACCTATACCGCCGGCCAGATGTGGTACGAGCTGCCGCTCCATGTTCATCGTATCTCGCGCAACGCCAGCAACAGCCAGCCGGCCAAGCTGCTCGCCTTCCTGGTGATGAAGCCGGGACAGCAGCCGGTGCTGCCGTTAGCCTGAAATTGGAGATCGATCAGTGAGGAGTTTACGATGAGCGAAGCCCGGGTGCGATTGCGCCAAGCGCTGGCCGGCGGACGTCCGATCGTCGCGCCGTTTGTCTACGATGGCCTGACGGCCCATCTGGCCCGCGCGGCGGGCTTCGAGGCCGCCTACATGACCGGTTTCGGCACCGCCGCGGCGCGCGGCTATCCGGATCTCGGCTTGCTCACGATGAGCGAGATGGTCGACAACGTGCGCGTGGTCGCGCGCGCCTCGGGACTGCCGGTCATCTGCGACGCCGACACCGGCTATGGCAATCCGATCAACGTGTGGCGCACCGTCGAGGAATACGAAGCGGCGGGCGCGGCGGCACTGCATATCGAGGACCAGGTGTGGCCCAAACGCTGCGGCTTCATGGCGGGCAAGCAGGTAGTCCCGATGGAGACGATGATTCCCAAGCTGCGCGCGGCCTGCGACGCGCGCCGCGACCGGGACCTGGTGATCATCGCACGCACCGATGCGCTGAGCCCGCTTGGATGGGCCGAGACTGAACGGCGAGCCAGAGCCTATCGCGCGGCCGGCGCCGATCTGATCTTCGTCGACGGTATCACCACGCTCGAAGATCTGCGCCGCTACTCGGACGCGCTGGGCGATCTGCCGCTGCTCTACAACGGCCATCTGCTGCCGATTCAGCAGGCCGGCCAATATCGCTTCAAAGTTATCATCCATATCAGCACGCTATTCACCGCCTACGTCCGGCTGCGCGACGCGTATCTCGAACTGCATCGCACCGGGATGCTCGCCGGCGCGCCAGGCTTCGAAATCCTGCCGGAGATCACCGCGACCCTCGGCGCCAACGAGGTTCTGGATCGCGCCGAGCGCTATAAGGAGTGATTTGACGGAGTGCGGGCGATTGTGTTTTGTTCCGTCAGACCCGCGACAGGAGAAAGCCGATGGCAACTGCCGAGAACGATCGCGAGTGGTTGGCCGAATTCCTGACGCGGCGGCACGCTGAAAAGCGCCCGCCCGCTACCGCCGAGGAGAAACGGCTGCTGGCCGGATTTTACGGCTATCGCGGCCGTCAGGAGATCGACGCGCTGTGCGGCGTGTCGGCCTTCGCGCTGCGCAACTTCGATCTCGACTACAAATGGAAAGCCTTCCTCTGCGAGCATATCGGCGAAGAGGCCGAACACGGCGAGCACTATATTAAG
Source organism: Binataceae bacterium (SeqCode) (assembly GCA_035504735.1). Lineage (GTDB taxonomy): Bacteria > Desulfobacterota > Binatia > Binatales > Binataceae > JAJPIG01. The sequence continues at coordinate 11,827 of DATJRJ010000017.1, forward strand.
GCCGGCGACGCGCTCAATCCCGAGGAGAATCACTGGCTCGAATCGCCGCAATGGGAAGGGACCTATGGCTTGTGGCGCCGCTGGATTTTTCCGATCGGCGAGCGCGGCATGCCCGGCTTCATGATGGCCCTGCTGATGCAGGTCGAAGGCTATGGCGGCCTGTGCGCGCCGATCCATCAGGCCTGGGACACGCCCGAGGTCATCCACTGGCGGCTTAATCATCAGCTCGCCGATGAAGAGGATCACGAAATCTTTATCGTCAAGGCGGTCCGCGAGCTGGTGAATCGATGCACGCCCGATGAACGGCGCGACCTGCTCGCCACGCTGCGGATGTACGAACAGGACCTGATGCGCAACGGTTATATCGCCGATGAACGGTTCCATCGCGAATTGCTGATAGGCAAGCTCGGGGCCTCGACCGAGCAGTACGGTGCGCCGCTTCGATGGGCTCGCAACCGGCTGTGGCGCGAATGGTTCGGATGCGAGCCGCCGCCGGTTCAATGGCCGGCGTGGTTCGCCCGGGCCGGTATCAACCCCGACGCGTAGCGACGCTTACTTGCCGCGGCCGCTAAGGGTGATTTTCTGCGGGCTGTGCCTGGCGTCGTCGGTGATTGTCAGCGCGCCCGCCGCCGCCCCGGACGCACCGGGCGTGAAGATCACTCCAATCACGCAGGAGTTCGAGCCTGCAACGTGACCGAGCGTCGACCCGCAGGTGCTGCTCGCAATCGAAAAGCCGGAGCCGGTCGGCAGGATGCTGCTAAGCGCGATCGGAACCGGACTCTTGTTGGTCAGCGTGACGTTCTGCGTCTTGCTGGGCGTGCCGACTGCGACCTTGCCAAACGCGATCGCGGTGCGACTTATCATCAGCCCGGGTGATTTGCCGGTCCCGCTGAGCGACACTATCTGCGGACTATTGTGCGCATTGTTGAGGATGTCCAGGGCCCCGGAATGCGCGCCCACCGCGGCAGGCTGGAAGATCAGGCCGACGAAACAATGCGCACCCGGGTTCAGCACAAAACCATCGGTACAGGTCGTCGTGGCAGGGTTAGTATCAATGACGAAATCAGGATCGCTAATCGTGGGGCTAGTGAAGAGCACCGCGACGTTGGTCTTGTTCTTCGGATTGGTGACTTTTACCTTGAGCGGCGCGCTGGATGCACCGGTTTGATCGGCGAAAGCCGCGGCCGCGAACGCTAATTTGTGAGGCGTATACGTGAGGACCGTATTGGTCGGCCCGCCGGGAGTTGGGGTCGCTGTCGGGGTCGGCACGACGCTTGCCGTAGGCGTAGGCGTCGGTCCGGTATTGTTCAGTTCGACCAGGTCGACCGCAAAGTCGGTGGGATCGCCCTGGCTTACTGACGTGATACTGAAGACCAATTCGTTGATGTTGATGCCGGTGGTGTCCTTGAGGCCGATATAGATCGGATCCCCGCTGGTGTCGCTGCTCTCGCTGACCGAGCCGAGCGATGTCGTTCCGTTATAGGCCTGAAGCTCGACCGTGAATTGGCCCGGCTCGTCGGCCTGCACGAATGCGCCGCCGCCTCCGATATTGCTGCTGAAGGTCAAGGTCAGCGGTCCATTGCCGCTGTTGCCGGTATCTGCCGTCCAGATCAACTCATCGCCCGGGCTCATCCCGGAACTCACGCCGGCCCAACTGCATGGCGTCTCGGGGCAGACTACGGAGGTCAGACTGCCGGAACCGGCCAGACCGCAGGTGACACTCAGCCCTTCGGTTGAGGTGGCAGGGAAGCTGGCGGTGAGCGAAGTCGCGTCGGCGCCGAGTTGTGACCAGTTGATCGAGTCGTTGCCGGCTTGCGTGGTTTTGCTCGTGACGAGCGTCAGGGAATCGGCCAGGACGGGCGCGGCAGCGATCAGAATCCCAGCGACCAGGCCGAAGATACCTCTACGATTCAACATCCCGCCCCCCCTTTCCCCGTAAAATCGGCAAAGCTACGAACAGATCGACCCGGCATCGCTGGTGAAGGTGCCGTTATCGGAAAACAAACCGCCCGCTCCGATTGATGGCGTGCTGAAGAACCACGAAAAGAACGCCAGTTCCTGCAGATTATAGGTGGTGCCGTTGGGCATCTTGACCGCAGGAAACAGGGTGCCGGTTAACGGATCGCCGACTTCGAGATTGTTTTGGCATCCGCTGACCTGGCCGACATGTCCCCATAGCGGGGTTGGATTCGTCCCCAGCGGATCATCCGTAAACTCAGCGACCTCGTGAGCGAAAACTGAGGTGTCGGAGACACCGCTGAAGACCTTGGTGGTGTCGAAATCGACCGGCGCATACATCTGCGTCGGTAGCCCGAAAGCACCGTGATAACCCAAAACGCAGCAGTTGCTTGCGTCGGGAGGGTCGTCTTCACTCATCACCACGTCGTTCATCAGAAAAATCGGAAAACTCGTGGGACCGACCCCCTGCGCCGCGAGCGACGGGATAAGCGTGTCCTCCAGATAGCTCTGGAACCAGTCGAGCGCCAGGATGCCGAGATTTCCGTTATGACCGCAGGCGTCGACGGCATCGCTGATTCCTTTCCCGGAGGGCACGCTGACGGTTACCGCACTCAAGGTGGTAACCGGACTCAGCACCGTATGGTAACGGTTGCCGGTCACCTCGACATTGGTCCAGAAGTTCGCGCGCTGAAAGGCGTCTACATACTGCGCGGTGCCGATGCTGACGCCATTCATCGTGAAATCGGAGGTGTCCACGATCGGCGATTGTTGGAGCAGCGTCAGGGGCGCTCCGGCCGGCGCGCAGGTATTATTGACGGTCGGATCGTATTTGATTCCGCCCGCGGGCATCTGGATGATTAGCGGGACGATGTAGGTCTGGATATTGGTGGTCCGGGCGCCGTGAAAGAACGGGCTCCGTCCGACCATCGAGCCCGAGTAAGTATTGTTGTCGCGCGAGGCCGTGATCGTGAAATCCCACATCGGGACTGTGGTCGAGGCCAGGGCGTTGCTGCGCGCCATCTGACGGGTAGCGCCCCGCAAAGGCATGACGATCGAGTAGGCGCGCAGGTGGGGGCGCTGGTTGGTTTGTGCGAATACGGGTGTCGCGATGGCGAGAGCGGCCGCCGCGACCGAGAAGGCGGTGAGTGTCGCGATTCTGCCGACGAGTCGATCGAAAGCTGCGTTGTACAAGGTCCCCCCTCCACAACTGAGATGATTTGCGACGCCTTAACGTCGAATCACACTCGTGCAGCCTACGGAACGGTCAAGCGCGAGTCAAAGTTAACGAAACGAGGGGTGGGAACGCTCGAATCGCCCTGAATATCGTGAGATTCGGCTTCAGTAGATGGCGAGACTCGCAAACGATACGGCCGATTCGGTCGGCGGTTCCAGCGCAATATCGTAATCGAGCAGGCGCGCGCGGCGTCCGGCGAGCAGTTCGAGCTGGGTGTAGATCGGCGACAGGCCGCAAATCCTCCAGCGGTCGCGCTCGTCAGCGATCGCACCGAAGAAGCCCGCCCCGTCAACCCGCTCGATATGATCGATCAAGCGCCGATCGGCCGCCCGCAACTCGGTCGCCTTGCCCTCGTCGACGCCGAAATCGTCGCCGAATTTGCGCCCAATATGGCCGAAATCGACACCTGCTATGACCAGCACGCGCCGCCGTTCGGCAGCGATCGCGGTACCGAGCACCTCGAGGAACTCGCCGACGCGGCGCTCCGAGGCTGGCTGTTCGCCGTGTGCAACCATCTCATGGAACGAGCTGACCAGGATCGGCACGACCTGGTAGCTGTCGACGCCCAGCGCGTGGGCGAGGAACAAGGCCTGGAATTCGATCGAATGTTCATTGCGATGGAGCAACTCGTCGCCGAACAGGTCGCCGGCGCGATACCGGCTCTGCAGCCGCTGAACGAACTCGCGGTCGGTCCTGACCGAGCCGAGCGGCGTCGCATAGTCTTTGAGCGTCGCCGTGAACAGCTCCGGGCCGGCGCCGTAATGCGAAGTGCCCAGGATGACCACGAGTTCGGGTCGCGCAGATGCGCCCGCGAGCCGCGAATAGGCCCGCGCATATGCCGGTCCGCCGCGGCGAGGATCGATATGCGGAGCAATCAGACCGACCGGGGCCGAGGTATCCGTCTCGGGCTGGAAGGTGCCAACTTTCGTATAATATTCGCCCAGCTCTGCGCGCAGCGCCGCAGGTTCATCGCGATAGCAGAGCCCGGCATGAGCCGCTCGACGCTCGGGCTGCGCCGCGAACTCCTCGCGCATCTGGCGGACCCGTTGTTCATAGACCGGCGAGTCCAGGAAGTAGCTTCGGTCCAGGGCCGTCACCAGCTCAGTGAGCTTTTCCGCAGGCAGGATTTCGCCGAATCGGCGTGCGAAGGCGGCCTGCAAATCGAGCAGGTTGGTGGCGCCGTCGAACATCGTGATCAGGTAGTACGCGCCGATCCCGATCGCGATCGGCTCGGGCGCCGCGCCGCTCGGATCGCGCAGGCAGACCATCCGCTCGCCATTATGTTCGACAGGAAAGGCTTCCAGCGGCCGGATGCGCGGCTTTTCGATCATGACGTGCTATTGAACTATTTCAGACCGCCTTACGCTAGAGTGGCGCCGCCGTTTCGAATGCTCTTTGATGATGCGGTCATCTCGAAATAAGGAGTGACGATGGAGCTTCTCGACGCGATTTACACTGCCCGCACGATGCGCATGCTCAAGCCCGACCCGGTGCCGCGCGAGGTGATCGATAAACTGCTCGACGCCGCGATCCGTGCCGGCAGCGCTTACAACAACCAGCACTGGACATTCATGGTGGTTACGGACCCGGCGCAAAAAAAGGCGCTGGCCGATATCTATCGCCAGGGTGCCGAGCACGTGCACGCCGGCTATGCGAAGCGCGTGTTGCCGGCGCACGTCACCGCGGCTGAGAACCAGAAGGACCTCGATTCCGCGATGTACCTGATCGATCACTATCACGAGGCGCCGGTGATCGTGATACCGTGCCTGCAGATCCTGCCGATCAAAGTCCCATGGCTCACGCCTGAACAGAATACCCAGTTCGTTTTGCGGCTGGCCGGCGCAAGTATCTATCCTGCAATTCAAAACCTCATTCTGGCTGCGCGCTCATTCGGACTTGGTACCGTACTGACTACTCTGCATCTATGCTACGAAGACCAGGTCAGGCGCGTTCTGGGCATTCCCGACGATCAACTGAGTTTTGCGATGATGCCGATAGGATATCCCGTCGAGGAATTCCGCCGCGTTACGCGCAAGCCGGTCGCGAAGGTCGCCTTCCACGATCGATGGGGTTCGCCCTGGCGGACTTGAACCCGCGCGGCGGCCCGCGATGGCGATGAAACGCACGCGCCGGGTGCGGGCGAGCCATCCGCGGCGCAAGTCAGGGGCGGTGCGCTACCGTGTCGGCCGGGTCGCAGAGCTCGCGGCGGGCGGCTCGCTAAAATTCATCCTGCCGATCGGGGGTATCGATGAGGAATGTTTCATCGTGAATTTCGCTGGCGAGTTTTACGCCTACGTAAATCGATGCTGTCATGTGCCGATCGCGATGGACTGGATCGACAACCAGTTCTTCACTGCTGACGGCGGCTTCCTGCTCTGCCAGACCCATAACGCATGTTACTTGCCGCACAGCGGCGAGTGCGTCGCGGGACCGCCCGGTACGCCCGGAAAATTCCTCACCCGGGTGCCCATCGAAGTCAGCGGCGAAATTATCTATGCGCTCCCGCCCGAAAAGTGACGATGAATTTTGGATGTGAATCGCTTCGCGTAGATTTCCGGACGACGCCCGCACTGTCGCTCGGACGCCGCTCGAACTGACGGAAGAAAGTCATGATCGGCTCTGCGCGCAGTCTGCCGGTTGTCAACCTGAAGGAAATCCGAGTATTGAGAGGGCAAGGATCTACCGAGGCGATGAATTTTTTTTGGAGCATCAGCGGATTATGAACTATCCTGCGGCCTTGCGAACCCGACGAAGTTAAGGACGACGCGGAATGAAGCAGTTACGTTTACTTATCGGCTTGAGCTTGACGATTTTGGCGCTCGCTACGACCTGCGGGCACGCGCGCGCTGACGGAAACGATTCGGCCACTGGCGACATCCCGCCCGGCACGAAAATCACGATGCAGAACTGGCATCAGTACGCGGCTTTCATGCCGGCCGGCATGCAGGCGTTGTTCGAGGGCAAGTATTTCTGGAAGATGCCGCCGGACATCGAGCTGATCGTCGGTCCCACCGTGGTTCATCCGTTGCCGATCTTCTATCAGCAGGCGACCGAGCGCTACGCTCCCCAGGTCAAACTCGTCGCGACGCCCAACGGCGGACTTGCGCTGCGCGATTACGTCGCTGGGATGCCCTTCCCGAATCCGGAAGAGCCTCACAAGGGATGGAAAATTCTAGCCAACCTCTGGTTTCGCTACTTTCCCCACCTGGTATCCACCACGGCTTCCAGCAACGAGAACATATGCCGTGAGGATCGCTTCTCTAACCTCGCCTGTAGCACTCAGGTCGCCGTCTATCGCCAGTTGCGCCATCTTGCGGATAGCGGCGCGTCGGCCACCACGCCGGATAGCGGTGATTCCTCCGGGCCGAGCTTCACCGAATTCTGGATGATCGAGACGCCCGAGGATCAGAAATATACTTCGGGGCTCACGCTCTATTACGATTCGCAGCCCCAGGCCGATTATCTCTTTACGCCCAAGCTGCGGCGCGCGATCAGGATAAACGCGGGCGCCAGATGCTCCGAGAGCAGCGGGAGCGACTTCATGGAGGATGATTGGCGCAACGGCTTCAGCGGCGACATCTGGGATTTCCAGGCGAAGTTTGTACAGCAGATGAAAATGCTGACGTTGATCAACTTCGGCGCCGCCGCGGGTAATCTCGCCGAGCAGAATTACTACTTTCCGCTGATGTGGCCGCGGCCGGGGTGGGCAAGATGGGAGCTGCGCGATACCAACGTGATCGACGTGCGGCCGCTCGCAGAGGATACCGACTACTGCTACGGCAAACGCGTCATCTATGCCGACGCCAACACATCGGTTCCGCTCTGGGAAGACCTTTACGATTCGCAGATGAACTTATGGAAGGTGTTTCGTGTCGGCACGCGCGCGCGCGCGGTGCCCGGAGCCGGCGTCCAGGACAGTTCCGGTTCCCGCGTCTCTCAAATCTGGAACCTCAAGAACGGTCATGCGACCTTCCTCTCGACCATGAACTCGGCCGGTATTGACTTTGCGATCGATGAACAGGTGCCGAAGCAGTACGACGACGTCAAACGTTACAGCGGATTGTCGGGCCTCAATGAAATAATGCGCTAGCGGAGCGCAGCGAAGCCGAGCGCAGGACACCTGAGGCCCGGCGACGACCGATTTACCAGTTTTGCTCCTGGAGCTTTTGATCCATCTCGCGAAGTTTCGCCAGCCGATCGTAAGTCGGTTCCTCGCTCTTGTTGCGTTCGGCCGCAACCTCTTCGCTGTGGACGCTCGGCAGCTCGCCGTCGATTTTGGCCAGTGCCTCCTGTGCAAGCTTGCGGACCATCGGACTTTGATCGTTGCCGACAATCTGCGTGAGCACATCGATCGCCTTCGGATTGCCGATTTCACCAAGTGCGAACACTGCAGTGCCGCGGGCACGCTCGTCGGTCTGGGTCTGCAAGTAGGTCAGCACCGGCAGCATCCCGTCCTCGTCACCGATGCGGCCCAGTGCGGCCACCATGTGCAGCTTCACGACGTCGGGCGTATCGCGCAGAAACAGCGCCTGCGACATCTGCGGCACCGCGTCCTTGAACTGATGCATCCCGAGCACGTCAACAGCCTTGATTTGGACGCGCAGGTCACGATCGTTCATCGCGTCCATCAGGATCGCGTTAGCCTCCGGCGTATTGACGTTCCCCAACTCGTCGAGCGCCGCGACCCTAACGCGGGGGTCAACGTCGTCAAGCTTCTTCTTAGCGTCTGCAACCGCCTCGTCCGGGGTCTTGGCTTTGGATCCCTGTTGCGTGCTGCGCATCGCCTGGCCCAGGACGTTGCCCATCCCGCTCATGCCGCCGCCCATCTGCGCCAGTGCAGACCATGGAACAACCATCAGAGCGACTGCGGCGGATAGCGCGAGAACCCAGCGCTTACTAAACATTTTCATAGCCTCCCCGGTTCGCCAGAATGATTGTGTAAAGTGGATACTATTGCAAGCGCCCAATCCGCCCCCCGGCGAGTATCGATCGGCCGCATGATCGCCCTGATATTGCCGCTCGCGATGCTGCTGCTCGCGCCGCCAGCGCCCGGGCAGCCGGCCGCGGTGGACTCACGGTCCGTTCCGGTCCTTACGCAGATGCCGAAAATGATGGCATTGCCGCCCGAGGTCGAGCTTCCAACCTACCGGCCCGGTCCGATGCCGTTTCGCGACGGCGAAAAATTGACCTACGTCGCTTCATGGTTGGGAATACCCGCGGCCGAAGCCCAAATCGAGCTGCATCGCGCGCCCCAAAACCCGGCAGTCTGGATCGCCGAGGCGACTATCCGCACCAACAAGGCGGTCGATGTGGTCTACAAAATGCGCGACTACATACAGGAACGGTTCGCAGCCGGTACTTTCCAGCCGCGCGAGATGCAGATCCGCCAGCGCGAGAACCATCGTCACGATGACTATGCAGTGACTTTCGACCACGCCCAAAACCTGGTCACGATGCGCAAGTCGGGGCCGCGCGGTATCCAGCTCAAACGCTTCACCGCAGCCAATCCGTGGGGTATAATATCGGGCGCCGCGTTGACGTTGTCACAACCGCTTAAAGTCGACGACAGGTTCGTGCTCGATCTTTTCAGTGCTACCAATCGCTACGTGCTTAGTTTCACGGTCGTCGGCCGCGACCGAATCCAAACCGCGTTGGGGGTCGTCGAGGCCCTGCGGATCGAGCCGGCGGTGGTCTACTTGAGCGACAGCAAGATGCGCGGCGAGGCGAGCGCGACCACCATCTGGGTTTCCGACGATGCCCGCAGGCTTCCGCTGCGGGTCGAGTCGGCGACCTTTATCGGCACTGTCCGGGTCGACCTGACAAAGGTCGAAAATGCTCACGCCGACGCCGCAGGGGAGAGCGATGGCAGGGCTCGATGACCTGCCGGCCCGGATTCGCGCCTTCATCGCGCTGGACATGAATGTCGCAGTCAAGGATGCGATCGATAAGTTTACCTCCGAATTGCGCACCCCGCGTGACGCAATCAGTTGGGTGCGTGGCGACAAGCTGCATCTGACGCTGCGGTTTCTCGGCGATGCGGTGGATTCGCGCCGCCTTCCGCAACTCGCCGGCGAGCTCGAAGAAGTGGCGGCCGCCGCCGCCCCGTTCGTCATCCGGCTGCGGGGCACCGGGGCTTTTCCTAATCTCGATCGCCCGCGGGTGCTCTGGATCGGTCTCGAGAGTCCAGAACTGATCGGGTTTGCCGCCCGGGTCGAGGCTGCCGCGGTCGCCGGCGGTTTCGATGCGGAACCTCGTCCTTACGCACCCCATCTCACGATCGCCCGGGTGCGCGAGCCGCATCGCTTCAGGACGCTGCGGCCCGCCTTCGAGCAATACGCCAGCCGCGATTTCGGCATCGTCGAGGCGCGCGCGATGACGCTCTACCGCAGCCGACTCGCGCCGGAAGGCGCGACCTACGAGCCGCTGGCAGCTTTCGGCTTGGGCGCGACGCTGCGGGGATAGCGATATTAGGCCGGGTTTATGGCAAGATGCGCAAAGATAATTGTGGCGGGCGGGAGGGCGCGATGGCCCAGGATATTAAGAGCAGGGCGCTGGACCTGGCGCTAAGTCAAATCGAAAAACAGTTCGGCCGCGGCTCAATCATGAAGCTCGGCGAGCAGGCTATCGAGGCCGACCTGGCGGTGATTCCGACCGGCTCGCTCGGACTCGACCTCGCCCTCGGCGTGGGCGGCCTACCGCGCGGCCGGGTGGTCGAAATCTACGGTCCCGAGTCGTCCGGCAAGACCACTCTGGCGCTCGAATGTATCGCCGAGGCCCAGAAGCTCGGCGGCATCGGTGCGTTCATCGATGCCGAGCACGCCCTCGATGCGAGCTATGCGCGCAAGCTCGGCGTCAAAGTCGAAGACCTGCTGATCTCGCAGCCCGACAACGGCGAACAGGCGCTCGAGATCGCCGAGACTCTCGTGCAATCCGGCGCGATCGACGTGCTGGTGATCGACTCGGTCGCGGCGCTGGTGCCGCGCGCCGAGATCGAAGGCGAGATGGGCGAGCCGCAGATGGGCTTGCAGGCGCGCCTGATGTCGCAGGCGCTGCGCAAGCTGACCTCGGTGATCGCGCGCTCGCGCACGGTGGTGATCTTTATCAATCAGATCCGGATGAAGATCGGAGTGATGTTCGGGAACCCCGAAACCACTACCGGCGGCAATGCGCTCAAGTTCTATTCCTCCGTGCGCATCGATATCCGACGTATCGGCACGATCAAGAGCGCCACCGAGGTTATCGGTTCGCGGACCAAGACCAAGGTCGTCAAAAATAAGGTCGCGCCGCCGTTCAAGGAGGCCGAGTTTGACATTCTCTACGGCTCGGGAATCTCGAAGCAGGGCGAACTGATCGATATGGCCAGCGAGCACAACGTGATCGAGAAACTCGGCGCCTGGTACTCCTACGGCGGCGAGCGGATCGGTCAGGGCCGCGAGAACGCGCGCGATTTCCTGGTCGCGAACCCGGCGATCAGCGATGAGATCGAGGGCAAGCTTCGCCTCAAGCTCTCGGTCAAGACCATCGCCGCGCCGCCCCCGACCGTCGATGAAGAGGGCGCGGAAGCCGAGTCCGCGCCCCCGCCGAAGCGCAAGAGCTAGCATCGCGTCTCAAAGCGGCTGTTACGATTATCATTCCGGGCGCAGTTCGCCCGTCGGCTGTTCTTTCCGGGATTCTTCGCTGCGCTCAGAATGACAAGCTGCTACCGGTCCGATATTTCACCACAGCTCCCCCGTCGCGATCTGCGCGCCCTCGACCAGCGCGCGCAGCTTGTGCCAGGCGATATCCGGATCGACGGCGCTGCTCCCGGCGAACGTACCGAATCCACAATCGGTGCCGGCAATTACGTTCTCGCGCCCGACCACGCGCGCCAGATTGCAGATCCGCTGGGCAACCAGTTCGGGATGCTCTATAAAGTTCGAGACTGAATCGATCACGCCCGGAATCAGGACTTTGCCGTCGGGCAGCTTGTGATCCTTGAAGACCGTCCATTCATGTTCGTGGCGCGGGTTCGAGGCCTCGTACGAAATGCCCGCCGGGCGCGCACGGTAAACTGCGTCGATGATCTTCGCAAGCGCAATGTCGCGGTGATGCGGCCCCTCGTAATTCCCCCAGCATAGATGGAGCCTGACCCGCTCGGGCGGGATGCCGGCGACTGCATGGTTGAGCGCCTCGATGTGCAACTCGGGATTGCGCCGGAAGCCATCGAGCCGCGCGTCACTGAACTGGACGTGATGGCCGGCCGCCAGATCGGGACAATCGAGCTGCAGGATGAACCCGGCCCGGTAAATCGCCTCGTACTCGACCTTCATCGCGTCGGCGAGCGCGGCCAGATAGGCCTCGTGGCTCTGGTAGTAGGTGTTGCCGAGAAAAAAGGCGATCACGCCCGGCGAGGCCGCGGTCATGAAGGTCTCCTCGGCCTTGACGCCCACGAGCGCGTCCTTGAAATTCTTGAGGTCGCCTTCCAGCTCGTCGCGATTGCGGTAGCTGATCGGCCCATTGCATTGCGGCCGCTTGAGCCCCGTCACCGGCCGGCCCTGCGCGCTCAGGAAGCTCTGGATAAAGCCCGGGAAGTCCGCGACGTCGGACTCCAGATGCCCGCCGGCGGGCGCTAACGGCCCTTCGAATCCGGTCAGCCGATCCTTGGGATAGGTCGAATAGCCGACCTTGCCCATCTCACCGTCGTTGATGACATCGATCCCGATCTCGGCCTCGTGCTTGACGGTCTCGGCGACCGCCGCGGCGATACGACGCTCGAGTTGCGCCCGGTCGTGGAGCGCGCCGGCCTCGCGCTCGTCGATCATCGCGAGCAGATCGGCGGGTCGTGGCAGGCTGCCGGTATGAGTGGTTAGAATCCTATGGTCGCTGCGTTTCATGATTTCTCCTGAATAGCGGCTCTCGAACGCATACAACGGCGCTGGCCGAGGATACCAGCGCGGTGTGTTTTCGGCGGGAAACTTTGGATTAGAATAGAATACGATGCGCTGGACCACGGACAGGATTCGACAATCGTTTCTTGATTTTTTTGAGAAGCGGGGCCACAAAATCGTGCCCTCCGCCTCGCTCATCCCCAAAGGCGACCCGACGCTGCTCTTCACCAACGCCGGGATGGTTCCGTTCAAGGATTATTTCCTGGGCCTGCGCACGCCGGTCGAGCGGCGCGTCGCGGATTGCCAGAAATGCCTGAGGATTTCGGGCAAGCATAACGATCTGGAAGCAGTCGGCCGCGACAGCTATCACCATACGTTCTTCGAGATGCTCGGGAACTGGTCGTTCGGCGACTATTACAAGCGCGAGGCGATCCAGTTCCACTGGGAACTGATAACCAGCGTTTGGGAAATTCCCAGCGAGCGGCTATGGGCCACCGTCTACAAGGATGACGACGAGGCGCGGCAGGCCTGGCTCGAACTCGGCTACCTGCCGCCCGAGCGCGTCCTGCCGTTCGGCGAGAAGGACAATTTCTGGGAGATGGGTGACACTGGGCCGTGCGGTCCATGCTCGGAGATTCATATCGATCGCGGCGCTGAGGCAGCGCAGTTTTGTGCTCATCCGGGGCAACCCTGCGGCGTCAATGTCGACGGATGCGCCCGGTTTATCGAACTCGCGAATCTGGTCTTTATCCAGTACGACCGCGACGCGGCGGGCAAACTGACGCCGCTGCCGATGAAGCATGTCGATACAGGGACGGGCTTGGAGCGCGTCGCCTCGGTGTTGCAGAGTGCGGAGGAAAGCAAACGCGTTGGCAAGGAAATCCTGTTAGGAAATTACGACACCGACGTTTTCCAAAAGATCATCGCCACGCTTCAAAGATTCGTCAAGGCACCTATATACGGGGCCTTTCCGGCAAACGACGTTTCGTACCGGGCGATCGCGGATCATGTCAGGGCGGCTACGTTCCTGATCGCCGATGGCGTGGTCCCGGGAAATTCCGATCGGAGTTACGTACTGCGCCGGTTAATTAGGCGTGCGGTACGTCACGGTCGGAAGCTCGGGGCGAGCCAAGGATTTCTGGTCCACTGCACGGCCGCCGTGGTCGAGGCGATGGGGAACGCGTATCGGGAGTTGAAATCCGAGCACAGTCGAATCGCCCTGGAAATGCAAACTGAGGAAATTCGTTTTGGTGAGACGCTCGATCGCGGCTTGCAGCTTATCGAAGAGTGGCGCGACCGTTTGCGAGACCTCAAGAGCAAGAGATTTCCCGGCGACGTCGCATTTCAACTCCACGACACCTACGGATTCCCACTCGATCTGACGCAGGACATCCTGCGCGACGATGGGATCGAGGTCGACGTCGCCGGGTTCGAGCGGCTGATGGATGAGCAGCGCGAGCGCGGCCGCGCCGCCCGCAAAGGCCTCCAGAGAGAACCGGAACTGGTTATCCCGACGCCGATCAAGACAAAATTTGTTGGCGATGACCAGGACCTTCGTGCTGCCTCCGAAATCATACTCGCCAGTTATAGCGGCGCTGATGATAAGACCATATCGGTGATAACGGCGGAAACGCCATTTTACCCCGAAGGCGGCGGCCAGGTCGGCGATCGCGGAGTGATCGAAACTGAGAACGGCGCGATTTTTGAGGTTGTCGACACCCTTCGCCAGAACGGCGCGATCGTTCACGTCGGCCGGCTGTTGCGCGGCGATCCTGCCGAGTTCGAGATCGGGCGCCGAGTGAAATTGAAGGTCGATCGCGAACGGCGCACGGCCGCGATGCTAAATCATTCCGCCACTCATCTGCTGCATTACGCGCTGCGCGAGGTGCTCGGCGAGAGCGTCCATCAGGCCGGTTCGCTGGTCGAACCGGCGCGCCTGCGCTTCGATTTCGCCCATCAGGGCCGCGTCGCCGAGGGCGATCTGGTGACGATAGAAGAGGAGGTGAACGCCCGGATTCGCGAGAACGCCGCGGTCGCGACCGAAGAGATGGCCTACGACGACGCGCTCAAAGCGGGCGCGCTGGCGTTTTTCGGCGACAAGTACGGCGACCGGGTCCGGGTGGTGCGGATGGGCGACTTCTCGATCGAGCTGTGCGGCGGGACCCATACCGGGCGCACCGGCGACGTCGGGATGTTCAAGCTCGAAGCGGAATCGGCGGTGGCGGCAGGCGTCAGGCGTATCGAGGCGGTCACCGGGCAAGGCGCGATCGAGACGATTCGCCGCCGCGAGCGGCTGCTGGCCGATCTCGGCGACCATCTGGGGGCCCGCGACGAGGCGGCGCTCGAACGCGTGCAGCGCCTGCTAGCGCGCGAGCGGGAACTCGAGAAGAAACTGCGCGCGCTCGAGCAGAAGCTGCTGGCCGGCGACGCGGGTGGAGCCGGCGAGGCCGAGACGGTGCGCGAACATCATGGAATCAAGTTGGTGACCCGCAAAGTCGTGGGCGTCGAAGCCGGGGCGCTGCGCGAGATGGCCGATCGCCTGCGCCAAAAGTACCGCTCGGCGGTGGTCGCGATCGGCTCCGAACTGGACGGCAAGGCCGCGCTAATCGTCGCGGTCACCCCCGATCTGACCGGCCGCATCAAGGCCGGCGACGTGATCAAAAAAATCGCACCGATCGTCGGCGGATCCGGCGGCGGTCGCCCCGATTTTGCACAGGCCGGCGGGCGTGATCCGCAAAAGCTCGACGATGCGCTGGGGGCGGTCGCCGCTGCGCTTGGTTGAGTCTGAATTTAACCCTGGCAGGCTTTAAATCGGGCTTGGAAAAGGATTAGCATAGATTCGCGGTGAATACCGCGCCAATTCATCAACAGAGAGCAGACACTATTTCTCAGTTAGCTATCGACGACTCGCTCGAACTTCACTTCGACGACCAACGTCTTTTCAGCGAGCTGCTCGGCCAGCACGACAGTCATCTGCGCACTATCGAGCAGGCGCTCGGCGTCCGCATCGGGGTCAGCGGAACCACGCTGAAGATCACCGGCAGCCACGCCGAGCAGGCGCTCTGCGCCAAGCTATTGGGAGACCTCTTCGAGATCCTGAAGCGCGGCTACACCGTCTACCCCAGCGACGTCGAGTACGCGGTCAGAATTCTGCGTAGTGACCACGACGCCGACCTGAAAGAGATCTTTCTCGACACCATCTACGTTTCCGCCCACAAGCGCATTATTTCGCCCAAGAGCGTCAATCAGAAGCTTTATATCGACGCGATCCGCAAGTACGACGTGGTCTTCGGTATCGGGCCGGCCGGGACCGGCAAAACCTACCTCGCGATGGCGATGGCGCTGGCGGCGCTGATGAAGAACCAGGTGGCGCGGATGGTGCTGTGCCGGCCGGCGGTCGAGGCGGGTGAAAAGCTCGGGTTTCTGCCCGGCGACCTGGCCGAGAAAGTGAACCCCTACCTGCGGCCGCTCTATGACGCGCTGCACGACATGGTTGATTTCGACCGCGCCCGCCGGATGCTGGAGCGCGGCACGATCGAAGTGGCGCCGCTGGCTTTCATGCGCGGACGGACGCTGAATGATTCTTTTATCATCCTGGATGAAGCGCAGAACACCACCTCCGAGCAAATGAAGATGTTTCTGACGCGGCTCGGTTACAATTCCAAGGCTGTCATCACCGGCGATGTCACGCAGATCGACTTGCCGAGCGGTAAGCTGTCGGGACTCAAGGAAGCGCGGACCGTGTTGGACGGCACTCCGGGAATCGCATTCATCTATTTCAACGAGCGCGACGTGGTGCGCCATCGCCTGGTCCAGGCGATCATCACGGCCTACGACGCGGCCAGCGGCGAACCCTCCATGCCTGAGCGGCCGCAAGGCAGCAACGGGCAGTCATAGGTTCGTGGGTGCCGGTTGAGGTGCGATGCGAAAGCGCCGGGGCGTATCGCTACGTCAAGCGCCTGCGAGCCGCGGCGCTGGCTCTGCTGCAGGCCAACGCACTCGAGGCTTGCGAGTTGTCACTGATGATCGTTGACGATCGTGGGATACGGGCTCTGAACCGCGAGTTCCGGCATAAGGACCGCGCGACCGACGTTCTGGCGTTCCCGCAATTCGAGGCCATTGTACCCGGTGCCACGCCATCGGGAGCGGCGGCACGCAGCGCGCCGCCGCTCCCGATTGGCGATGTCGTGATTTCGCTTGATACCGCTCGTCGCCAGGCGGCGGCGAGCGGTATCAAGCCGCCCGAGCGATTGCAGGCACTCCTCGTCCACGGCTTCCTGCATCTACTCGGTTACGATCACGAGCGCTCGGCCGCTGACGCCCGCAAAATGTTCGCTCGAGAACGCGAGCTCCTCGCGTATCTCGAAAGCCGGCGGCC
This sequence comes from Binataceae bacterium (SeqCode), assembly GCA_035504735.1. Taxonomy (GTDB): domain Bacteria; phylum Desulfobacterota; class Binatia; order Binatales; family Binataceae; genus JAJPIG01. The sequence goes on from DATJRJ010000017.1 coordinate 28,265, forward strand.
GGCATCGTCTCCGGTGCGCCGGCGGTCACGCCGATGAACCGGCGGGCAGTTGCGATTCTGCCGCCGGCACCGATGCTCACTCATTTCACGCGAGCTTCACGCACCGGCAATGCGCTCGACAACCTGGTGACGATTTTGAAGGAGCGCGTGGTCCGTGCCGCGACCCGGATGGTGCGCGGCAAGCGGCCGGTGGTATGCCTGTTCGACGCGCCATTTGGCGAACTGCAGCAACTGCTGGATCGCCGCAATCGCCGGCGCTACGAACCATTCGGGATCGCGGTGAACAAACGCTATGCTTTCAAGCTGGGAGCGCGGCCGGTTATCTATCTGCCCTGGCCCGAGGCGCGAAAGGTGATAGTTCCCGACGAACTCTGGCGCGTTGTGACGATCGACATGGATCGAACCCCTCCTATCGACTGGAGTTTCGAGCGCGAATGGCGGCTCAGCGGTGACCTGCCGATCGAGCCGCGACAGGTCGTGGCGCTGGTTGATAGCTGGCGCGATGTCGACGAAGTTTTCTTCCGCTTCGATGGCCGTCCGCCATGCGCCGGCGTGATTCCCGTGAGTGGCCTGTTCGGTAAGCTGTGAGCAGCCGATCGGACACTTTGACGCGGGTCGCGCTCAGTGCCGCGAGCGGAGTAGCGCTCGCGCTTGCCTTTCCCAAGTTCGATCTCGATCTGCTCGCCTGGGTTGCCTTCATCCCGTTGCTCTACGCGATCGATCAGCAATCCCTGAAAGCGACTTTCGTTTATGGGTGGATTCAAGGCCTCGCCTGCTACGTCGTTTTGCTCTATTGGATCACAATCACTCTCCATACCTTCGGCAGCCTGCCGCTCGTGATCGCCGTGCTGCCGATGCTGCTGCTGTCGGCGATCCTGGCGATCTATACCGGCGCGGCGTTCTGGGCGAGCGCGTTTTGCACCACGCGCACGCGGATTCCGATGGTGATCGCGCTGCCGATCATATGGACCGGTATCGAATGGCTGCGGAGCTTTTTCCCGATCGGTTTCCCGTGGGGTTACGTCGGCTACGCGGAATATCGCAACCTTGAGTTGATCCAGTTTGCAGAGTTGACCGGGGTTTACGGTATCTCGGCGCTGGTGGTCTTTTTCAATGCAGTGCTTTACGCGGTGCTGTTCGGGCGGCACAGCCGCAGCGTCCAGCGAGCGGCATTGGGCACGCTCACCGCGATGATGATCGCAGCAGTCCTATTCGGAGCATGGCGCATTCATCATTTCGAGAATCTCCCCGCCACGGGAAAACTTCGGATCGCACTGGCCCAGGGAGACATCCCGCAATCGGTCAAATGGAATCCGGGCTTTCTCGCGACTTCCTTCGGGGTCTATGTCGCCCAAAGCGAGACCGGGGCCCGGCAGGGCGCGCAACTGATTGTATGGCCCGAGGCCGCCGCGGCGTTCCTGTTCCAACCCGACGACCATTATCCGGCAGCGCTCGCCGCCGACGCCAACTACCGGGCGCGTCTGCTCGACCTCGCCCGAACCATCGGCACGCCGATTCTGTTTGGAGCGCCGGCGGCGGGAATCGAAAATGGCGAGCTGGGGTTTTACAACCGCGCCTACTTGGTCTCAGGTCAGGGCCGTATCGAAGGCTTTTACGACAAGATGCAGCTGGTGCCGTTCGGCGAGTACATCCCGCTGCGTTCGCTGCTGGGTCCTTTCGTTCATCGCGTAGTGAAAGGTTTTGGCGACATGATTCCCGGCCGCGTCCAGACGATCTTCGATGTTGATGGTGCGCGTCTCGGGGTGTTAATCTGTTACGAAAGCGTCTTCCCTGACCTTACGCGGAAGGCGGTCAAGCGCGGTGCCGAGATACTGATCAATATCACCAACGATGCCTGGTATGGCGAGAGTTCGGCGCCCTATCAGTTGCTCTCGATGGCTGCGATGCGCTCGGTTGAGACCAAAACCCCGATGGTGCGGGTTGCTAACACCGGAATCAGCGCCGTGATTTTGCCGACCGGCCGGATTACCGCGGGCACACCACTCTCGATCCGCACCACCGAAACCGAGGAGGTCGCCTACCGGCCCGAACGGACCATCTACACGATGGTTGGCGACTTATTCGCAGAAATCTGCTTCCTGCTGGGAATCGCGGGCCTGTTCTGGGCATTATTTTGGCCGGTGCCGGCGATATCGCGAAAAGTTTCTGTCGGGCCGGATCCCGGCGCAGGCAACGGCCGCGGCTGAACGTACTCCACAGCGCCGATAGTTGAGTTGCCGGTTAATCGCGCTCATGCGATATATAACGTCGTTGCACTGAAGCCGGCGATAACCTTGGACAGGCAGCACGCTTTCCGACGGGAGCATATACCGCTATGCAATGTCATTTGTTTCATCTGATGCCGTATCCATATCTGCCGCCTGATTTCGATGACCTCAAGAAATACCCGACCTCGTGGGTGACCTTCTCAAACCGGCATTACGACCCGCTCCAGGGTGTCGATCTCTACAATCGCTACCTCGACGAACTCGAGTCCGCCGAGGAGTTAGGCTTCGACGGGGTCTGCGTCAACGAGCATCATCAAAACGCCTACGGCACCATGCCGGCGCCGAACATCATGGCGGCCGCCCTCACGCGCCGCACCAAGCGGGTGAAAATCCTGGTGCTGGGCAATGGATTGCCGCTCCGTGACCATCCGCTGCGCATCGCCGAAGAAATCGCGATGCTCGACGTGATGTCCGGGGGGCGCATCATCTCAGGCTTCGTGCGTGGCGTGGGCGTCGAATATTTCTCGATGGGCCTGAATCCGACCTACTCGCGCGAGCGCTTCGCCGAAGCGCACGACCTGATCATCCGCGCCTGGACCGAGCCCGGGCCGTTCGATTTCGAGGGCAAGCACTACCGGGTGCGTTACGTCAACGTCTGGCCGCGTCCGCTCCAGAAGCCGCACCCGCCGATCTGGATCCCCAGCTTCGGGAGCCGCGATACCGGTATATGGTGCGCCCATCCGAGTCGCAAATACGCTTTTCTCTCGACCTATCTGCCCGACACGACCGTCAAGGCGCTGTTCGATGCTTGTTTCGAGACCGCGCGCCAGCACAACTACGAACTTTCGCCCTATCAGCTCGGCCGGCTGATGCCGCTCTACGTCGCCGAGACTGACGAACAAGCCCGCCGCGAGGGCAATCAGCACATCGCATGGCTGTTCCATCGGGGCCTGCGTTACATCTACGAGATGCTCTTCCCGCCGGGTTACCTTGCTCCATCGGCGGCGCTTTTTATGGCGAAGTCGTACCATGAAGTCGACTGGACCAAACTCAGCGTCGACCAGATGAACGAGGCCGGCTACTGCATGGTCGGCGGCGTCGACACGATCAAGCGCCGGCTGGCGAATTCGATGAAAGAGATGGGCTGGGGCATCCTGATGCCGTTGCTCCAGATC
>DATJRJ010000018.1:0-4683 GCA_035504735.1 Binataceae bacterium (SeqCode)
TCAGCGAAACTCCAAGCATCAGCGCCAGGCTCAGGATTCCGATCAGTGGGCGCGTTCCCGCCGCTCGTCGCATGGTACCCTCCCGGTTTAATGAGCCCAGAACCGAGGTCAGCCCGCCGCGCCCCAATAGCGCACCCGGCCGACATCGACATGGACGAAATCCGTGCGCGGGTAGTAGCCGACGCCGCCGCCGCGAAGGCCGACCGCGGCGCGATGGACATTGGCGAGATCGCGCCCCGGCACGCGGATATCGGCCGCCATTCCGTACATGTGCAGGCTGTTGGTCGCGACGGCTTCGCTATGGGCATGCAGCATGGCATTGGTCTGGGGCGATCGGTAACCCGAAATCAGGTCGAACGGCGCGGCGGTATCGAGCTCGGAATGCAGGGCGTAAAGCAGATTGAGCAGCCGCGGGTCGATTTGGACTTCGAGGTTGAGGCGAAAATCGCGCATCAGGTAATTGATCGCCTGCAAACCCTCGGTGACGTACTGATTGTCGGCCCAGTAGACGGTCTTTAGCGACTCGCCGGTATGCAGATTGTAGAAGGCGAGCGCGCGTTCGCCGCTCCAGAATCCTGAGGCTAGCGCATGACCTGGGATTATCAGTCCCGCCAGCGCCGTAGCGCCGAGAGCGATAACGCGCCGCCGGCTGAATTCGGCCGGCGAATTTTGCAGCTTCCCCTCGGGTTGCTCCATAGCGCTGACATTGTCGGTATTTTGCGCCCCGGAATCAACCGCCTCGGCTAACCGGCGCGGGACCATTGACGCGCTGCCATGGCGCGAAGACGATAGCGCGATGGACCCCGAGTCAGGCGACCGGGGGCAAGGGCGCGCGCTGCGCCTGGTCGGCATTGACAAAGCCGCGCCGCGCGAATTGCTGCTCGCCGAGGGCCGCACGCAAATCGGCAGTGCCGATGAGAACGACCTGGTGATCGCCGATTCGACGGTCTCGCGCCGGCATGCGGAGATCTGGCGGCGGCTCGCGCGCTATCGGGTCAAGGACCTCGGTTCGACCAACGGCACCTTTCTGAACGGGCGCAAGCTCACCGCGGGCGCAGCACTCAACAGTGGTGACGAACTACGCATCGGAAAAGTCCGCTTCGTCGTGCTTGATACGGCTGCAACCCGAGCCAGCCGGCGGCGTCTCCGGATGCGTACCGTGATCGAGATTTTGGCCGCGCTGTTCATCGTCGGTTTCATCGGCACGGAATATTTTCTGCGGACCGGCGCACCGCTGTTTCACCCGGGCGAGGGAGCAGTCAGCGCTCCGATCCACGCCGATACGGATAGGGTTGCGCTTCATCCGCCTGCTACCGCCGAAAGCGCCGCCGGCAAATCGAGCGCGGAAGCGGAATCCGGTGGGCCGCAGCCGCCGTGGCTCGTGCGGCTGAACCATTATCGCGCCGCAGTGAATCTGCCGCCGGCCAGCGGCGATGAGGCATTAAGCGCCGGCGATGCGGCACATGCCCGCTACCTTGTAGAGAACTACGGCGAGGCGCTCGCGCGCGGCGGTCAGATGCATACCGAAAAGTCCGGCGCGCCGGGCTACAGTGCTGCCGGCCTGCAGGCCGCCTCGGCCAGTGACGTGATGCAATGGGCGGGTCACGGGACGGTAGGCTTTTCCGCCGATGACGCGATCGACGGCTGGATCGCGATCCCATTTCATCGCTTGCCGATTCTGAGCCCGCGCCTCAAGCGCGTCGGCTATGGCCAATACTGCTCGGATGACAACTGCGCGGCGGCGCTCAACGTCCAGACCGGTGCGGAGCAAGCGCGGCCGATTCCAAATCTTTTCGCGGATCCAATTCAGTTCCCACCCGGCGGCTCAACGACCGCGTTTCGGAGCGGAGGTAACGAGTGGCCCGATCCGCTCAGCTCATGTCCGGGCTATTCCGTGCCGACCGGCTTGCCGATCACGCTGCAGCTCGGCTCCAGATATAAACCGGTGATGTCGGCGTTTTCGATCAAGCGCGACGGCGCCGATGTTACCGCCTGCGGATTCGATGCGACCAGCTATACGAACTCGGACGCTGCCGTCGAGCAACTCGGACGCGACATCCTGCGCCTATATGGCGCGGTCGTGGTCATCCCGCGCGAACCGTTCGTCGCCGGTTCAACTTACTCGGTCTCTATAACCGCCGACGGCAAGCCCTACGCGTGGTCATTCAAGGTTGATTGAAAGGCCGGGCGCGGCGCCGCCCTCGACGATTCGCTATGGCTAAAGTTATTTCGAGAGCCGCCAGGTGGCTGGTTTGCCCTGATCCGGGCCGGTCATCGCATGGCCGCCATCAACCGGCAGATTCACCCCGGTGATAAACGCAGCTTCCTCGGAACAGAGGAACAGCACGGCGCGCGCGACGTCGTCGAGATCGCCGACCCGGCCGAGCGGATGGTAGTCAGCGCCGACGCGATCGGCCTTGGCCCGGTCGCCGCCCGTCGCGCGCTCGATCGACGCCGACCAGGTCCATCCCGGCGCGACCGAGTTGACGCGAATCTTGTGCGGCGCGAGGTCCATCGCCTCATTGCGCGTGAGCTGCAGAATCGCCGCCTTGCAGGCCGGATAGAGCGCGCGTCCAGCCTGACCGAAGCGCGCCGCGATACTGCTCAGATTCACGATCGCGCCGCCGCCGCGCCCCCGCATCACGGGCGTCACGTGCCGGACGAATTGCGCGCCGCTCACCACATTGACGTTGAAGGCCTGCAGCCACTCCGCTCGGCTCGATTCGAGGCCGTGGTCGAGATAGATACAAGCGTTATTGACCAGGAAATCGATTCCGCCGAAGCGATCCACCGCCGCCTTGACGCACGCTGCGATCTGCTCATCGATGGTCACGTCGGTGTGATGGAATAGCGCGCGCGGGCCGAGTTCGGCGGCCAGCGCAAGGCCGGCTTCCAGGTTGATGTCAGCGATTACGACGCTGGTCTCGGCACCATGGAAATTCCGCGCGATTGCCGCGCCGATACTGGTCGCGCCGCCGGTCACCAGCGCGACTTTGCCCATTAAGCCTTTCATCGGTTGCTTCCCGATCAACTAGGCCGAACGCGGCTGGCGGGCGAAACCCGCCACCACTTCGGCGGCGGTCTCGATCGATCCGAGCAGGCTCATAGTACGCAGCGCCCCCTCATGTAGCTCCGCGATGGCCGACGAACAGGCGTCGCGCACCACGGTGATTTCGTAGCCGGCGTCCGAGGCATAGGCGACCGTATGCTGGACGACGTAGTTGGTAGCGATACCCGCGACGATCAGGCGGTCGGGGCCGAAGATGTCGACGATTTCCTGCAACTGCGATCCGTAGAAAGCGTTGATACGGCTGTGATTGACGGTGAATTCGCCGGGCGCGGGGCGGAGCTCGTCGAAGAATTGCGCGCCCCAGGTGCCGTCCTCGCAGGCGCGAATCTTCAGCACGTTCTGCCAGATTGGGCCGTTCGAGGTGAGGTCGCGAAAGTCGGGCCGAAATGCGATCCGCACCGAAATCACCGGCACGCCGTGGGCGCGTGCGCCGTCAAGCAGGGTCTTCGCGGCCCGGATGACGCCCGCGCGTCCCGCGCCGTCTTCGCCGACGCCGACGCGAATTTTGCCGTCGGGATGGAGTACGTCGTTCTGATAATGGAGCGCGAGCACTACCGCTTTCGCTTGTTGGGCCATCGGCTGGCTTCCTTCCGTCACGCGCGGCAGGCGTCGCTGCGTGTCCGTCTAGATGAACAACTGCAAGGGTTCGTGGACGCCGCCGGCGTTGATCAGATCGACGCGCTTGAGCTTGATTCTGAAGCTGTCGCCCGCGGCTACCAGAGTGAAAGTCGCGAAGCCGCCGAAAATCCGCTGCTCATCGCGGCGGAACTCGAGCAGATGGAAACTCGAGCGCACCACGCATTCGCCGCTGGCCGCGTCGAAACTCTCGAGCATCACGCCCGCTACCACGTGCGAAGTGAGCGAGGGCGGTTCCTGCGAGAAGGCGCGCGGGTGGCGCAGGCGATCGATCCGCATCTGCATCAGAACCCGGTCCTCGTAAAACAGCGAGGTATGCTCGCCCGGGTCACCCTGTTCGGCAAACAGCGGCACCCAGTAGTAGCCGTCGTCGGTGAAGAGCGCGAGCCATTCGTCCCACATTTTCCGGTCGAGTAGCGCCGCCTCGCGATAGAGGAACTGCTCGATTTCGCGAATCTCAGGTGTTCGTGAACTGGCTTGCCTGGCAGCGGTCATCCCAAGGCCTCCGCGGTCATGTACTTGCGCCAGACGCGCATCTGATTGCGCATCGGCATTTCGCTGGTAGCGTTCGCCGTCAGGCTGCCGTTGCTGCGATGGTCGCGGCCTGACTCGCGATCGAAGCTAATCCAGTCGGAGCCGCTGGAGCCGAGGCCCTCCTGGACGCGATTGTAGGCTTCGAGATCGTCGGGCATCACGATCGAAGACGGCGAATTGGTGAGATTGGTGAAGATCATGGTGCGCCGATAAGTATCCGCAGGAGCACCGGCCAGCCGGAAGTTGTAAATCTCGACCATCGTCCGATCCACCGCCAACGGACGAATCACGCGCAACTGCTGATAGGCGGATTGCGTCGAGCAGCTCGGATAAATGATCGCGTTGTGGCGATTGACCGACAGAATCTCGCGCATCCGCTCGGTGCCGTACGCCTTTTCCAGCGCTTCGACGTACGTGCGTTCGTAGCTTTCCGGATTGAAGAA
>DATJRJ010000019.1:0-32248 GCA_035504735.1 Binataceae bacterium (SeqCode)
GTAAACGACGTCGTCCCAAGTCCCTCCGGCCGCCTTGAGCTGGACATCGAGGTTCTCCATTACCTTGAGATACTGCAAGCGGTAATTGCCGGGGGCGACCGGCTTGTAGTTTTCGTCCGAAGGCGTCTGGCCCGCTACGAACAGAAACTTGGCCGGACCCTTGACGGTGACGACACGGGTGAAGGCCGGATGCTTGTAGATCCCGGGCGGATTTATGAATTCTCTTTCCATGCTTGGATCACCCCGAGCGATTGCGATTAGCGTTTTGCAGTCCCGGCGCGGGTTTGCGCCGAGCACCGCGCGACTCTAACCGCAGTTGCGAGTTTCCGTCAAACTGAGGCCGTGCTCCTCCGGATCCACGACAGTGCCGCCGAGCGAGGCTGGGAAAAGCGCTACTTGCAGAGGGAGTGCTTAGGGCTTATACGGAGTAGAATTGAGGCATCGAAGAGACGATCGCGATCGATGCCGCATTAGATACAGCTAACGAGGAGTCAACCCGTCATGTCATCTATACGCCCTCCCAGGTTCGTCCACGTGGTTTACCGGACTCGACGCTTCGAGCAGATGATCCAATGGTACGAAGCGATGTTTAGCGCCAAGGTGCAATTTCAGAACCCGGTGCTGGCCTTTCTCACCTACGACGACGAGCACCATCGGGTCGCGCTAATCAACATGGCGATGGTTCAGCCGCAAGCCACTGAGGCCGATCGGCGCGGGGTCATCGGCGTCGATCACGTCGCCTATACGTACGCTTCGGTCAACGACCTGTTCGAGAACTACGCGCGGCTAAAGGCGAAGGGCATTCTGCCGTACTGGTGTATCCATCACGGCGTGACGGTCTCGATGTATTATGCGGATCCCGATGGCAATCAGATGGAGCTTCAGGTCGACGCCTTCACCTCAAGCGAAGCGGCCAACGACTACATGCGCGGTCCGCACTACGGCACCAATCCGATCGGCGTCGAATACGATCCCGAAGAGGTCCTGGCGCGGCTGCGATCCGGGATGCCCGGAACCGACTTCCTGACGCGCCCGAGTGACTTTCCTATCTCGCCGTTGCGCGGGTCGATCGAGGCCTGAGCGGAGGCGAGGAGAACCAGGGCGGTGGCGCGCAAGCGGCACGCCGCAGCGAGGAAGTTACGATGGCGATCAATGCTGGTGACATGAATAGTCTGGTGCAGCCCGACCGGGTCCATCGCAGCCTCTACGTCGATCCGGAGATTTTCGAGTACGAGATCGATCGCATTTTTGGATGCGCCTGGCTCTATGTCGGTCACGAAAGCCAGGTGCCGAAGCCTGGCGATTACATCACCACACAGATCGCCCGCCAGCCGGTGATCATGGTGCGCCACAGCGACGGCACTATCCGGGTGCTCCACAATCGCTGCGCCCATCACGGCTCGATGCTCGCGGGCGACCGCTGCGGTCATGTGCAAAGCGTCTTCACCTGTATGTATCACGGCTGGACGTTTCGCACCGACGGCTCGCTGGTCGGTGTGCCGGTGCCGGAGGATTATGACGGTACCGGGTTCGACGTGCGCAATCCGCGCAATGGGCTGGGCAGCGTGCATCGGGTTCACAACCACCGCGGCTTCATCTTCGCCAGCCTGGCCGAGGAGGGTCCCGAGTTCACCGCCTTCGCGGGCGGCGCGCTGGCGGGCTTCGACAACATGATCGATCGGGCGCCCGACGGGGTCGAGGTGGCGGGCGATTGTTACCGGGTGATCCAGCAATCGAACTGGAAAATCTTTCTCGAGAACATGTTTGACAACGTGCATCCGCGCATCGTGCATCAATCTTCCGCGCGGGGCGCCAAAATCGCGCAGGAGCGCTACCCGGCCGGGGCCGGCAATCATCTGAACCTCGAAATTTTCAAACTGCTGGCGCTCGATCAGAGTTTCATGCAGCGTCTCGAAATCGAAAATTATCCGTGGGGTCATTCCAACATGACCGGCTTCGTGAGCCCGCGCGGTCAGGACGCCGAATCGCTCGCCTACGAGGCCAAGCTACGCGAACGGCATGGCGCGGCGCGTGCCGAGGAAATTCTCTCGCGCAACTTCCATCATACGATGATTTATCCGGGGGCGGTGCTTCAACCATCTTTCCAGCAGCTTCGGATCGTGAAGCCGCTGGCGGTCGATCGGACCCAGATCGATATCTGGCTGTTCCGGTTGAAGGGCGCACCGAAGATCGTGTTCCGCAAAGCGCTCTCATATGCAATCGGCGCCAACTCGCCATCCAATATGGTGAGTGCCGATGACTTCGAATCCTACTTCCGGGTGCATCAGGGCTTGCGCGGGCCGGGCTCCGAATGGGTAGTGCTGAGCCGGCAGCTCGGCCGCGATCTGGTCGAGAACGGGACCGTGCGCACGCGTGTCGGTTCGAGCGAGGCCTCGCAGCGCAATCAATTCAAGGCCTGGCATCGCTACATGGTCGAACAAGACGGCGCACAATGAGTGCGGCTGCGAATCTGCCCGCCATCCGCGTGATCGAAGAGTTCCTGTTTAGGCAGGCCGACTTGCTCGATCGCAGGCTATGGGAAGAGTGGATGGAGTTGTTCACCGACGACGGCATCTACTGGATGCCGCTTAAGGAGGAGCAGCAGGACGCAGAGGATTATCCCTCGATCTTCTACGAGGACAAGGCGCTGATGGCGGCGCGCATCGGTCGCCTGCGCGACGGCAGTGCCTGGGGACAGCAGCCGCTAACGCGCACCGTTCATCTGATCGGAAATGTCCGGCTCGACGGCGCGGAGCGGAGCGGCGAGATCGTCGCGCGGTCGAATTTCACGATCGCGGAATTCCGTCGCGACGTGCTGCGCCATCATGCCGGGACGTACACGCATCACCTGCGTCCCGGCGGCGACGGCTTCAGGATAGCCTTACAGCGCGTTGACCTGATTAACGCCGACGGCGTCCACGAATACAATCTTCAAGTGTTTCTTTAAGGTTTACTTCCGACAACCGACGGATTCTCGATCATCGCAAACGATTTCGCGCTAGTCGCTGCCGAGCGAGCGAATCTCGTCGGGTCCGAGCCGCAGTTCGGCGGCGCCCATATTTTCTTCCAGATGAGTGATCGACGAAGTGCCGGGTATCGGCAGCATTACTGCCGAATGTTGCAGCAGCCAAGCCAGCGCAACCTGCGACGTGGTCGCTTGATGGCGCGCCGCGACCCGCGCGAGCGTGCCGCGGCGATTCACCAGCGCGCCGGCGCCGAGCGGGAACCAGGGGATAAACGCGAGCCCATCGCGGTCACAGGCCGTGAGCACGCTCTCCGAAGAACGGTCGGCAAGATTGTAGCGATTCTGAACCGATACGATCGGAACGATCGAACGCGCCTGTTTGAGTTGCGCGGCACTGACGTTGGAGAGACCGACCTCGCGAATCTTGCCGGCCGAGCGCAACTCGGCCAACGCGCCGACTGAATCCTCGAACGGCACGCGATCATCGACGGCATGAAGCTGATAGAGATCGATCCGTTCGAGGCGCAAACGGCGCAGGCTACCTTCGCAGGCCTCCTTGAGATGCGCCGGCCGCCCGTCGGCCTGCCATCGACCCGGTCCGGGCCGCACGAAGCCGCCCTTGGTTGCGATGACCAGGTCGGCGGGATAGGGATGGAGCGCCTCGGCGATGAGCTGTTCCGAGAATTCGGGTCCATAGGAATCGGCGGTATCGATCAGATCGACGCCGAGCGAAATAGCACGCCGGAGCAGGAGCTTGGCTTCGACCGGATCCTTGGGCGGACCCCAGACCCCATCGCCGGTAATCCGCATCGCGCCGAAACCGAGCCGATGAACGGTCAGGTCGTCGCCCAACCGGATAGTTGTCTCAAGCGTGGCCACCGTGTTTCACCTGCGAACGCGCGCTCCGCGGCTGAACAGTTTTCGAATCGAAATAACTATACTTCCAGAGTAGGGGCCTGCGCAGCGCATGACAAGCCGGCGCGAATTAGACACTAGACGCCTTCCGCGACGCAACGGTTTATCTGCACGCCGAGCCCGGTGATCGAACTCTCCATCACATCGCCCGGCTTCAGAAAGCGTTTCCAATGCGATCCATTGCCGGCCGGCGATCCGGTCAGCAGCATATCGCCCGGCTCCATCACGGTGATCGACGAGGTGTACTCGATCAGCCGGCGCACATCGAAGATCATGTCGGCGGTCGATTCGTTCTGCATCGTCTGGCCGTTGAGCTTGAGCGTAATCTGGAGGTTCATCGGATCGGGCACGAAGGCGCGCGGCACCAGGAACGGGCCGGTGGGGAAAAAGGTCGGAGCGTTCTTCGATCCGATCCAGTCCAGGCCGAGCTCGACGTTATCCTGACGGCCGACGAGGTCGCGGGTAGTGAGGTCGTTGGAGATGGTGTAGCCGGCGACATAATCGAGGGCTTGCTCGCGCGAGACGTTGCGCGTGCGGCGTCCGATAATCACCGCCAGCTCCAGCTCCCAATCATGCTGTGCACCGCGGCGCGGCAGGATTACGTCGTCGCGCGCGCCGCAGATCGCTGCCGGCGTGCCCGCGAATATAAACGGCAATCCGTTGCGCGCCCGCTCCTCCATCATGGCCGCGGCCTTGGCGTACACCTGTTCATCAGTCATGCCTTCGGTGATCCCGAGACTCTTGAAGCGATGCGCGACAGTTAATTGGATGACGTGAGTCCGATAATTGGCGGCCGATTGCAGCACGGCGCCCGGCGGAAAGACCGGCGGTAGAATCCTGAGGGCGTCGATCTTCGCTGCCGCTTCGCGCCATTTGTCCAGGCCATCGCTCGCGACGCGATTGGCCGCGCCGCGCAGCCGCTCGAAGTTCGCCTCCCAATGATCGAGCATCGATCGGACGCTGATGTGCTCCTGTGGCGTGGTCAGTCCAAGGCGCTGCAGGACGGTCTCGAGTTCGAGCGCGGTATCGTCAAGCACCAGGGCGGCATACGGCGCGCCGGAGCCCTTTGCGAACGTGCCCAGTTTGAATTCGGCATCTGCGGCCATCGATGAGTCCTCGCGGTTAGCCGGCGCCAAGCGCCGGCCGGATTGCTAGCACCATACAACTTGCCGATCCGGGCGGCGATAGTATCGCGGCAGCCATTGACGACTTCGCCCGGTCGGGCCATTGTTCGAGGTTGGGGCGAACGGCAATTGGCAAGGCCGCAAAGACGCCCGCCGGAGACGATTTATGGCCGAAAAAGTATGCATGGTGCCCGGGATGGCGGAATATCCGCGCAACCATTGGTATGTGATCGCTTTTTCGCGAGAGGTCGGGCGCGAGCTGTTGTATCGCGAATGCCTCGGCGATCCGGTGGTGCTGTACCGGACGGCGGATGGCGACCCGGTCGCTTTGTTCGGTCGCTGCCCGCATCGCGGCATGCCGCTCTCGATGGGCAAGCTGATAGGCGATGTCGTGCAATGCGGCTATCACGGCTTCGAATACGATCGCAGCGGCACCTGTATCAAGGTGCCGTCGCAGGATGCGGTGCCGGCCACGATGTGCGTGCATCGCTATCCGCTGGTCGAAAAATGGCAGTGGCTCTGGATCTGGATGGGCGACCCAGCCCAGGCCGACCCGGCGCTGATTCCTGACCATCGCGAGATCGGACTCGAAGATCCGGCGCTCACCAGCGAGCCGTATTTTATCCTGCCGATCGAGGCCAACTACCTACTCGCGCTCGAAAACCTGGTTGACGCCACGCATATCACCTATCTGCATAGCGGAAACTTCGATACCGGCAACGTCGCGATGGTGCCGGCTCGGCTCGAGCAGCGCGGGACGCTGGTGCGAATGGTGCGCGAGATGAAGAACGAGCTGATGTCGCCGCTGGTGCGTCAGATGCTGTCGCTGAAAGGCGAGCGCGTCAACCGCTCGCTGATCCTCGATAACTATTCACTGAGCCTGTTCGTGGTCCGGATGATTTTCATCGAGCCCGATTATCCCGAGAGCGGTGAGCGGGTGAGCAACTTGATTATCGCGGTAACTCCAGGCGGGCCCAAGAGCGTTTTCCAGACCTGCGCGATGGCGCAGACCGTCCCCGACCAGCGACCGAACCGCTTCGAGGAGCTCAGGACGGTCTTGTGCCAGGACAAGGTGGCGCTCGAAGCGATACAGCGGTTGTTCGATCGGATCGGTCCCGAACGCTGTCCGGAGTATAGCGTCAAGTCGGATGCGAACTCGATCCGGACACGGCGGATGATCACGGCGATGATAGAAAAGGAACGGGCGGACAGCAGCGTGAAACCGAAGATCGTGCGCCGGCGACAGGTCGCAACGGCGGCCGCCAAGTGACTGGCGATCGCGAGCAAGCGTGATGGCGGCGGATCGCGGTCTATCGAAGCATCCAGAACCTCTCGCGCCGGCCGGAGAGCGAGCGACCGCCGACGAAGCGGCGATCCTCGCGCGGCTGGTCGCTACGGCCAAAGATATGGTGCCGGTCCTGCGCGAACGGGCGGCGCATTGCGAGGAGTTGCGCCGCCTGCCCGACGAAACCTTCCGCGACTTCCGCGCGGCCGGCTTCTTCAGAATTTTTCAGCCGCGCCGCTACGGCGGCTACGAACTCGACTACGGGTTTCCACAAATCGAGCTGGGACGCGAAATCGGGCGAGGTTGCGGGTCGAGCGCTTGGGTGTTGACCGTAATGGCGTGTCACTCGTGGATCATCGGGATGTTCCCGGAGCGCGCGCAGGACGAGGTCTGGGGTGAAGCGCCCGAAGCGGTCTCGGTCACGGCGACCTTTCCGGAGGAGGCGCGGGTCGAGGCGGCCGACGGCGGCATAAAACTCTGGGGACGCTGGAAATTCTCAAGCGGCGTCGATCATGCTAATTGGGCATTGATCGGCGCGCCAGGCAAACGCGCAGACGGTGGTTTCGAGCTGCTCTGGACGCTGGTGCCGCGGCGCGATTTCGAGATTATCGACACCTGGTTCGCGGGCGGATTGCGTGGCACCGGCAGCAAGGACGTAGCGATGAACGGCGCGTTCATCCCAGACCATCGGATCGTGACGCACAGCGTCCTGGCGCAGGGCCAGGGACCCGGCGCCGCGATCAACCGCAAGCATATTTACCGGTTGCAGATGTTCTCGATCTATCCGTACAACATCTGCACGCCGGCGCTCGGAATCGCGCGCGGAGTGATCGAGAGCTACAGTGAGCGGGCCCGCAAACAGGGCCCCAACGCTTTCGGCGTCCGCACCGCCGAGGTCGAAATCAATCAGCTTAAGGTGTCGGAGGCGGCGGTGATGATCGATGCAGCCGAGACCCTGCTGCGGGTCAACGCGCGCGAGTTCAATGATCTTGCCCGGGCCGGAACTCCGCTGCCGCTCGAGAACCGCGCGCGTTATCGCCGCGACCTCGCGTACGCGGCGCTGCAATGCATGCGCGCGGTCGATCTCATCCATTACATCGGCGGCGCGCACGCCCTGTTCGAGGAAAATCCGATCCAACGCGCGTTCCGCGATGTGCATGCGGTCAACGCGCAAATCGGACTGCGCTGGGATGTGGGCGCGGTCCCCTATGGCCGCCTAGCGCTGGGTGTTGAGCTCCACGACCCATTTCTATGATGAAAATCCGATGCCGGACTTTCGACAGCGCCGCAGTCCCGCTCGTGATGCGCGCGGCGGGTCCGGCTGCAAAGCATAGTTAAACAGTTACTTAATATTTCACGGACGGCGAAAGAATGAAGCTTTGCACCTTCGAAATTGCGACTGCTCTCGGGCCGATCAGCCGGATCGGGATGGAGACGCCCGGCGGCAAAATCCTCGACCTCAACGCGGCCTGCGAACTGAAGCTCGCAGAGCAGGTCGGCGCGCGGCGCGCGCACCATCTGGCCACCGCCCTCGTGCCACCCGATATGCTCGGGTTCATCGACAACGGGCCGATCGCACGCGAGGCGCTCGATAGCGCGCTCAGCCATCTGGGCGATCGGATCGAGAATTCCGCGCTACGTGGAATTCAGGGCGGACGCGTGGTTTGGAATCGCGACGAGGTGCGGCTGCTGGCGCCGATTCCGCGGCCGCGCTCGATGCGCGATTGTCTGGCCTTCGAGGAACACTACAAAAACGCGCTGCGCGACCATCCGATCCCGCCCATATGGTACGAAGTTCCGATCTACTACAAGGGCAACCCCAACACCGTGCAGGGCACTGACAGCGAGGTGCAGTGGCCGAGCTACAGTGAAACGCTTGACTATGAACTCGAATTCGCCGTGGTCGTCGGTAAGGAGGGCAGGGACCTCACGCCGGAACAGGCTTGGAAGCACATCTTCGGTTACACGATATTCAACGACGTCTCAGCGCGCGACATCCAGATGAAGGAGATGGCGGCGTTGCTCGGTCCGGCCAAGGGCAAAGACATGGACGGCGGCAACCTGCTGGGCCCGTTCATCGTGACCGCCGACGCATGGGATCCGCGCGAGGACCATAAGATGGTGGCGCGCGTCAACGGCGAAGTATGGGGCGGCGGCACCACTCGCGCGATGCATCATAATTTCGGCAAGATCGTCAGCTACGTGAGCTGGGGCGAGACCATCGTCCCGGGTGACGTGATCGGCTCGGGCACGGTCGGGACCGGGTGCGGCCTCGAACTCGGCAAATATCCCAAGCCCGGCGATCTAATCGAGCTCGAGGTCGACGGGCTCGGCATCTTGCGCACTCGTTTCGTCAAGACGGCGCGCTAATCCACGGAGGCAGGCATCATGGCGGGACGCAATTGGCAGTACACCAAGGGACTCCATGAGCTCGGCAACGGATGCTACGCCTGGCTGCAGCCCGACGGTTCATGGGGATGGAGTAATGCGGGGTTGGTGGTCGATAGCGGCCAATCGCTGCTGGTCGACACGCTGTTCGATCTCAAGCTGACGCGCGCGATGCTCGACGCGATGCGCCGAGCCGAGCCGCAAGCGACGGCGCGCTTCGGCGGGCTGGTAAATACGCATTCCAACGGCGATCACTGCTTCGGCAATCAGCTCGTCGCGGGCATCGACATAATCGCGTCGAAAGCCTGCGCGGAAGAGCTGATCGCTGATCAGGGCGGTAAGGATCTGCGCAACTCGGTCAAACGCAACCCGGCCGAATTCGGCGAGGCCGGCGAATTTCTCGCCCGCATCCTGGCGCCGTTCGATTTCGAGGGTATCGACGTCGCGATGCCGACCATCACCTTCGAAGGCGAGCTCCAACGCCGAGTCGGCAACAAGACCGTACGCATCATCGAGGTCGGCCCGGCGCATACCGGCGGCGATATCCTGGTCTATGTGCCGGAGGGCCGCGTGATCTTCACCGGCGACATCCTGTTCATCAACGGCCATCCGTTGATCTGGACCGGCCCGGTGGGCAACTGGATCAAAGCTTGCCAGCTCATCATGGACCTCGATGTCGAAACCGTAGTGCCCGGCCACGGCCCGATAACCGGCAAGCAGGGCGCCGCCGCAGTCAAAGGCTATTTCGAATATGTCACGCGCGAGGCTCGCAAGCGTTACGATGCCGGGATGCCGATGTTCGAGGCGGCCCGCGACATCTCAATGGCAGACTACCGCTCCTGGAGCGATGGCGAGCGTATCGTGGCGAACGTCGCCGCCCTCTATCGCGAATTTTCCGGCGGCCAGACTCCGGCCCCGACGATGGGCGAGGTGTTCGCGATGATGGCGCGGATCGAAAAGGATCTCCGTCACTGATCGCTTCCGGCGCGAACCTCGATGGCCCAGGGCGCTCCCGAGCCTGAACGGCTCCGCACCCGCTGCTGTATTGCGGGCGGCGGCCCGGCCGGCATGATGCTCGGTTACCTGCTCGCGCGGGCGGGAATCGAAACCCTGGTGCTCGAGAAGCACGGCGACTTCCTGCGCGATTTTCGCGGCGACACGATTCATCCGTCTACCCTGGAACTGATGCACGAGCTCGGAATACTCGACGAGTTTCTCGCCCGTCCGCATCAGGAGACCCGTCAGCTCGATGCCCAGGTTGGCGACGCCACGCTCACGATCGCTGATTTCACGCATCTGCCGACGCGCTGCAGATTCATCGCCTTCATGCCGCAATGGGATTTCCTGGCTTTCATCGCTGAGCGCGCGCGGCACTATCCGGCGTTCAGCCTGCGCATGGAAACGGAAGCTACCGGCCTGATTCGCGAGGGCGACCGCATAGCCGGCGTGCTAGCCAAATCACCGCACGGCGCGCTCGAGGTTCGCGCCGATTTGATTGTCGGTGCTGATGGGCGCCATTCCACGCTTCGCAGCCAGGCCGGTCTCGAAGTCGAAGAGCTGGGCGCACCGATGGACGTGCTGTGGATGCGGCTTTCGCGGCGCGCATCGGATCCGGGGAATTCTTTCGGTCGAGCCGGCGCCGGCCGAATACTGGTGCTGATCGATCGCCGTGATTATTGGCAATGCGCGTTTCTGATTCGCAAGGGTACTTTCGATGAAATCCGGAACAGGGGAATGCCGGCTTTTCGCGAAGAGATGGCGGGCATCGCACCGTTCCTGCGCGATCGCGTCGATGAGTTGCAGGATTGGAAGCAAATCAGTCTGCTGACGGTAGCGGTCAATCGCTTGCGCCAATGGTATCGCCCCGGCTTGCTGTGTATCGGCGATGCGGCGCACGCTATGTCGCCGATCGGCGGAGTCGGAATCAATCTGGCGATTCAGGACGCAGTCGCAACCGCCAACCTCCTGACGCCGCGGTTTGTCGCGGGTGGCGTTACAACCGCCGAGCTGAAGCGGGTGCAGCGGCGGCGCGAGTTGCCGACCCGTCTCACGCAAGGTATCCAGGTCTTCATACAAAATCGCGTAATCGGCGGAGTGCTCGGCAGCAACCAGAGTCCCCGACTACCGTTGGCTCTCAGGCTGTTGCGCCGCTCCCCGAGATTGCGTCGGCTGGTGGCGCGAATAGTCGGAATCGGCTTCCGCCCCGAACATATAAAGACGCCGGATACAGGCGCCACAGCCTCGATTTGAGGCCTTTACAATCAAGCGGGCGGTGTTAAAAAATGATGCTGAAGACGCCCTGCTCACGTGAGCGGCGCGGAATCACAGGAGGCAGATCATGAGCAGCTCACAATCGGCCAAAAGCAACGGCGCCAAGCGCAACAGTATTCCCGCGCGGCTGCATCATAATGCTTATGTCTGCCGCGACCTCGAAGGCACGCGCAATTTTTACGAGGGCACGCTGGGATGGCCGCTGGTCGCGGTGTGGCGCGAGCACGATCATGTGTTCAACGACGATATCGATTACTGCCACCTGTTTTTTGAGATCGGCGACGGCGGAATGCTGGCGTTTTTTCGCTTCGCTGATCCGGCCAAGCAGGCGAAGTACGCGCAGTACGGTCCGCACTCGCCGTTTGTCCATATCGCGCTCAAGGCGGACGCGGGCACGCAGGATGAAATCAAGCGTCGGCTCGAAGCGGCGGGTCACGAGATAAGCATCATCGATCACGGCTACTGCCGGTCGCTGTACGTCACCGATCCGAACGGACTGAACCTCGAGTTTGCGGTCGATCACCCTGATTGGGACAAGATCTGTGCGAAGCGGGCGGCCAGTGTCGACGCGGATTTCAAAGCCTGGGTAAAGGGCGATCGCAGCACCAACAACGAATGGCGCCCTGAAGAGCCGGCCTCAAAATAGTCAGACGGGAAAGACCAGATAGCGCGGCGTGGTGGTGGTATCGAGTACCGCCTTTTTCGATCCGAACTTTGCGCCCGCGGGGCCGACGATCATCTCGTCCTCGTAGCAGCCGGCGACCAATATTTCGGAGCGGCCGCGCGCCGAAGTATACAGCACGCTGAAGTTAGTGACTACCGAATAGCTATTGGCGTTGGCGGGCGTGCAACTAAGCCGCTGGATAAAATGGCGGGTCCAGTAATCCTCAAAGGTGCCGGCCCAGACCTGCGTGATGTAACTCACCCGATCTTTCAGCCGCTCATAACAATCGTCCATCATCAGCGCTAGCGGCAGTCCCTGCTCTTCGTTCTCGCGCGGTGTGCAGATATAGCTGCCCTGGTGATCGAAGCATGCAAGCCATGCATCGAAATCGCGCCGATCGAGCGCGCCGATATAGCGCGCCTGCAATTCGTCGATCGCGGCGAACACCTCAGCGCTGATCACGCTCGAACCCCATCAGTTTTCGATAACGCTCCCACCTGATCGGATTTGCCGATTCATCGTTCTGATCGACGATACACGGCGGAGGAACCATGGCGGCAATCCCTTTTTGATATTGCACCCGGCCGGGAGTCAGCGAGCCCTGATGGATACGGTTGAAGACCGCGCCGTCCTCGAGCGAGATAAAGCCGCTGGGGCCGAGCAGGTTGGATGACTGGCGCAGCCGGTGCCGCATCATCGCGGGGTCGTCGTCCTGATGACAGAAATACGCGTAATGAACCTCGGTCTCGTCGACCGAGTGGGGAATAACATAGCGTACGTTGATGACGTCGAGGTGCTTGATGACTGAGACCAGCGGGAACAGCGCGATAATGATCGACTTGGGCGCGCCCGTACCGTCGCTACCGCGAAATTCGACCAGTGAACGATCATTCAAAAAGTCAGAGTTCGCGGCGCTCTGGAGCTGAGCCTGGAGGCCGACGTGGCCGTACTCGGTTGCGCACTGGATGCCCTTGCCGGCCTGCCAGCGGAGCAGGCGGAAGGCGCGATGGAGTAGCGGCGCGTGATAGCCCTCATTGTCGTTGTATTCCTTCCAATTGGAGGAAAAGATGACTTTCTGATAGCCCAGCAGGCTCAACCGTCCGTCGCCGAGCACCTGTTCGAACAGCGGCGCGGTCTCGCCCAGGTAGGTCGCGAGCGCGGGGGTGGACTCACTGCAGGTGGCGAAAAACAGGCCCTGAAATTCGGCGGTGCGGAGCTCGCGCAGGTGGTAATCATCTTTGCGGAAGGCGGCCGGAAAGCGGTCGCTGCCGGGCGCTGCCAGCAGTTCTCCGCGATCGTTGAACAGCCAGCGATGATAAGGACACTCGAATTCCTCGGTGTGGCCGCGCGCGCGGGTCTGGAGCTGGGTGCCGCGATGAGTGCATGAATTGAAGAAGACGCGCACCCGGTCGTCGTCGCCGTGGATGACCAGCACCGGGGCGGCGCCGAGCCGAAAGGTCTTAAAATCGCCGCGCTTCGGGAGCTCGGCGAGATGTGCCAGCGGATGCCATTCGGGGCCCAGGAAAATCCGCTCGAGTTCGAGTCGGAAGACATCCTCGCGATGAAACGCCGCCTTGGGCAGTTCGGCCGGGCTTGCCGGCCATCGAAATTCAATGGGTTGGCTTGCCATCGTCACAGTTGATCGAAAAGCGGTAATCGGAATCCCGCGGTCAGGCCGCCGTCAACCACCAGCGCGGCGCCGGTTATATACGAAGCCTCATCGGAGGCGAGAAATACCGCGGGCCGCGCGATCTCCTCAGGCTCCGCGAAGCGCTTGAGCGGGCACAGATCGGCGATCGCGCGCTCCTGACCGGGGACGTTGCGCATGTAGCTCTCGATGCGCGGGGTGCGGGTCGAGCCCGGGCAAATCGCGTTGACGCGAATTCCATACGGCGCGAAATCCATCGCCATGTTGCGCGTCAATAACACCACGCCGCCTTTGCTGGCACTGTACGCGGCACATCGATTCTCGGCCATGATTCCGGCGATCGACGAGATGTTCACGATCGCGCCGCCGCCGCGTTTGCGAATCTCGGGCACCGCCTGCCTGGAACATCGATAGACCGAACTGAGGTTGGTATCGATGATCGAATACCATTCCTCGTCCTCCATCTCCTCGACGTTCTTCATAAGGTTGGTGCCCGCGACGTTGAACAATACATCGATTCCGCCGGCTTGGCTGACGGCCGCGGCGAAAGCGGCGCGAATCGCGGTGAGACTCTTCACGTCCAGGGTCAGATGAAACGCGCGGCCGCCTTCACGCACCGCCTCGGCTGCCGTTGCGTGCGCTTGCTCGCCGTCCATATCAGTCGCGATGCTGGTGCCGCCCCGGCGGATCCATTCGAGCGCGATCGAGCGCCCGATACCCGCCCCGGCGCCGGTTATGAATGCGATCTTGCCGGCCAGCTGTTCCCGCATTATGGTGCCGCTTTCACAGCTCTCGCATAGTTACGATCCGAACTGCTTGAGGCTCAGCAATTCGCCGACGTCGCGGCCCCGCCCGGTGCGGATCGCTTCCTCATAAACCACGAAGCCCGCCATGACATCCTGAATCGCGGTGCCGACCGACTTGAACAGGGTGATTTCGCGATCATCGGCGCGCCCGGGGGCCGTGCCGCCGACCACGTCTTTCATTTCGAAGACCCGCGCGGGGGGGAACTTGTTTTCCTTGATCGCAGCCACCACATCGCCCGACTCACCCTCGACCTGGTGGCGCGAGTCGACCACTATTCGTCCGGCGTTGCCGAAGGTGTCGGGATCAATCTCGCGCAGCCGCAGCATCGTCGAGCCGATCGAATTGATATGCATCCCCGGCTGCGACCATTTGCCCTGGTAGGCAATCGAGGCGGCGCGCCCGGTCGTATTGGTCGCGACCACCACGATATCCGCGTCGCGGACGGCGGCCTCGGGATTGTCTTTCGCGGTGACCTCGATTCCTAGCTCGGTGCTCATCCGCCGGGCGAAGGCCGCACGCCGATCTGGAGACGGGCTATAGACTGTCACGCGCTTGACTTTCCGCACCGCCACCACGCCGAGCAGATTGGTGCGGGCCTCGAGCCCCGAGCCGATCATCGCGACGTGGGGCGTATCGCGGCGCGCCATATATTTGGTCGCGACGCCAGTCGTCGCGCCGGTGCGCGCGGCGGTCAGATAATGCGCGTCCATCATGGCCAGCAGTTCGCCGCTTTGCTGCGAGTAGATCACGATCAGGTAACGCACGCCCTGTTCGATGGCACCGTGAAAAACTTTGTAGCCCATCACGCCGCTCTTATGAATCAGCGCGGGCATCACGCGAAAGAAACCGCCGTTGCTCATCGTCAGGTTCATCCGCGGCGGCAGCACCACCGTGCCGGCGGCTTCTTCCAGCAGCCCACGCTCGACCGCCTCGACCAGGCGCGGCATCGACGCAAGCTGCTCGACGTCGTTGGCGTCGAGTAGGATCGTCATGTGCAGCCTGCCCGCTTAAGCGGGATGGCGCCCGATCCAGTAATCGCGATCCGGCAGCGGCGTGGGATCGAGCTTCGAGGCCACCAACCCGCCGCGCAGCGCCTTCATCTGCGGTTCGTGCAGGCGCATGGTCGGATGCCTGAGCGGCCCGCCGTTGAAGCCTTGCAGCCAGGCCTGGTACTTCCACGCCATCCGATGCAGGAAGTGCGCGCCCTTGGTCGAGGCGAAGAGCGCTTCGTTGGCCATGCGCGCGGGATGGTACTGCCAGTAAAGCTCCATCGCCTTTTCTTTCTGGCCGTCGCGAATCATGTTGAACAGCCGCGGCACCGTCGGTCCGTAGTACTCCGAGTTGCTGGTGCCGATGAATTGAAGCGGGACCAGGGTCGCCAGCGGGAGCGCCTCGGACTCAATCGGGAAAGTGACGACCACTTTCTCCGACAGCGTAAGCCAGGTTTCGACGAAGCCGCCGATCGTCGGCATGCCGCCTTCGGCCTTGATACAGACGATGTTCGGAATGTCATCGACCATCTTGCGGATGATAGCGGGCGGAATGCCGGCCGGATGAAGCCGCTCGAATCCCCACAGCGGAACCGGAAAGAGAATCACGCCGAGGTTGGTCTCGTCGCAAAACGCTCTGGTGTAATCGTAAATCTCCTCGCCGCTTTCCGGATAGAAGTTGGATGGATACGCGAGCAGAATAAGTTCGGCGCCGTTGCGCTCGGCAAGCTGAACTGCGCGGATATTTTCCTCGAGCGTGTTGAACGCCGCATGGTGAATCAGGCGCAGGCGGCCCTTGGCTTCGTCCGCCGCCCATTGCACGAAGTCGCCGTACTCCTCGACCGTGATGGCGGTCTCCGAGACCAGCAGCGTGCCCCAGAATCCCAGCTCGATCTCGCGCCGTACGTCGTGGCGGATGCCGCGTTCGTTCAACCTTTGAAGGTCGTGCGAGTAGCTCGGGATGATAACGTTAGCGATCCCGTGCATCTTGGCTCGCGCCCATTCGCGGGCTTCCTTTTTCTTGTATTCAGCCATGGACAGCCTCCGTTGTTATCCGGACTATAGTGCGCCCAGCGCGGGTCTGGTCGGTAATCCCGATCCTTTCACATTCGCCTCAAAACTCAACCACCATTTCGCCCAGTATAGTCTCCGCGACCCATGCGGCAAGTGCGATTTAATCGTTTTGCAACTTGTAATGAATCACCCGCTGGGTTAATTTGCGCCTCGTCACGCATCATCGTTTCTCGGCTCAGTGCGGCTGCTCAAGATGTCCGGGATATTGACTCTCAATCCGCTTTCACCGCAGGCCGCGGCGATCAGCCACCTGTTCGTGGATATCCTGGGGGTGCTGGGCGGGATCTTTTTGATCGTGCTGGTGATGGTCGGCTACGCGATCGTCCGCTATCGCGATCGGCCGGGGGCAGCACCGCCGCGCCAGGTTTTCGGCTCGCGCAAAATCGAAATCGTCTGGACCGTGATCCCGATCATCCTGCTCTCGATTATTTTCGGGTTCACAGTCCGCAGCATGCATGCGAGCGATCCGCCGATAACTCCCGGCACCACGCCCGATCTGCGCGTCGTCGCCCATCAGTGGTGGTGGGAGGCCGACTACCTGAAGTCCGGTGTGATCGCGGCGAACGAAATCCACATACCGGTCGGGCAACGATGGCTGCTCGAACTAGATTCGGCCGATGTCATCCACGACTTCTGGGTCGCCGAGCTGGCGCGCAAGATCGATATGGTGCCCGGCCATCCCAATCACATCTGGCTCGAGGCTGATCGGCCCGGAACCTATCTTGGCGTCTGTGCCGAATTTTGCGGCAATGAACATGCCTGGATGCGTTTTCGAGTGATCGCGGAATCGGCCGCCGATTTCGATCGATGGCAGCGCGCGCAATTGCAAGTCCCGCCGAAGCCGAGCGGTAGTGAAGCTGCCGCGGGGCTGAAGCTCTTCGAGCAGAACACCTGCGTCAACTGTCATACGATCCTCGGCACGCCGGGGAATCAGAGTATCGGTCCCGACCTGACCCATTTCGCGAGCCGTACGACACTGGCGGCCGGCGCCGCCGACAATACCAATGCGAACCTCTATCGCTGGCTCAAAGACCCTAACTCGATTAAACCCGACACCCACATGCCCAACTTTCAGTTTGACGACGCCGATGCAAAGGCGCTGACCGCGTACCTGGAGACGCTCAAATGAATCACGTGCTGGCGCCCGGTATGGAAGGCACCGCGCCGGAGTTCGCGGCTCAGGAAGGGCTGCTGAGCTGGGTCGCGTCGGTCGACCACAAGCAGATCGGCATAATGTACCTGCTGGGCGCGTTCGTATTCTTCGGCGTCGGGGGCATCGAAGCGCTGCTGATGCGCGTGCAGCTTGCCTTGCCGAACAACCATTTCCTTTCGCCTGATACCTTCAACCAGCTTTTCACGATGCACGGCACCACGATGATCTTCCTGGTACTGATGCCGATGTTGACCGGCCTGACCGTCTATCTCGTGCCGCTGATGATCGGTGCGCGCGACATGGCCTTTCCGCGACTCAATGCGCTGAGCTTCTGGATTCAGATTTTCGGCGGCATCGTGCTGTACTTCAGCTTCTTCGATGGCGGCGCGCCAAACGCCGGCTGGTTCAGCTACACGCCGCTCAGCGAAAAAACGTTTTCATCGCTACCCGGGCAGGATTACTGGCTGCTTGGCCTGTTCGCAATCGGAATCGGTACGGTGGCGGGCGCGATCAATGTGATCGTTACGGTCATCGACCTGCGCGCGCCCGGCATGTCGCTCCGACGGCTGCCGCTGTTCGTCTGGATGGGGTTCGTCAATTCGTGGCTAATGGTGATGGCGCTGCCGATCCTCAACGGCGCGCTGGTGATGCTGCTAATCGATCGGGAGCTCAACGCGCACTTTTTCACTCCCGAGGCGGGCGGCTCGGTGATCCTGTGGCAGCATTATTTCTGGGCCTTCGGCCATCCCGAGGTCTACATCATGATCCTGCCGGCCTTCGGAATTATTTCGGAAGTGATTCCGACCTTCTCCGGCAAGCCGATCTTCGGCTATGGATTCGTCGCCGCCTCGACCGTCGCGATCGCGTTCCTGAGCCTCTCGGTCTGGGCCCATCATATGTTCGCGGTCGGCCTCGGCCATCTGTGGGACGTTTTCTTCGGAGCCTCCAGCATGGCGATCGCGGTGCCGACCGGCGTCAAGATTTTCAACTGGACAGCGACCATGTACGGCGGCCGGCTGCGCTTCACCACTTCGATGATGTTTGCGGTCGCCTTCCTGGTGATGTTTACGATCGGCGGCCTTTCGGGTGTCAGTTTTGCGGTCGTGCCGCTCGACTGGCAGTTGACCGACACCTATTACCTGGTCGCTCATCTGCACTATGTGCTGTTCGGTGGCACCGTGTTCGCGCTGTTCGCCGGCATCTATTACTGGTTTCCGAAAATCACTGGGCGGATGCTCTCCGAGCACTGGGGCAAGCTCAATTTCTGGAGCACATTTATCGGCTTCAACATGACCTTCCTGATCCAGCATCTGCTCGGCATGATGGGGATGCCGCGGCGAGTCTGGACCTATCCAGCGCTGCCATATTGGGGGAGCTTCAACCTGCTCTCGACGATTGGCGCCTTCGTCCTGCTGTTCTCGATGCTGGTATTTATCTGGAACGTGTTTATCAGCCTGCACGAAGGTGCGCTGGCGGGAGACAATCCGTGGGGCGGATGGACGCTGGAGTGGGCCACCAGTTCGCCGCCGCCGACCGACAATTTCGATCGCGTGCCGCCGATTAGCGGACGCCGGCCACTGTGGGACCTGGCGCATCCGGAACTCGCCGACGAACTGGTTGGGCGAGCGGAGTGAACATGTCGCGAAGCAAGCTCGGCGTGAGTCTGTTCATCCTCTCGGAAGCCAATTTCTTCGTGATCCTGATCATCGCGTACGTCTATTACCACACCATCCCGGCCGGCGGGCCCAGCGCCGCTAGCAGCCTCGATCCCTGGCGCACCGGCGCCTTCTCGATCTGCCTGTTCGCGAGCAGCGCGACACTCTTGCTGGCCGAACGCAATCTGCGCCGCGACCGCCACCGCGCCCATTTCTGCTGGCTCGTGATCACGATCCTGCTGGGCGCGATTTTTTTAGTCGGTCAAGGCAACGAGTATGCGCGACTGATCACCGGCGGCGTCACCTGGAGCCGCAATCTCTTCGGCACCACGTTTTTTACGCTCACCGGTTTTCACGGCCTCCACGTCTTCGGCGGACTGTGCGCGCTCGCGATCATGGCGACCGTCGCACTTACGGCCGAGATGACGGATCGGCGGCGCGAAGCGTTCGCGGCGGTCGGGATGTACTGGCATTTCGTTGATGCTGTCTGGGTGGCGATCTTTGCCATCGTTTACCTGTGGGCGTTCGTGTAGGGACGATGACGCGGATTCTCACAACCTGGGATATCGACCCGTCGATCCCGATTGGCTGCGGGCTGTTGCTGGCGGCCTGGTTTATCGCGCACCGTTCCGATCTTTCGCGCGGCGGTTTTTTCGTAGCCGGCGTGGCCGTGATGTTCGTCGCTCTGACATCGCCGATCGATACGCTCGGCGATACCTACCTGTTCAGCGCACATATGCTCCAGCACATGATCCTGATCCTGATCGTACCGCTGTTGCTGATTCGGGGGCTCTCGCCGCGTTTCGTCCGCTCGGTGATCGGCGTTTCCGCGCTCGGCGCTATCGAGCGTGTGGCGCGCCGCCCGCTGGTCGCCTGGCTGCCCGCGATGGTTGTGCTCTGGTTGTGGCATTGGCCCGGATTGTTCGATGCCGCGCTGGCCAACGAGGATATCCACATCGTCGAGCATCTTTGTTTCATGATCACTGCGACGATTTTCTGGTGGCCGATCCTCTGCCCGATTGAAAGCTCGTTGATGTCCCCGTTGCCGGCGGTGCTGTACCTGTTCGCCGGAATGCTCGCGACCAGTCTGCTCGGCATCGCGATCACCTTCGCGCCGGTCGGTCTTTATCCGCCTTATCTCCATCCGCCGGACCCGCTCGGTGTCCTTACGCTGCTGCGCGATTCGTGGGGACTTACGCCCGACGTCGATCAGGAACTCGGCGGGCTGTTGATGTGGGTGCCGGGCGGATTGGTGTTTTTGACGGCGATTTTCATTGTGATGGCGCGCTGGTACCGGATGCCGGAAGAATTCAGCGTGCATGCGGTCAATTGAGCCCGCAGGGAGTGCGAGCATGAGCGAAGATCAGACAACTGCCGGTCCGGCCGCCGAGAAGGTTTCGCGCGAGAACTGGAGCGTGCCGCGGCCGGAGAAAATTCCGCCGCCGACCTATTGGCCCGCAATGACGGCGCTTGGGATTGCCTTCATCCTGTTCGGCATCGTCACCTCGTGGGCGTTTTCCGCGACAGGAGCGGTGATGTTCGTGTTATCGGTGGGCAAATGGATCGGGGAGCTGGTACGCGATGGATGAGCAGAGCACCACGCCGATGCCGCCGGGGTCGATAACTCCCGAACGGCGAAAATTTCTGGCTTGGCTGAGTATTGGCTTGAGCAGCCTAATCGCGGTCCTGATCGGGGCGCCGGTGGTGGGCTTCATTCTCGGACCGCTCTTCGAAAAATTGCCGGAGACCTGGCGTGCCGTCGGTGCGGTTGACGATTTCAAGGTCGGCTCGACGGTAAGGGTGAGTTTCGTCGATCCTTCGCCGATGCTGTGGGCGGGCGTAACTGCTGAGACCGCCGCCTGGCTGAGACGTGTCGGCGCCACCGAGTTCATCGCCTTCGCGATGAACTGCAGCCATCTCGGCTGCCCGGTGCGATGGCTCCCGCAGGCGCAGCTCTTCATGTGCCCGTGCCACGGCGGAGTCTACTACGCTGACGGCACGGTCGCGGCCGGGCCGCCGCCGCGCGCGCTGTTCCGATTTCCGGTCCGTATCCGCGGCGGGCAGGTCGAGATTCGCGCGAGCGCGGTGCCGATCGAGTAGCGCTGGCAAGCCACCATGAAAGGACTATTGAAACGGCTGCTGGATGCCTTCGAAGAACGCACCAGCTTGTTTAAGATGCTGGGCGATCTCGCGCGTCATCCCGTGCCGCCGGGCACCGGATGGTGGTACGTGTTCGGCAGCGCCACCCTGATGTGCTTCATCGTTCAGGTCGTGACCGGGATAGCGCTGGCGACGCGTTACATTTCGTCTTCCGGCAACGCCTACAACGTCCTTCAATACATCACGAACGACGCGACCTTGGGCCATCTGCTGCGCGGGATGCATTACTTCGGCGCCTCGCTGATGGTGCTGATGGTCGGGATTCACATGATCCAGGTCTTCCTGATGGGCTGCTACAAGTACCCGCGCGAGTTCAATTGGGTGACCGGCGTGATCATGCTCTTCCTGGTCATCGCGATGGGCTTTACGGGACAGTTGCTGCGTTGGGATCAGACGGCGGTGTGGGCGACGGTGGTGGCGGCCGAACAGATCGGCCGAATCCCGTTAATCGGCCAGCCGGCCGCGCGTTTCGTGCTGGGCGGCAAGACGCTCGGCGGCGCGACGTTGAGCCGCTTTTTCGCGTTCCACGTTTTTTTCATCCCGGCCATGATTTTCGGTTTTCTGGCGATTCATCTCTACCTCGTGATTCACGACGGCATCTCGGAACCGCCGGTGGCCGGACAGCCGGTCGACCCAAAGACTTATCGGAGGCGCTACGAAAAACTTCTCGAGGAAAAGGGCGAAGCCTTCTGGCCTGACGTCGCCTGGCGCGACATGGTGTTCGCGGCCCTGGTCGTGATGGTGATCGTCCTGCTCGCGCATTTCGTGGGGCCGCCGAAGCTCGGCGGCCTGCCCAATCCGAGCTTGCTCGCAAGCGACCCGCGGCCTGACTGGTATCTCACCTGGTATTTCGCGGTCCTCGCGCTGCTCCCGCATTCTATCGAGACGGGCTTCATGGTGCTGGCGCCGGTCATCGTTATAATCTGGCTGTTGCTGGTGCCGGTAGTTGGGAGCCGGGGCGAGCGTCATCCGAAGAACCGCCCGTGGTCGGTCGCGTTGGTAATCCTGATCGTGGTCATGGTCGTCGCTTTCTGGATCGAGGGGCGGCGCTCACCATGGTCGCCGGATTTCGGTGCCAAACCGCTCTCGGTCGCGACGATCGGAGTGAGCAGCGGTCCGGTCTTTGACGGTGCGATCCTGTTCCATGAAAAGGGTTGCGAATTCTGTCACATGGTGGCGGGGCAGGGCGGCCAGCGCGGCCCGGACCTGACTTATGTAGGCGACCGTCTGACCGCCGACGACATGACGATTCGGATCATGAATGGTGGCTACAACATGCCGGCCTTCGCGGGCATCCTGAAACCCGCCGAGCTAGACGACCTGGTAAGCTTCCTGCGATCGCGCCGCGAGAGCCCGGCCCACACCAACACCTCGCTGCGCTAGCGAACTACCGAGGTTTACTTGTCGGGGCTTTCGTCGCCGTCCTGCAGCTTGCGATAAAGCGTCTTGCGATCGATTTCCAGGATGGCCGCGGCCTCGCTCTTGTTGCCGCCGACCGAGGCCAGCACGGCGCGCACGTAACTGCGCTCGAGCTGTTCCATTGTCATTCGCCGCCCGATCGCCTGGTCGATGATGCCGGCGGGCGTATCGGGATCGCCGGCGATTTTGGCCGGCAGATCGCGCCGCCGAATCTGATCTTCGCGGTTCATAATCATGGACTGTTGGATCGCGTTGTGAAGCTCGCGCGCATTGCCGGGCCACGAATAGCGCATCAGGCATTCGGTCGCATCAGCATCGATACTGGGAACCGGGCGCCCGGCTTGCGAAGCCGCCCGCACCAGGAAATGCTTGATCAGCAGCGGAACGTCCTCGGGCCGTTCGCGCAGCGGCGGAATGGTCAGAGTCACGGCCGCCAGTCGATAGTAAAGATCGGTCCGGAAGCGGCCCTGCTGGATCAGCTTTTCGAGATCGGCATTCGTGGCGGCGATGATCCGGACGCTGACCGGGATTTCTGCGGTCGCACCGAGAGGACGGATTTTCTTGTCCTCGAGAGTACGCAGCAGCTTGGCTTGCACCGCCCCCGGCATCTCGCCGATTTCGTCGAGGAACAGCGTGCCGCCGCGGGCCGACTCGAAGAGCCCGGTCTTGCCTTGGCGGGCATCGGTGAAGGCGCCGCGCACATAGCCGAAAAGCTCGCTTTCGAGCAGGGTTTCGGGAATCGCCGCGCAGTTGACCGGTACGAAAGCGCCTTCGCGATTGGCGCTCATGAAATGGATGGCGCGCGCCAGCAGGTCCTTGCCGGTACCGCTCTCACCGCGCACCAGGACGCTGGCATCGTTTTCCGCGACCCGCGGAATCTGTTCCAGCAACTCGACCATCTGGGGGCTCGCCGCGATGATGTTGTCGAGCCCGTAGCTGCGTGCCAATTCGCCGCGCAGCCGCCTGACTTCGAGCCTGAGGGCCCGATCCTCGAGCGCTCGCGATACCATGAGCATCAGGTCCTGATTGCTGAAAGGCTTGGTGATGTAGTCGAAAGCGCCGAGTTTCATCGACTCGACCGCGGTCTGAATCGAGCCGAAAGCTGTGATAATCACGGTCGGCACGGCCGGTGCGACCTTCTTGACCTCGACCTGTAGTTGATGCCCGTTCATCCCGGTCATGCGCAGATCGGTGATCAAAAGATCGGGCGACTGCTTGCGGACTAAATCGAGCGCCTCGGTGCCGGAGCCGGCGCTGAGTGTGCGGTAGCCGGCACCCCGCAGGATGTCGGACAGCATGCTGGTCATCTCGCGGTCATCATCGACGACCAGGATGGTGGCTGGTTCGATGGTCATGCTTGGGCTTGCCTGTGTTCCTCCGGCTCGCCGGCCATCGGGAACGTTACGAAAAAGCGAGCGCCCCGCTCACCGCTGGGCTCCATCGTAATCTCGCCTTCATGGTCTTGCACGATGGACTGGCTCACTGCCAGACCCATCCCGGTGCCCCGGCCCGGCGGTTTGGTGGTGAAAAAGGGGTCAAAAATCTGGGCGCGGTTTTCTTCCGCCACACCCGGGCCGTCATCCTCGAAGATTATGCTCAGCCAGCCGCCGGAGCCGTTACGGCGGAAATCGGCGGTGACGCGCAGAATGCCGCCGCCCTGTTCGGCCATCGCGTCGAGCGCGTTCATGCCGAGATTGACGAATACCTGCTGCAACTGGTCCGAATCGCAATCGAGCATCAGCGGGTGCAGACCCAGGGCGGGCTGCATGCTGACGTTGCGGCGCAAGGCCTCGGTTTCGAGCAGGCTGAGAGCGCGCATCACGATCGGCCGCAGGTCGCTGCGCACCCGTTGCGGCTCGCGGCGCCGTGCGTAGTCGAGCAGGCGGTGAACGATGCCGGAGATGCGGTCGATTTGGGCGATGATGATACCGAGGCCGTCGCGCAGTCGATCCGGCGCGGGGTCATTCAGCAGATACTCGGCCCGGCCACGAATCACCGCCATCGGGCTGCCGATCTCGTGGGCCAGGCCGGAAGCGAGTGTGCCAATGGTCGCGAGCTTGTCCGCATGGCGCAGGTTACGTTCGAGTTCGAGTTGGCGCCGATGTTCCTTTAGGAGACGCTCGCGAGAAGCCGAGAGCTCCGCATCGAGACGGCGAAACTCCTCGGTTAGAAATTCGACTTCGTTGCGGCCCGGGCTGCGTTCGGCCTCGTTCGAGGAAAACTGGCTGACCCGCCGCGAGAGTTCCGACAGCGGCCGCGTAACGTAGCGCCGGGTGGCCAGAATGATGAAGACCGCCGCCAGCGTGAGAACCAGCAGCGTCCCGACAATCGATAAGGCGAGCCGGCGGCGATTTACTTGACGGACCTCAGTAAGATCAACCGCGGCCAGAAGATATCCTATCGACGCTCCCGGCCCAGTCCGGAGCGGCACCATCAGACAAAGCCAGAAGCGATTAGAGTTTTCGCGAGTAGCTTCCCAAGCGCCCGCCGCGTCTACCATGCCGAACGCCTTTGGATCCGGTAGCAGTTGCTTAGGGAAAGCCGGTAAAGCGAACCACAAGGTGCGGTCCGGCTTGAACACTACCGCCTCAGTGCCCTGCTCGCGTATCTGTTGCAGCACTGATCGCACCTGGTCCCATTCCTGGGCTTTGATATCATTGAAGAGCGCAGCGCGAAGACTACGAGTGGTTGCGCGGGTTTCACGCTGGAGATTGTCGAGGTAGACGCGAGAAGAGAGTCGGAAGTTGAAAGAGGTATAAAGCACCACGATTGGCGTCAAAACGGTAAGTAATATCAGCGCCAGACGAGTGCCGATCTTCATGGGTCAGAACCCTTCACCCCGCATTATCGAGGCCGGGCACAGATTTTCGCAAGCTAGCGGCTGCTGACTATCGATAACCGGCGTGTCGTAACGCCGTTCCCGGAATCTTTTCGATGGTCTCGGCCGCTCGTTGAGCGTGCGCCTATACTGTGTCTTCCGCCAGGTTCCAGAAACTCATCAGCATTGACATCGCCACCCCCATCTCACGGCAGGCATCAGCGAGCTGCGTCTGCACCTGGATGGGGCTCGCCTGAACCGGGGAATCGGCTTCAGGATCGAAGAACAAGGGCTCGTCGGGAAGAGGATCGCGCCCGAACTTATTCCGGAAGGTTGCGAAACGATGATGCACAACTTCCATAAGCGAGCAGGCCGGGCAGAGATCCATCGCCGAATCGCATAATCCTCCGGTAGAGTCCGCATGCCACGCAGTATTGTCCATCGGTTACCCCCAACCGCGAATTGATCGTAGGACCATCAGCAATCATTGGACCAAGCTCGAACAAGGGCCTAGTCTTCTTATATAAGCTCAAACCGTCAGGCGGTGTGGAATTTATCCACACACGCTGACCCAGATGCAACAGGCGTCTTCTTCAGAGGAAAAACGCGGAATGCTGTTTTGCCCCGAAGCTAATCAAGTACACTCTTGACAGAAATTAATTTTGGGGATGAAATACGCATATCGTTCAAAAGGTGGGGCATAATTCAACAATGCTCCACTTGGCTAACAGCAAAATCAATCGAAGGATAGCTCGGATGAAACGAGAATCCACCAGTCCAAGTAAGCCGGAGTTTTATACCGTAAGCCAGTTGGCAAGGATGCTCCAGGTCACCGAGATGACCATCTATCGAATGGTCAGACGCGGGGAACTGCCCTGTCATTCGATCGGTAGAGCCAAGCGCTTTCGTCATACCGATATCGAGGCATTTCTGAAGGGCTGCCGCACCCCATCTCAGCCCGCCGCTGGGCCTGATACAAACGAGCGACAGATCCGCTAGTTTATCCGGATCCGCTCGGCGAGGCGGCTGAATCGGCGCCGCTCATCCTCGTTCCTGACGGCCTGTAGCAGCGCGCTCCGGGTTCCGACCAGCACGCAGACCCGCTCGGCGCGCGTGATCGCGGTATACAACAGATTCCGCCTCAACATCAGGTAATGACTCTGATGAACCGGGATGACGACCGCCGGATATTGGCTGCCTTGGCTTTTGTGAATTGAGATGGCGTAGCCGAGCGCGAGCTGATCAAGTTCCGAGGTGTCATATCGCGCCGTCCCGTCATCAAAGGTGACTCCGATTGCGCCGCGCCCAGTGTCGATCGAAATTATTCTGCCGACCGCGCCATTGAACACGAGCTTGTCGTAGTTGTTGCGAATCTGGATCACCCTGTCCCCTTCCCGCAGCCGTCGATCACCGGCCTTGAGCTCGCGCCCCGCCGGATTCAGCAGCTCCTGCAATTCGCGATTCAGCGCCTGGGTGCCGAGCGGACCTCGATTCATCGGCGTGAGCACCTGGATCTCGCCCGCCTCGCCGATCCCGAACTTGCCGACCAGCCGTTGCTGCACCAGTTGTTTGATAGTCGCCATTACTTCTTCGGCCGAGTTACGCTCAAAGAAGAAGAAATCGTCCTCGGGATCATTGGTGACTTCGGGCGGATAGCCGCGGTTGAGACGATGGGCATTGGCGATGATTCGGCTCTCTCGCGCCTGTCGATAGACCTGACTCAACGCCACGACCGGCGCCAATCCCGACGCGATAACGTCCTTGAGCACGCTGCCGGGTCCGACCGAGGGCAGTTGGTCGCGATCGCCGACCAGCAATAGTGAGCTTTGCGCCGGCAGCGCTGCCAGGAGATTCGAAGCCAGTTCGATGTCCATCATCGAAGCCTCGTCGATGATGAGATAATTCGTCCGCAGCGGAAACGACTGGCAACGGATGAATTCTCCGCTATCAGGCGAATATTCGAGCAGGCGATGGATGGTCTTCGCCTCGTGGCCCGAGGTATCGGCCAGACGCCGCGCGGCGCGTCCGGTCGGGGCCGCCAGCGTAGCGCGGATTCCGACCCCGTCGAGCCCCAGGATGAGCCGGCGCAGGATGGTAGTTTTGCCCGTGCCGGGGCCACCGGTGATTACGGTCACGCGGCTCTTGAGTGCGGCCCGAATCGCCCCCTGCTGCTCGGCTGACAGCGCGAAGCCGGCCTCCTTCATGGTCGCCGTCGCCATCGCGCGCTCGACGACTTGCGAACCAAGCGGCCGGCCGCGGCTCAGATCGACTAGCCGGTGCGCGACGTTGCGCTCCGCCTCGTGGAGCGCCTTCAGATAGACCGCGCGATCGCCGTCGACCTCCTCGGCCACGATTGCGCCGCTCTTCTCCAGCTCCTCGATCGCAGCGAATGCAAGCTCCGGGTCCATCTCGAGCCCGCTTGCGAACTGATGCGTGATATAGCCGAGCGGCGCGAACACATGCCCCTCCTCGGCCATCCGCCCGAGCAAGTAAAGAATCGCGCCGCGCGCGCGCTCGATCGAATTGCGAGGTATCCCGAGCCGCTCACCGATCGTATCGGCGGTGCGGAATCCGATGCCGTGGATCTCGCGTGCCAACAGGTAAGGATCGCGCCGCACGACTTCAAGCGAGTCGTGGCCATACAATTGATGGATCCGGCGGGCATGGACTGCCGCGATGCCATGGCCGCGCAGGAAGACGGTCAGCTCGCGCAGGCCCGAGGCGTCGCGCCAGGCGGCCGCAATACGCTCTGCCACCACCGCTCCCAGCCCGCGCACGTGTCTGAGCCGCTCGGGCTCGCGATCCAGCACGTCCGGCAGGCTCTCTCCGAATTGCTCGGCGATCCGCCGCGCGAGCGCCGGTCCGACCCCTTTGATCTCGGAAGCGAGATAACGCTCCAGCGCAGCTACACCCGCCGGGCGTAGAATTTCGAAGTCCTCAACCTTGAACTGCTCGCCGTAGCGGGGATGCTTCTCAAAGCGGCCGCGGGCGCGGAGGCCCGCACCGATTTCGATGCCGCCGAGATTGCCGACGACCGTGAGACGGTCGCCGCCAGCCTCGGCTGCACGTCGTAAGACTGCCACCACATAGCCGTTCTGATCATTGATGAACAACACCTGGTCGAGCGTTCCCTCGATCAGCTCGGCTTCGCGTTGTGCCCCGTTCATCGGCGGTAATGGTTCCGGCGGACGGCGCGCACGATACGGCTGCCGTCTGCTCTCCGGATGGCTTAGGATTGTGCGCCGCCGCGGCCGACCAAAGCAATTAGGACGGCCACTCTGCGGCGGACAATCGCGCCGCAACTTTGAAACTGCCGGTGGTTGTGTTAGCGGGTCGGTATCATCTAATCGAAGGAGTCTCGCAGATGGCCGATGAGGCATGGGCAAAAGGGCAGAAGAAGCGCGACGAGCTGTTCGGACCGGAGGGTGGCGGACGCCTCGACGTAATCCAGAAGTTTGACGAAGGCTTCGCGAAGATCCTCAACAACGTTTGCTTCGGCGACGTCTGGTCGCGGCCCGGGCTGCCGATCAAGACGCGCTCGATGATCACGATGGCGTCGCTAATTGCGCTCGGCCGCTTCAGCCAGTTGAAGGGCCATATGCAGGGCGCGCTGCATATCGGCGTGACCGAGGACGAGATCAAGGAAGTGATAGTCCATCTCTCGCAATATGCGGGTATCCCGTTTGCGGTCGAGGCGATCCGGATCTTCAACGAAGTCAAAACCGGAAAGTAGCGCCGGTCTCGTTTCGGCGCCGCCGCAGCATCCGGCGCTGAAAAAGTCCGATGGATGACTCGCGATACAAGCGCCTGCGCGATGCGGACCACCGCCACCTGTGGCATCCGTTCACCCAGATGCGCGCCTGGATGGCGGACGAAGCGCCGTTGATCGTTGAGCGCGGCGAGGGCAACTGGCTGATCGATGTTAACGGTCAGCACTATCTCGATGGCGTGTCGTCGCTCTGGTGCAACGTGCATGGCCATCGCAAGCCTGCGTTGGACGCGGCTCTGCAAGCTCAGCTCGGGAAGATCGCGCACTCAACGATGCTAGGGATGGCGAACGTGCCGGCGATCGAGCTGGCGCGCGAGCTGATCGCGATCGCGCCGCCCGGCCTGACGCGGGTCTTCTATTCGGACTCGGGCGCCGAGGCGGTCGAGGTCGCGCTCAGAATGGCGGCCCAATATTGGCAACTCTGCGGCGCGCCGCGCCGCACGCGCTTTCTGACGCTCACCGAGTCCTATCATGGCGACACGGTCGGCGCGGTCAGCCTCGGCTATAGCGAGATTTTCCATCGCCACGCGAAGCCGCTCCTGTTCCCGGTGCTGAAGGTCGACCCGCCGCATCTGTTTCGCTTCCAGCGTGGAATGGATGCGCGGGCAGCGGAAGCGGCGGCGCTCGCGGCGGCGAGCGATCTGATCGTGGCCAGCCGCGGCGAGCTCGCCGCGCTGGTGGTCGAGCCGATGATGCAGGGCGCGGCCGGCATGTGGAATCACTCGGCGGACTACTTGCGCGCCCTGACGCAGCTCGCGCGGGCCGCCGGTGCGCTGGTGATCTTTGACGAGGTCGCGGTTGGTTTCGGCCGCACCGGAAAGATGTTCGCGTGCGAGCATGCGGGGCTCGCGCCCGACCTGATGTGCCTCGGCAAAGGTATCACCGGCGGCTATCTGCCGCTGGCGGCGACCCTGGCGAGCGAACGGATTTTCGAGGCCTTCCTCGGCGAGCCGCATGAATTTCGCGCTTTTTATTATGGCCATACCTATACCGGCAATCCGCTTGCGGCCGCGGCGGCGCTCGCGAACCTCGGCGTGTTCCGCGACGAACGGGTGATCGAGCGCATTCAACCGCTGATCGAGCGGATGAATGATGGGCTTGCGCAGCTCTTCGGCGGCCATCCGCGCGTCGCCGACATCCGGCAGACGGGTTTGATGGCCGGGATCGAAGTGATGGAAGATCCGAAGAGCCGCAGTGCCTATCCATCGCGATCCCTGACCGGCGCGCGAATCGCGCGGGCGGCGCGCAATCGCGGAGTGGCAATTCGCCCGCTAAGCGATGTGATCGTGCTGATGCCGCCGTTATCGATCGCGCCGAACGAGCTTGACCTGTTGCTTGCCACCACGCGCGCGGCACTCGACGAGGTCACTTCCGATTAGGCGAATGCGATGGGACGCAGATTTCTGATCAGCGGCACGGACACCGGGGTGGGCAAGACTACGCTCGGCAGCGGGCTCGCTTTCGCGTTGCAGATTCGCGGCCTGCGGGTCGGTGTGATGAAACCGGTGGAGACCGGATGCACCCCGGGCGATGCGGGTTTGATTGCGGCCGATGCCGAGGCGCTGAACGCCGGTTCGTTCGCCAACTGGCCGATGGAGCTGATCTGCCCCTACCGTTATCGCGCACCGCTCGCGCCCGCGGCCGCAGCCGCAGCCGATGGCTTGCCGCCCCCTGATCCCGAACAGATCGCCGCTGCTTATCGCCGCATCGAGGCGAACGCCGACGTGATGATCGTGGAAGGGGCGGGCGGCCTGATGGTTCCGATAACTTGGGAGCAAAATTTCGCCGACCTCGCGCTGATGCTTGATTTGGAGTTGGTGCTGGTAATCGCGAACCGTCTCGGCGCGATCAATTCGGCGCTGCTGACGCTCGATTACGCAGCACGGCGGAGGATGCGGATCGCGGGCTATGCGCTGAGCGACGTCGAGCCGGGCAGCTCACCGGCGATGGAAACCAACCCGCGATCGCTTGCGCAGTTGACGAGCGTCCTCTGCCTCGGCCATACGCGGCACAAAGCGCCGCTCGATCCGGCCATAGTTCAACACTTACTTTAAGTTCGCTGGCCGCCTGCTCTCAATCGCAAGCCGAAGCAAGATCGAAATCAGGATGCGGCCCGGCGCTGGCGCCGTTCGTCGACGCGGAGCGGAGTCGCGCCCGCAACCGATTCATGTTGCTCAGGATGGCGCATCGCGAGCCATTGATGCAGGCGGTCCATGTAGGTATAGACCACGGGCGTGATGTAGAGCGTCAGGAATTGCGAGAAGAACAGCCCGCCGACGACCGCCACGCCCAGCCCGCGCCGGGCGTCGGCTCCGGCCCCCGAACCGATCGCGATCGGCAGCACACCGAGCAGCGCGGCCATCGTGGTCATCATGATCGGCCGGAAGCGGATCATACAGCCTTCGACGATCGCGGTGGCTGCATCGACGTTCTCGGTGCGCTGGGCGTCGATTGCGAAGTCGATCATCATGATGGCGTTTTTCTTGACCAGCCCGATCAGCATGATGATGCCGACGAACGAGAATAGATCGAGCTGCAAGCCGAACAGCATCAGGGTGAGCAGCGCGCCGAAACCTGCGGCGGGTAGTCCCGAGAGAATCGTGATCGGATGGATGAAGCTTTCGTAGAGAATTCCGAGCACCAGGTAGATCACCAGGATCGCGAGAACCAATAGCATCCCGAGGTTTCCAAGCGAGGACTGGAATGCCTCGGCGGTGCCCTGGTAGGTCGCGGTGATGGTGTCGGGCAGCGTATCGGCGGCGACCTGTTTGACTTCGTCAAGCGCCTTGCCGAGCGAGACTCCGGGCGCGACGTTGAAGGAAATCGTGACCGAAGGGATCTGGCCGGTATGGTTGATCGCCAGCGGGCCGAGGTTGCGCTCCAGACGGGCGACCGTCGCGAGCGGCACCAGGCCACCGTTGGTCGATCGCACGTAAAGCATCGAAAGCGTATCGGGGTTGTCCTGGAACTCGGGCTCGACCTCCAGGATTACCCGGTACTCCTCGTTGGAAGCGTAAATCGTCGAAATCTGGCGCGAGCCGTAAGCGTTATAGAGCGCATCTTCTATCGCCTGGGCCGAGACACCGAGCTCATGCGCCTTGTCGCGATCGATCACGATATTGACCTGCGGATTGCTGACCTGCA
>DATJRJ010000020.1:0-10221 GCA_035504735.1 Binataceae bacterium (SeqCode)
AGGATGAAAGGTATCACCAGCATGACGGGGTCGAAGTTGTAACCCATCAGGCTCATGAACCCGAGTCCCCAGGTGGCGGAAAACGATCCGGTCAGAATCGGCGCCCACCAACTGCTACGCTGCCCGAGGCTCACATACAGGATGATCAGCATCAGCGCGATCGACACGAAGAAAATCACCCCGATGCGCGGCAGATAGTAGTAGCCCCATCCAGCCACGATCGGCACGCCCGCTACGAACACCTCGGTATCCGCGTCCGAGTAGCGATGGACGATGTCCTGGACGGCGCCGAATAGTTGCTTGTAATCCAGATGCTGCTCGTTGAAGCTCGCGCTGATCACCGCACCCTGGTCGTCTGCGGTTACGATTCCGTTCAGCAACTCGCGATGCAGGGCGACATTTTTCTTGAGCCGCTGAAGTCCCGCGGCAGTGGTCGGCACCTTTGGATACATGAAGCAGGTGAAGATCAGCGCGCCGGGAATACTGGTGGGATAGGCCACGCGATACGAAGCGAGCGAAAAGACTTCGTTATGATTAACCCCGGGCAGCCGGTTTACCTGCGCGTTGATATCCTGGATTTTTTGCAGCGTCCTGGAATTGAAGATGTCGCCATGCTTCACGCGCAGCAGCAGGATCATCGTTTGCGCGCCGCCGTAGCGATACTGGAACTGGCGGTAAAGCAAGGTATCGGCATGATGCGCGGGAAAGAAGTTTTCGAAACTGGTAGCGATCCGCGCCTGCGACGCCCAATAGCCCATTACGGCGGTGATCGCGATAAGCGCGATACCGATGACAGCGCGATGGCGTAGGATGAAGCGGCCCGGCCCCCTGCTTCCGACCGGATTTTTATCCGCCCTCAATCGAGCCTCGGGCCCGCAGTATGCCGCCGCTGGGGATTCCAATCACCCGGAATCATTCGCTGACCTGTTCGACAATGAAGATGGATTTTTCTCAGCGCGGGTCGTTGGATGTCGGCAGAACTTCTCAATGCCAGCGCTCTTATAGATCGCAGCGTGGGACAAAACAATTGCGGACTATCTGCCGCGGCTTGGCCGAACCGAGAGCGTCGGCGGCAAGCCCCTCATGTCCTGGACGAAAGATCATTCATCGACCGGGCGGATCGAACCTCAACGGCCGCGGCTACTTCATGCTCGACTACGGTACCCCGGAAGAAATCGGGGCGGGTACGGGTCCACAACCGGGCCGGATTGAGGAACACGAAGTCGCGGAAATCCTCGGCCGTGATAATTCCTTCTTCCGTCAGCTCGTAGGCCTCGTGTCCGACCTCGCCCATATCGGGCACGTCCCAATGCCCGACGTCCGAACCATAGAGCGCATTGAGCCTTGTGTGGAAGGGCATCATGCGCGAGCCGAACGCGAGCGCGTTCAAGGGGTCATCGCCTTCGCATCCGAAATAAAACTGCGCGTGGAAGATATCGCGAATCTCCTCGGCGCTCCGGATTCCGCTCGGCGCCCATTCATCCAGCAGCCCGGGATCCTCGGCAGCCATCGAGCGAGCAACGAAGCGCTCGATAACCTGTTCGGCGCGTCCGGCGGCGAATTTCCCGCCGTATCGATTCGCGAGCTCGCCGAACAGCGCGCGATCGATGCGCGCCGGATTGTAGCTCTCGATCGCCGCCAGATTACGCTTCTTGAAATGGCCGATCAGATCGGCGAACAGCGCGCACGCCCAGGTAATGCCGCCTTCCAGGAAGGCAAACGTGAGATCCGGGAACCGCTTCGGCACGCCGCCCATCAGCAGCGACTTGCAGACCGCCTCGGCGCTCGCCGCGAAACTTCCGATATGGTTGAAAGTGTAATTGGTGAACGATTGGCGCGTGCCCCATCCGTAGCCCCGCGAGTGAAAGGTCGGGCTGATGCCGAGTTCGACGCACGCCGCCCACAACGGATCATAGTCGTACTCGGAGTCGATTCCAAAGCTGTCCATCCAGTAGGCGTACTGGCCAGCCTCGGCCGACTTTTCGATCGCGGCGGTGATCGGCCGCCTGACGAAGCTCGCCATCATCGCGGCACGATAACCGAGCTCGCGGGTGCTGTAGCGAAGCTCGTCGATTGCCTCGTCCGGGGTATGCATCGGGATGGTCGCGACCGGAAGCAACCGATCGGAAAATTCGCGGAACATTTCCGCCCGCAGCCGGTTCAGGGCGCGGCAGGCTCCGCGCCGGACCTCGTCATCCTCGATTTCAGTCAGGATAAGTCCCAACGTCGGGTAAACCACCGACACATCGAGCCCCATTTCGTCGAGCCGATCGTAGAGCAGATGAGGCATCAGCGCGGTGGCGAAATCGCGCGTATTGCGAGTCGGGATCGCGCGCCAGGTCGGGCGGGTGAAGCAGCAACGGCGCCGCTCGTTCATGCTCAGCGACGACCAGTCGGGATCGAGAAACGACCCG
Source organism: Binataceae bacterium (SeqCode) (assembly GCA_035504735.1). Taxonomy (GTDB): domain Bacteria; phylum Desulfobacterota; class Binatia; order Binatales; family Binataceae; genus JAJPIG01. Next base: position 2,415 of record DATJRJ010000020.1, read on the forward strand.
CGGATCGCGCGTCCGAAGGCTTCGACCAGCGAGTTGCCGCCGAGCTCCTTGAGCGCATCGAAAAAAGCGCCTTCGATTTCAAAAGTGTGCCCATCCGAATCGATAATCGGATGGCTCAGGCGGGTTCTGATGTCAGCCGAGGTCGAGACCTTTTCCGGCGATCGTGCTGCCATTGCATCGGCCTCCCGTATCGATGGAATCAATCGGCGCCAGAATCCCTGGATGGCCGAGGGCTAACGCGAAAGGCTCATCCCGTCAAGGGTGCGCGAGCCGTCTAAGAAAGCTCTGCTCGAGACTGATCGTCATTTCTGAACGGAGTCTGCCTTGCTCACTCACGGCAGCCTCCCGTGAAAAATCCCGGAATTCTTCGCTGTACTCGGAATGACAAGATCGGTCTCGCGCAGAGCTTCCTTGGAAATCGAACCCGGTAGCCGAGCGATTGGAGCGGTCTTTCGCTTTCAGGGCCCGTCGTCTAGAAACATGCTATGAAGTTCTGCCACGCCGCTACGCTCGCCCTGATCGGATGGTATCTGCTGGTGCCGCCAGCAGCACCAACTCCGCGGTACGATTTGAAAGCTCCGCTGAGTAAGTGGGATAAGAAAGGCAATTTTACCAGTCAGAATCAATGTAACGATGCGCTTGCAACACGTCGGTTGAAGGAGGCGCACGACGATGTATCGCAGCGCCGTTGGGCTTTCGGCAGATGCGTCGCATCCGACGACCCGCGCCTCAACGGAGATTAGCCTCAAGGGCGATTAGGGAGATTAGATCGACCGTCGATAAGCAAGGCGGAGGAAAAAGCGGTTTCCTTGGTGAGCCGTCTGGGACTTGAACCCAGGACCTCCTGATTAAAAGTCAGATGCTCTACCGGCCTGAGCTAACGGCTCACCGAGAAAAACGACTGGCGAAACAATCGCATTTTACAGAATACATGACTGAATTTGTATCGTATTCTGCTAGTTCACATGGCCGGCCGCGGGTCTAAGTGGTTCCACGGCCCGCTCAACGGGCTGGGTGCAAGATACCTGTCGCGCCGTTCCTCTGCTAGCCAGAGATCCTCCTCGGTCGTAATGTCAGAGCGTCTGAAGACAGAAATCGTCCGATGCTCCGAAATCGCCATCTCCACGTCCTCACGCCCACCTGGCGCTCGCATCAGGTGTCGGATCGCGGAACGCCGAAGATCGTTGATCACCATACCTTTAAGTGGTCAGGCGGACTTGTTCAACGCCGTCCATGCGGCCAACGAATCCATGTAATCCCGCCAGCGCGCGATTTTGCGATTTTCGATAGTAGCGATCGAGACCAGCCGATTATCGTAAGCCCCGCCGGTGGCGAGCACTTTCCCATGCACCTCGTATTCCAGCGTCACAACGCGACCATTTTCGGAAGGATGCACGATCAGCGAATCGCCTCGGTCGAGCCGGATGTTGCGTCCGTACCCGGAATAGAGCGCTATGAGGTTCTCGCGGCCGCGCGTTACCCGAGGCCATCCCGGAAATTCATAAAGGAACTCAAATAACACGTCATCGGCGAGGGTATCGAAATAGTGTTCGCCATCCACGAACTTCGAGAGGCCTTCCATGACCACTTCGAAGAAGAAGTCGAGAGCGCGGAAAGCTACGTAATCACTCTTGGGCATCTCTTACTCCCGACGTTTTCCACGCGCATACCGATGGGGTAGACCCGCGACAGGTGACCATCAGAACCCGCTATCCTCGCGGGCCCGATTGAATCCGCCGGCCACCTTGAGCTTGCCGTCCCGATCACCTGCCTGGGCTCGCTTGCAATATCAATAATAGGCACGTTCAAGAGAGCCATCTACCGATCCTCCACGAATCGTCTGCTTGTCGGCTTTGACCCGAATTCTAAGAATCGTCAGGCCTCACCCATCGTAGGACTGATGATTACAGCTGGAGTGGGATCGCCGGTCGTACCGAGGTTGGCTTTTGCCAATTCGCCGATCGTGAACGGCGAATTGGCGTTACTCGACCAGAGATTGCCGTCGTGAACAGCAGGAAGATTAGCGTCAGCGGACCGATGTGCGGGATGAATCGCTGTCGATACCATGCCTTGCCCTTCCGGCGCGCCAGGATTATCCAGCTCGCCAAGCCGGCGGCACACCGCAATCATAAACTTTCTGCGGTGGGGATCGACCAAGGGCCAGAATTATCTCGAACCGTTGTCTTATGCGCGACTGCCAAACGCAGTCGTCGCCCAGGAAGAGAAGGCGATCAGCAGAATAAAGTCACCCAGTAGCCTCGGAGGTGAGGGCGTCGCTCGCGCCGGCCAAACCGAGCGGGATGCCGCCAGGCCGAAGCAGCTGTGGAAAAATGGGCGTCAAACGCGTAACCCCGTTTTCAAAGCCAGTCGGGCAGCGAGGTTCATAAAAAATACCATAAAAATCAGGATCAGCGCGCCGCCCCATGCCTGTTGATGCCAGGAGCGATATGGGGAGATGGCGTATGTAAAAACCTGGAGTGAGAGCTCAGCCATTGGGTTACTTGGGTTCAATTCCCAGAACTGACTCCCGAACGCCGTGAAAAGCAGCGGCGCCGTTTCGCCGGTAACACGCGCGACGGCCAAAACGATTCCGGTTACGATCCCAGAACGGGCCGACGGAAATATGATGCGCATTATCGTGCGCTGACGCGAGATACCAAGCGCGAGAGCCCCCTCGTAGAGTTCGCGCGAGACACCTTTCAGCGCGGACTCCGTGGTGGTTATGATCACCGGTAGCATCAGGATTGCGAACGCGAAGGATGCCGACAGAGCCGAGAAGTGCCCGAACGGGGCTACCAGCAGCGTATAGGCGAACAATCCTATCGCGATGCTGGGAATGCCGGATAGGACGTCCGAAAGAAAACGCACTGCACTGGCAACGTTACCGCGCCCAAAATACGTCAAATACACTCCCGTCAACGCTCCGATCGGAATAGCCATTAGGGAAGCAATTCCGACGATAATGGCGCTGCCTACAATTCCGTTGGCTACCCCGCCTCCGGGAACGCCAACCGGGTGCGGCAGTTGCGTGACGAAGGCAACCGACATCGCACCTATACCTTCACGAATCACATAGCCTAGGATCAGCATGAGAACGATTACTACCAGACCTGCACAAAACGCAGCGGTAAAGATGCCGGCGGCGCTGCGTAGACGGTGAGGCCGAAAGGAAGATGCGGATGCCATTTAGTTGCCCATGGGCCGAAAAACTGTCAGAAGCAGCACTCGGGCAACTGCATTGACGATCACGCTTATCACAAACAGCAGAAGTCCCAACTCGATCAACGCGCTTAGGTAGACTTGAGTGGTCGCTTCAGTGAATTCATTCGCAATGACACTTGAAATGGTATATCCGGGAGCAAACAGCGAGGCGGAAATGGCGGGCCTGTTGCCGATCACCATAGTCGTGGCGATCGTCTCGCCCAGCGCCCGGCCCAAAGCAAGTATACAGGCACCGAAAACGCCTGCGCGAGCTCCAGGTAAAACCACTAGCTGCAAACCTTGCCAGCGAGTCGCCCCGAGTGCCCAGATTGCCTCGCGCTGCGTTTGAGGAATAGCAGCCATTACGTCCCGAGAGATGGCGGCCACCGTGGGCACAATCATAATCGCGAGGATCACCCCAGCGGTCAGCATACCAACGCCATAAATGCTGCCCGTAAAGAGAGGCAGAAAACCGAACCACCGTTGTAGGAAAGGCTCGACGTAGATCCGCATGACGGGTCCAAGAACGAACAATCCCCACAAGCCGTAGACAACGCTTGGAACAGCGGCTAGCAGTTCAATCATAAAGCTAAGCGGTGCGACTAGAACAAGGGGGCAAAACTCAGCCAGAAAAGCTCCAGCTAAGACACCTAAAATACCGGCTAGCAAGATAGCAATCGTGGAACTAACGATCGTGCCGTAAATAAACGGCAACGCTCCAAACTGGCTCGTAACTGGATTCCAAGCGGTGGTCCAAAGAAAAGAAAACCCAAATGTCGACAGAGAGAATCGGGAGCTCCACAGGAGCTCAAAGAAGAGCCCAAGGACTAAGGCGAGGAATATCGCCGTCGCTCCGTAAACACATAATTCAAAGCCTCTTCCAACTGAGGCGCTGGGTGGTTTCACGCGCCTCTCGATTTTGCGAGCTTCGACTGGCGGAGTCGATGCGGCTATGGTCGCATCAATTGCGGATCCCAACGAAGAGCCCAACTCGGCTGGTGTCTTGCCCTCTCCAGAGTTTCCCAGCATATCTTTCTCGGATCGCTAGGCTGAACGCCGCCGACTTTCCTTTCTGACCCTGCTGGCGTTTAGATTCTTGTTTGGAATGCCAGGGCACGGACACTCCGGGAGGGCAGACGCGAATTCAGCCAGTGGAGTTAACCCTTCATCTTGGAAATGACCTTAAGCGCTTCCTGCTGGACGTTACTTGGGAGCGGTACATAATCAACCGACTTCGCAATCGGTTGACCTTTGGTGACTAGCCACTCCATCGTGCTCCGAATCAGATTCGCGCGTTTCGGATCGGCGGGTTGCTGGTAAAGCATGACCCATGAGTAGCCGCTGATCGGATACGAGTCGGCCCCCGTCGCGTCCACGATTGAGAAGTCCGTCGCGCTTACCTCAGGCTTCGTAGCCGCCGCCGCCGCTACTGTGACGATCGAAGGGTAGACATACTTGCCGGCCCGATTTTCGACCCGAGCGTAAGTCATTTGGTTTTCGAGCACGTAGGCAAGCTCGATGTAACCGATCGCGCCGGGCGTCTCACGCACCTGACCCGCGACACCCTCGTTCCCCTTGCCGCCGATGCCGACCGGCCATTGCACGCTTTTACCGGTTCCGACCTTCTCCTTCCACTCGGGAGAAACATGGCTCAGAAAGTCCGTGAAGATATACGTGGTACCGGAGCCATCCGACCGATGGACCACGGCGATTGCCATGTCCGGCATCTTCAAACCGGGATTCAACTTTAAGATCGTTGGATCGTTCCACTTTGTCACTTTACCGAGATAGATGTCGACAATGAGTTGCCGCGTCAGGCGGAGCCCCTTGGGGTTGCCGGGAAGGTTATAGCCGATCGCCGCTCCACCTAGTGTAACTGGCACCTGGAGCACTGGAGTGCCAGCGCGTGCAAGCTCCTTCTCGTTCATGGGAACATCCGAGGCCCCGAAATCAACCGTCTTGGCAATAAATTGCTGGATGCCTCCGCCGCTTCCGATTGACTGATAGTTAACTGTCACGTCGGAATGATTCTGGCTGTACTCGTAAAAAGCTTTCGAAAAGAACGGATAATCGAACGTGGAACCGGCGCCGGTGAGTTGCGTGGCCGCAAAGATTAAGGACGCCGCGAACGGCAGGGATCCCGCTAGCAGGAAGCAGACGAGTTTACGAGCGTGGGATCGAACCGACATTTATTGCTCCTCCAGGTTTTCATGGTCTGGCTTGGCGGGCTATTGACCTAATGGCCACAATTTATCCGAGATTAATAGGCCTCGCTTATCGGCAGATGCCGATTTTGTTACAGAATTGTTAAATCCGATACTGTGCCTGCCAAAATTCGAACCCGGACGTATAGCGCATCGTAAACCAGCGCGCGGGAATAACATGGGTCAAAATCTCTCCGTGGGTGAATTCCGTTTGTTACGGATTTGTTGCGTCTCCTAGGCCACCGGCGTAACGTCGATTCTATAGGAGTTCATTGCTAATGGACTGCGGTGAATTTCCTGCCAACTTATTCGGCGTTTTCCTGATCCTAGCCTTGTTGACTTGCCCGCTCGGGAGACCCCACCAGTTTGCCGATCATTTCCGTAATCCGGAAATCGGCCGCTCGATCGAAAGCCACACGCCACTTTGTGAACCAAATAGGGATAACGCCACCGAGCGGATCTCGATCGCCAACCATCAGCAACTTGACGTCATTACCGAGGCTCCGCATTCTTCAAAGATTGTAGAACAGATCGAACCCCCTCCCGCGATTCCGATCCCACGTCAACTCTTGCGTCTCAGGCTTCATTCCCGTCATCGACGCGTGCCGGACCCTCTGGTCTGATCGTAAAAAAAACCCGCGGCTAATTCTCAACGATCGTTTGGCCTTCGCGCGTGGACCTTAGGCGGTTCTACTAACGGTCGTCGCCGCAAGGTTGGCATTAGAGCCTCTTCCCGGACCATTCGGGCAATGAGACTCGGTGCACAAACGGACCGCCCGCGCGCCTTGTAAAACCTAAATATCGCGAGGTTCAAAATCATGAATGCAAGTCGAAACCGAATCACTTCGATACTCGTTCAAATCGTTTCCATAGCTCTGCTGCCGCTTGCCCTGAGCGCCTGCACCGGCGCGGCGGCTGAAACCGCCTCCGCCAGGCAGACGACGACTCCGCCGCAAGATAAATCCGCACTCATCGAGCGCCTTGAAACCGCAAAACAAATCGATTGGAAAGACTCGCAGGATCAGTCGGTCGCGTTAATCACGAGAGGCGACTTCCTGGTGCAGATGGACAAGGCCAACGCGGCCATTGAGAAACTCACAAATGACTACGAGGTCCCGCGGAGTCAGATTCAAGATGCGCTCTGGATACCGCCAAAATCCATTTCAACGCAGGTACGTGAGCGATTAATCCAGCAGCTCCACGTGGCGCGCCAGGACGACGATCGCAATGAGCAGCAAATGTTGAATGCCGATTCTTACGATCATATGGACTTCCCTGCCAATACGGCGATATTCGATCTCCAGAAAGAGCGCGCCACCGATGTCGCCAACGATCTGAAAGCCGGTGACGTATTGCCCTGGGGCGAGATCAAGAGCGCTCTCTACGTGCCCCCGCTCCCGTCTTGGGCGTGATCGCTCTCTGGGATAGCTGTGCTCAGGGAGGACCTGGCGGCATCTGGTCTTGAGTTACAGGCGGGCCGAACGCCGGCCCCGCCTGTAAACAAAGGCCCTGCTTAACGAAAGAGATCTTCAAGGTAAACTTTAAATGCAAAACCTTAGATTGATTGACGGCCCTGCGCATGTCGATTTGCGAAGTCTCCCAATGCGCGGGTCTCGACGATTGCCTCGGCTCGAAGAAAAAATTTCAATCGTGCGGATGAGGTCCGTAGAATCAGCGCTGGTTGCTCCTGAAGCGACTTCCCTATTCAGCCTGAGCGAGGCGCGGGTACCAGTTCGGGGAGCGTGAATAATTCTATCGGATGGGTCGAGCCGCGAAACGAATGGCGACCGAGCGTAGCCAATCGGACGGAGCATGCGGCGCTGACCGCCTCGGAGATCAGCACCGGGCATCCAAGCGGCCGGCATAGCCCCTCGATGCGGCTGGCGAGATTCACGGCCGGACCGATCGCGGTGAAATCGAGGCGGTCGGGCGCGCCGATATTGCCGTACATCACGGCCCCGAGATGAAGCCCCACGCCGAAGGGCAGCGGCGGCAGGCCGGCGTGGATACGTTCGGCGTCGAGGCGACCCATCCCGTCGCGCGACGCGCGCACGGCAGCGAGCGCCGCGTCGCAGGCGCCGGTTGCGTCGCGGCCGGCGAGCGGAAAAACCGCTAGCAGGCCATCGCCAATGAACTTCAGCACTTCGCCGCCGAACGGATGAATCGCGCCGACCAGCCGCGCGCAACAATCGTTGAGGGCAGTGATCACCTGGTCGGACGGCAGCGTCTCAGAAAGCCGCGTGAAGTCTCGGAGGTCCGAAATCCAGACGACCGCCTCGATCATTTCGCCGGTCCCGCGGCGGACCGTGCCGTTCAGGACACGGTCGGCGCTGCGGCGTCCGAGATAGGCCTGGAGCAGATTGCGCGTGAGATCGCGTCCGACGAGCACCTGGAGCGGAGCG
>DATJRJ010000021.1:0-13970 GCA_035504735.1 Binataceae bacterium (SeqCode)
TGATTCCGCCGTTCTTCGCCGACGTCTGGGATGATTATCTCAAGCGGGTTGCGAACTACAGTCTGCCCCCGCGGGCGCGCTTCCGCCAGATTCACGATGGTCATTGCACTTTTCTGCAGCCGGACGAGCGCCGCTTCGTGACACCCAAGGCCATTCAGGCGATCTGCCTCGCGGGCGAACCCGACGAGATCATCGAGCGCATCCGCGCGATGGAGCGCGTGGGATTCCAGGAGATCAACATGCTGCCGCCGGCCGACTACCAGCGCAAAGTGTTTCGCGACTTCGCCGAATACATTATGCCCGCGTTTCGCTAATCCGCTCGAGGCTGATCTTTTTCGCAGATAAGGGGACGCGTGGAGAATCGCCCATGACCAGCAAAGCGGCATCGAAAGACCTCTTGATGGTTGGCAGCCTGCCACTGGAAACCGTCGAAAGTGTGATGCAGATCTGCGCCTCGACGCTGGGCCGATGGTTGCCCTGCATCCCTGACGGCGAGGTCGGCGATCGTTCATTTTGGATCAACGGTCTGGGCTATCGAGTCTACAACGGCCATCCCGAAATCGAGACCGTGAACCGACCGGCTCCCATCGGCGGCCGCGAGAACTGGAAGCCCAAGGACCTGGTCGATATCTGGCAGTTCCGGGTCAGGCCGGGAGTGAATACCGTCAGATTCGGCGATCTCGGCTGGCGTCTCGGCTATGCGCGCGATGCCATCAATTCTTACTTCGTGTTTCGCACGCTACGCGATAAGGGTGCGATCCCCGCCGACGTGCGCTTCCAGGTTTGCCTGCCGTTCACCTACAGCGCATTCGGCTCGATGTTCCGAAATCCCGACGATTTCGCGCGGATGACGCCCGGAGTCGAAGAGGCGCTGAACGCGGAAATCGCCAAGATGCTCGAGACCATTCCCGCCGCAGACCTCGCCATCCAGTGGGACTGCGCGGTTGAGGTCGGAATCCTCGAAGGGATGATGCCGTGGGCGCCCAAAGACGGTGGCCTCGAAATGAACGCAGCGCCGGCCGCACATCTGTCGCCACCGATCCCGGAGGAAGTGATGCTCGGCTACCATCTATGTTATGGAAATCTCACCGATTGGCCGATGATACGTCCGAAGACCCTCCGTGCCTGTATCGATTATACCAATGCGCTGCTGGAGCGATCGGGGCGGCGCGTCGATTTCGTACATATACCGATTCTCGATCACGTTGACACTGCGTATTTCGCGCCGCTGCACGATTTGAAATTGAACGATACCAAGCTTTACCTTGGCGTTATCCATCACATGGACGATCTCAATGACTATCGGCGCCGCATCACGGAAGCCCAGAAATATATTCCGGCGTTCGGAATCGCCGGGCCGTGCGGATATGGCCGTCTTGACGCCAAAGTAGTGCCAACCTTGATGAAAGAATATGTGATGGCGATGGAACTGCATAATCGTGGCTGAACCTACTGACTAGTCGAGCGATAAGCGTGCCGTTAGCCGCGTTCCGGAGGCGGCCACCACGAAAGGGGACTTGATGGCCACCAACTATGATGCGATTTTCGTCGGTAGCGGCATCTCGAGCTTGATCGGCGCTTCGATCCTGGCCAAGGCCGGATGGAGCGTCGGGGTAATCGAACGCAACTCTTGGTTGGGCGGCAATATCCGCAGCGGCGAAATTACTGAGCCAGGATTTATCCACGATCTTTACTCGGCGTGGCATCCCCTGTTCGTGGCGGGCGAGGGTTACAGCCTGTTGAAGCAGGATCTTACTGCGCGCGGCGTCGAGTACCTCAATAGCGAGTATGCTGCGGCCGGGCTGCTGCCCGACGGTACCACCGCTTTCATTTCGACCGACCATCAAAAGAATCACGATCATTTCGAGCAGCTCGCCCCCGGCGATGGCGCTGCCTGGGATCGCGCGGTGGCGGCGCTGATTGCACGATCCGACGTCGCTTTTGGACTGATGTCGACCGAGATGTGGTCGATGGCCGGGCTTGGAATCATAGCCAAGGCGACGCGGCGGATCGGTGTGCGCGGGATGATGGAGTTCACCAGCGAACTGTTCAGCACGAGTCGCAACTGGCTGGAGTCGAACTTCCAGTCAAGTGCGATTCATGGATTGCTTGCACCGTGGGTACTGCATACCGGGCTCGGCCCCGACAACGCGACCTCGGGCTTCATGACCGCGCTGATCGCGGTGACGCTCGAGCTGATCGGGATGCCGATACCGCGCGGTGGCGCGGCCCGGCTGGTCGACGGCTTTTCGAAGTTGCTTCGCGATCGGGGCGCGGAACTGCACACCGAAGCACCGGTGGAACAGGTGGTCGTGCGTGGTGGAAGAGCGGTCGGCGTGCGCACCGCGGCGGGCGAGTTCCAGGCCCGACGCGCTGTAATCTGCTGCGTCACGCCGCATCAGCTTTACCAAAAACTGCTCGATCGCGCGGTCGTGCCCGACTGGGTCGCCGACAGTGTCAATCGCTTTCGCTATGGACGCGGCGATATGCAGATCCATCTGGCGCTTTCCGAGCCCCCGCAATGGCCCGGCGGCGATGAGCGCTTCCTGCGCACCGCGATGGTGCACGTCTCGGCCGGTATCAACGGCGTTTCGCGCGCGGTCAACGAGGCCGAGCGCGGCCTGCTGCCCGCCGACCCGACGGTGGTTGTGGGCCAGCCCACGGCGATCGATAAGTCGCGCGCCCCGGCCGGCAGCTGGATCATCTGGATCCAGATGCAGGAGATGCCGAACCATCCGATCGGCGATGCAGCCGGCGAGATTCAATCCACGAATGGCACCTGGACTCCGGAACTACGCGAGCGCTTCGCCGATCGCGTGATCGCGAAGCTCGCGCGCCAAATTCCGAATCTGCCCGGCGCGATTCGAAAGCGGATCGTTTTTTCGCCCGCCGACCTGGAGGCCGCGAATCCCAACCTGGTCGGCGGCGATCCATATGCTGGCGGATGCACGCCGAATCAGTTTTTTATTTTTCGTCCGCTCCCGGGTGTACCGCGCCATCGCACGCCGGTTCGCGGGCTCTACCATATTGGCGCATCGACCCATCCGGGGCCGGGACTGCACGGCGCCTCTGGTTTGTTGGTGGCGAAGGAACTGCTCGGCGCTCGCAGGGTGCGGCGCGCATTCAAGCATTAGGCAGATGTAAATGATTAGCGGTGTCCGCCGCCATGAAAGCCGAAGCCGCCGCCGCCGAAACCACCGCCGTGGTATCCGCCTGAATACCAATGCTGCGACGGGGCCGAGAAGCTTGGAGGCGGCACGTACCTGAAATGCGACGGCGGCGCTGCGGTGACCGGCGCGGGTGTATAGGCCCGCGCGAGCGGAGCGCCCGAAGGGAAAGGATTCCCATACGAACTATGATGAGCCCGCGGCAGATACGGCTGAGGATTGTAATAGACCGGCGGCCGCGGGGAATAATAGTAGCTCGGCGGTGCCGAATAATACGACGGACTGAAACTGCTCAGCACGCCGTACGCGAGCAAGCCCCCGAACAGCGGCATCAGCAGTGAAGAGCCGTTCCCGAGACTTTGGCCGAGGCCGCCTTGACCTTGCGCCGCGAAAGGATCGTTGACCGGCTCCTGCGCCTGGTACTGCTGAATGTCACCGACGTCAGCCGGGGGCGCACTGTTGTCCGCGACCACCGGTGGCGCGGCGTCTTCATCGGCCGGCGGATTATCGGCGCTCGACGCCGATTCTGATGCATTATGATTGAGCGCCAACAAGCTAGGTTCGATCTTGATACGGTTGACGATTCGGAGGTCGGGATCGTGCAGGTAATCGCGCGTCCGCTTCTCCGCGTCACTGAAACCCCGCTCGGTGGCGACAAAGCCGTAAAGCATCACGCTGCGCGCTCCATCGGCATCGACAGATATCTGGGCCCCGACCGCGGGTAAGCGATGTTTGTGCAGATATTCGGTAAGCGCGGAACTGTCCGAGTCGGAGGCAGCCTGCAGCGCCATCGGGACGGCCACGACGGCGATCGCGAGCGCCACCACGAACCCGAAGATTGAACCTGCGCGCTTCATATTAACTACTTATGATTTGAGCACATTTTATGCCCGATTGATATCGACGGCTATCTTTCGACTTCCATTTTTGAACAACGCATTTCCCTTTTCACCCTGGCGACTTTCCAGCGATTCCGGAACTTTATCGGCAACCGGATTGCCAGGTTGAGCGAGCTGCGATCGCGCGATTAGCGGCATCCGTACGACGATAAGGTCGATACTGTGTCGCGCTTGAATCTGGTGACGGCGGGTTTGGGAACCGATTACCTCTCCTACTCTATCCGCGCTAGGATTCAGAGGCGCTCATTCCCGGACATCAGGCGGTGCGGGGATCGACATCAAACTGAGCTAGAGGAGCGACAAGATGGCCAAGGATTTACTGCTGGTTGGAAGCATCCCCTGCAATACGGTCGAGGAAGTCTTCAGGACGTGGGGCAAGACCTTTGCTCCCCATCTCAAATATCTGCCCGACGGCGAGGTCGGCGATCGGCTGCACTGGATCGACGGCCAGGCCTATCGCACCTTCAACGGACATCCGCAGATCGAGACCGTCAAACGGCCTGAGCCCGATGATGGCGTCGAGCGCTGGAAACCACGCAACCTCGAAGATCAGTGGCAGTTCCGCGTCAAACCCGGCGTCAAGCGGGTCGGCTTCGCGGATCGCGGATGGCGTCTGGGCTATGCGCGCGATGCGATCAATTCCTACTTCGTCTTCAAGACCCTGAAGAAGGAAGGCGTGCTGCCATCGGACCTGCGTTTCATGGTCGCGCTGCCGACGCCAGAAAGTGCGACGGCGCTCTATTTCCGCGAGCCCGGCCAGTGGGACGCGATCAAGCCCGCGTACGAAGACGCGATGCTCGCCGAGATTGCCACGATGGTCGAGCATATTCCGCCCGGCGATCTCGCGATCCAATGGGACGCCGCCTGCGAATCGGTCGATATCGAATTTGGGCTGCCCTGGCTGGGTCCGATCACCGAGGAACGCTTCACCCGCTATGTCGACCAATTCGGCCGGCTGAGCGCACCAATTCCAAAGGAAGTGCAGCTCGGCTATCACGCCTGCTATGGCACGCTCGGCGGATGGCCGACGGTGCAGGCCACTACGCTCGCCAACGAGGTCAGATTCCTGAACGAAGCGGTCGCAAGATCGAAACGGCACGTCGATTTCGTACATCTACCCACGATGAACCGCACTGACGACGAATATTCGTCGATGCTGAGGGATCTGAAAGTCGGTGAGACGGAAATATACCTGGGCCTCATCCATAATATGGAAAGCTTCAAACCGCGGCTCGCCGCGGCGCGCAAGTATCTGAAGAGCTTCAAGATCGCGGCGCCGTGCGGCTTCGGCCGTATCACACCTGCGCAGGCGCAGCAGGTGCTGAAGGACCATCAACAGGCGTTGGCGATTTTCGAGCAGCCGGGCTGAGCGGCGGCGCGGTTCGATCACGATGGCGGGGCCGGTCGAGAGTCTGGCGCGATGGCACGACTTTTACGCTCTCATCGGCACCGCCTCGGCCACCTTGGTTGGATTGACCTTCGTCACCGCTTCGATCGGAGCAGGATTCTTCAGTGCCGGTCGGAAGATCGGCATGCAGTCTTTCCTCTCGCCCACCATCGTGCACTTCACGGCCATCCTGATCGTCTGTTTGATTGCGATCGCGCCGAGCGGACCCGGAAACTCGACAGGGTTTCTGCTGTTCTGCGGCGGGCTGGCCGGACTTGGTTACTGCGGATGGATATGGCTCAGGATGATCACGCACGGTCTGTTCGCGATGATCGATATGGCGGACCGTCTCTGGTACACGCTGTTGCCGACCGCCGGCTATTTGCTGGTCGCAGTCGCGGCGATCGGAATGCTGCTTCGCATCAAGCTCGGCCCTGAGGTCCTGGCGCTGGGCGTAACCTTGTTGCTCCTCGCCGGCCTCCGCAATGCCTGGGATATGACGGTATTCATCATCCAGCAGCGCCACACTTCAAACGCAACCGCGCCCGATAAACCATCGTCATGAGTCCCTACCCCCTTTTGCCCCATTCGCCAATCCGCAGAGCAATTTGGCCTTCCAGGGCGAAGGGCGTATCGAGGAAGCGTGCCTATGTTAACGTACGGCAGAATGAGCGCTAAACACTTTTATCAATCTTACGCTAGCGCTATGAATTGTCTCAGGAAGATTCTAACGTGATTCGGTGGGGGAACGCCTCGCGAATCATCCTCAATCGGCGCAACCTCAGGCAGGCCGCCTACCTTGCCGACGGTCACGGAAATATCGCGCCAATCGCCCGGACTTGATGGTTCGGCGGGAATCGCGATTGGTCCGTCCGGCCCGTAGCCCCGTTCGGCCCTACCCGATTGGCGGGCGATTGTCCTTCCAAGGACGGGCCTCTTCGAATGCCGCCGCGATCGAGAGCAGGCCGATCTCGTCGTTCTGTCCGGCCACGATCTGAAGACCGATCGGCAATCCCTTCCTGGTGAATCCGTTCGGCAACGAAATCGCCGGCTGACCGGTCGAATTGAACGGCGAAGTGAAAATCAGCCAGCCCATCAGCTCCTCGGTATAACGCTCCGGCGCCGATGGCATTTGGCCGAGCTCGGTGGGCGTGCAGGCAAGCGTCGGAGTCAAAAGCGCGTCATATGGAGCAAGCCGCTGGACGATCTCGCGCGAGACGTTATGCAGGGTGCGCACCGAACGGACATAATCCGACGCGCTGACTTTAAGTCCACGCTCGTAAAGCTTGCGCACGATCGGATCGATTTTTTCGGGGTCTTCTGCCGAATAACTCGAGACTCCTGCACAGATCACCGCCGCAACCGAATCACCCAGCATCGCGATCGGATCCAGCTTGAGCGGCTCGACGGTATGGCCCATCGCCTGGAACGCCTCACAGGCGGAATCGAAGGCACTGCGCACCTCGGCATCGACCGGGGCTACGGCGCTTTCGCCGATCGCGGCGAGCTTGAGTTTGGTCGGGCGTCGATCGATCGCGCGGATGAACGGATGGGCGGGCGGCGGCGCCCAATAAGGATCTCCAACCACCGGCCCCCCCATCACGTCCAGCATCAGCGCGACGTCGCGCACCGTGCGTGCGATCGGGCAATTGGTTGAGAGACCGTGCCAGGCCTCGCCCTGCATCGGCGCCTGCGTGATACGGCCGCGCGCCGGCTTGAGGCCGACCAATCCGCAACACGACGCCGGCATCCGGATCGATCCGCCGCCATCGGTACCAGCCGCGATCGGCGCCATCCCGGATGCAACGCTCACCGCGGCGCCGCCGCTGGAGCCGCCGGCGGTGTAAGCGGGATTCCATGGATTGCGCGCCGGAGGATGGAGGCCGCCCTCGGTGGTCGGACGGCCGCCGAACTCGGGCATCGTGGTCTTGCCGAGCAGGATACCGCCGGCCTCGCGCAGTCGTACCGCGACTTCGGCATCGGCGGGCGCGATGAAGTTTTCGTAATTCCTGGAGCCGAAAGTAGTCGGGAAATCTTTGGTCCAGGTCATGTCCTTGAGCGAATAGGGGATGCCGTAAAGCGGTTTCGCGGCGCGGGCGGCGGATGGCAGCTTCTCGAGGCGGTCGGCGTCGGCCATCGCGCGATCGGCCGTGACGAGCCAGAACGCTCCGAGCCGGGAATTGAGATCGGCGACGCGCTTCAGGAAGAACTCGGCGATCTCGCGCGGACGGACCTCGCCCTTGCGAGCCATCTCGCGCAGCTTCCATGCCTCGATGTATGGGTCGAGCATCGTGATCATCTCCCTTCGGCGCCGCGCAGGTTCAATCTCGTAATCGCGCACGATCGCGCGAAGACTGCGCAGTAATTAGCGCAATTTCCCGGAACAACCCAACCGGATGAATTCCGGGCTCGAGGCCGGTACCATCTTGCCATCGATCGAGCGGCTATGATCCATGACGTTGCGTGGAACTTTCCTATGGATTCATGTGGTCTTCGGCACGCTCTGGATCGGCTCGGCATTATGCTTCGTGCTGGCGGCTGCAGTTCTCGATTCGGAAAGCGGTGAGCGGCGCGAGTTCGCGATCCGAGCGGCGCCGGTGATCAATCGCATCGGACTGGTGGCTGCGGTCGTCGTAATTACGAGCGGCCTCGGCAACATCTGGATGGCCGGGCGCCTCACCGATTTTCATTTCCGGCCGGAGTTCGTCGATCTGCTCGAGGGCAAAGTTCTGCTTTATGGCATAATGGCGGTGGCGCTATACGCGTCGTTCAGGGCCGCGGCGAAGCTGAGCGGCGGCATAGAAGGCGAAGGCGCGATGCGCGCGGACGCTATTGAAACCGGCCGCCTCGCGCGTTTTCACCTGGTTACGGCGCTCAGCGGCGCGCTCGCCCTGATGCTGGGCTTGTGGCTGGCGGGAAGCTGATAATTTCGCGCGGACATTCGCGATGGAACATCCACCGGAAATCAGAATCGGCGAACATCGCATCGTCTTTCTGACCGACGGCTTCTGGCGCAATGACGGCGGATGCATGTTCGGCGTCGTGCCGCGCGAACTTTGGCAGAAGAATCATCCGCCCGACGAGCTCAATCGCATCCGATTGAATCTCACCTGTCCGCTGATCATCCGGGGTGCCGACGCGATTTTGGTCGATACCGGAATCGGCAATCGGCTGAGCGACAAGGAACGCCGCATCTTCGACCATGGCGAGGGCTGGATGCTTGATGGTCTGCGCGCGATCGGGATGGAGCCCGGGGACATCACCGCGGTTGTGCTGTCGCATCTTCATTTCGACCACTGCGGCGGAGTCGTGCGCCGGCGGGAGTCAGGCACGCTGGAAGCGGCCTTTCCGCGCGCGCGGCTTTTTATCCAACGGGGCGAGCTCGAAATCGCGCAGAGCTCAAAAAATGAGCGCTTGCGCGCCGCTTATCATCAGGTCGAAGAATGTCTAGCTCCGAACGTCAAATCTATCGAGGCAATCGACGGCGATTTGGCCATAGCTCCGCAGGTCATGGCGCGGGTCACCGGCGGGCACACCAGGGATCATCAGGTGGTCGTGGTCCGCGGCGAGGGGTCCGAATGTTTCGCTCATCTGGCAGATATTGTGCCCACGCGGTCGCATCTTGGCGGCCCGTGGAACCAGGCGTATGACCTCGACGCGATCACCACTATGGAGCGCAAAGCTGAATACCTCGCGGAGGCAGTACGTGAGCGATGGTGGGTATCGTTCGCGCACGACGACCGTATCTACGCGGCCCGGATCGTGCTTCAAAATGGGAAGCTCCGGATCGGTGAGACGATCGCCGCGTTGGAGTTTTTATGATGAACCCATTCGTGCGGGCGTTTTGTGAGTCTCGTTCGCGAGGAGATGAATGAACATGATGCCTGTTTACAAACTCACTCACGTGTCCCCAAGTAGCTTCCAATTTGCGAATAGTTGCATTGCCTGTGCTCAGCATTTTCCGTTATAGTGGCTATAGGCATGTTGCTACAAAACAGCGCAAGCCTGCCTGCCACGAAACCCAAAGCAAAAAAAGAAAAATTCCGACCCGACCAAGGAGTCAGGCTGATGGAAGGGAACGATTTCGCGCGAGTGATTCAGGAAGACCGGGCCGCTCGTCAATCGAAACAATGGCAAGGGTCGCTCCTCGAATACCTGGAGTTGGCCAAGGCCGACCCGATCGTTTCGAAACTCTCCCATGCGCGCATCTACGATCTCATAATCGCGTCCGGCACAGGCGATATTCAAAGCACCGACGACCCGCGCACCAAACGGCTGTATAAAGACGAGCCGGTCAAGGTTTACACCTTCTTCTCAGACGAATTCTTCGGCATTGAGCGAACCATCGCGCAGATCGTGCGCTACTTCCATTCCGCCTCGCTCAAAGGCGAAGAGAGCCGCCAGGTGCTGTACCTGATGGGTCCGGTCGGCTCGGGCAAGAGCTCGCTGGTCGAGCGGATTCAGCGCGGGCTGGAGCAGGCCGGGAATGTTTACAGCATTCAGGGCTGCCCGATGCACGAGGAACCGCTCCATCTGATACCGCGCCACCTGCGGCGCGAGTTCGAGAAGATGCTGGGCGTACATATCGAGGGCGATCTCTGCCCGGTATGTCGCTATCGGCTCAAGGTCGAGTTCAATCAGCGTTACGAAGAGTTCCCGATCGAGACCCGCAGCTTCTCCAAGCGCAACCGAATCGGAATCGGCGTCGTGCCGCCGGTCGATCCTAACAACCAGGACACTTCGGTGTTGATCGGATCCGAGGACATCTCGAAGCTCGATCAATATTCGGAGGGCGACCCGCGGGTGCTCGAGCTCAACGGCGCGCTCAATGTGGGTAATCGCGGCATGGTCGAGTTCATCGAGGTGTTCAAGAACGAGACCGAGTACCTGCACGCGATGATCACCGCCACGCAGGAGAAGGTTATCCCGGCGCCGGGACGTCACGGGATGGTTTACGTCGACACTACTATCGTCGCGCACTCCAACGAGGCCGAGTGGCAGAAGTTCAAGGCCGACCACACCAACGAGGCGATCCTCGATCGTATTGTGGTGGTCAAGGTGCCGTACAATCTGCGGCTCTCGGAAGAGGTTAAGATCTACCAGAAGATCATCCGCAACTCGGATTTCCGTGCTCACGTCGCGCCGCACACGTTGGAACTCGCTTCGATGTTCGCGATTCTGTCGCGACTCGAGCCGACCTCGAAATGCGATCTGATGACCAAGCTGCGCCTCTACAACGGCGAGGAAGTGGTCGAGAAGGGGCGCACCAAGAAGGTCGACGTCCAGGAGCTCAAGGAAGACACCAAGCGCGAGGGCATGAACGGCATCTCCACACGCTTCATCATGAAAGCGCTCGATAATGCGCTGTCCGACAATGTGATGGGCAATTGCATCAATCCGATCAACGTCCGTGAGGCGCTGATCTCGATGACCAAGGAAGCCGACCTGCCCGACGATATGCGCAAGCAGTATCTCGAATTCCTGCAGGATACGCTGCACAAGGAATATCTCGATCTGCTCGAAAAGGAGATCACGCGGGCTTTCGTCTACTCCTACCAGGAACAGGCTGAGGCGCTGTTCCAGAATTACCTCGACCACGCCGAGGCGTACGTCAACAAGACCAGAGTTCGCGATCGCAACACCAAGGAGGAACTGCCGCCCGATGAGGGCTTCCTCAAGTCGATCGAGGAGCAGATCGCGATAATCGGCTCGGCCGCCGACGGCTTCCGCCAGGAAGTGATCGCGTACCTGTGGGCCTCATCGCGGCGCGGCGAGAAGGTCAGCTATCGCAGCTACGAGCCGCTCAAGGAAGCGATCGAGAAGAAGCTGATGAGCTCGGTGCGCGACATCTCGCGTATCATCACCAAGGCGCGCACCCGTGACGAGGAGCAGGCCGACAAGTATCACGCGATGGTGAAGAACCTGCTCGAGAACGGCTACTGCGAATCCTGCGTCGACGTAGTGCTCAAGTACGCCGCCAACAATCTGTGGAAAGATTGAGCGGAATCATGGACCCGTCGATCACCGAAACTTGGACTCCTGAGAATTATCTTCTGGCCTTCGACTTGTTTGAGGCTAAATGCGCTCTTTGCGATCACACCGCTCAACGCAATGGCGCCCTTCAAAGCTGGATGCTCGAAGCGATGCGCTCGAAACCGCTGATAGAGCTTCCTCGTGGCGAGATCATCAGCAGGCTGTTTGCTTGGCGCGCACAAATATTGCGGGAGAGCGGTTCCCCATCCCTTTAGGGAAGGGGACAGGGGCTAGGTCGTTTGGGGCCGCCGCTAAAGCGCGAATCAATCATCCGCGGCCAGCAGGTCACCCGCGAGAAACTTCGATTCGCTAAGATGCTCCGCTGCGCGATGACACCGCCGAATATTCGGCCGACTCAAGAAGAAGTGTAGGATTAGAGTCGGAGTCGGGGAAAGCAGCGATGATGGGGAATCGATATGGCCGACAGTATCTTCCGCGAATATCGCCCCTCTGATGCGGAGCGCTCCGACCGGTCGGCCGGCGACCGGTTGCGCCATCGCCAGAAGGTCCGCGAATCGATTCGCGAAAATATCGCCGACATCATCGCCGAAGAATCGATCATCGGCAAAGACCGCGACCGCGTGATCAAGGTCCCTCTGCGCGGCGTCAAGGAATACCGCTTCGTTTACGGCGACAACGCCGCGGGCGCCAGTCAGGGCAATGGCGACACCAAGCCCGGCCAGGTGGTCGGCAAGACCGGGCGCGAGGGCAAGGGCCAGGGCGACGACATGGCGGGCGATCGTCCCGGGGTCGATTATTACGAGACCGACGTGACGCTCGAAGAGCTGGTCGAGATCATGTTCGAGGATCTCGAACTGCCCAACCTCGAGCGCCGGGCGCTGCGCGAAATCGAGACCGACCACGCTTCCAAGCGCAAGGGCTATCGCCACGTCGGCATCCGCGTCCGCCTCGACAAGCGCCGCACCGCCCGCCAACGCGTGATGCGCAAGCTGGCGAGCATCCGCAGCACCCAGAACCGCGCCGACGCCAAGGCCGCGGGCGTCGAGCTCGACGCCAAACGCCGCTTCCCGTTCCATCAGGACGATCTCCGTTACAAGCATATCGAGGTCGACGTCCGCGAGGAGTCCAATGCGGTCGTTATCTGCATCATGGACACCTCGGGTTCGATGGACACGATGAAGAAGTACCTGGCGCGCAGCTTCTTCTTCCTGCTCTACCAGTTTATCTCGACGCGCTATCGCAACGTCGAAATCGTCTTCATCGCCCATCACACCGAAGCGCGCGAGGTCACCGAAGAGGAGTTCTTCCACAAAGGCGAATCGGGCGGCACCTTTATCTCATCGGGCTATCAGAAAGCGCTCGAAATCATCGCCGAGCGCTATCATCCGTCGCTGTGGAACGTCTATGCGTTTCATTGCTCCGACGGCGACAACTTCGACTCCGACAATCCGGCCGCGCTGCGGGCTGCGGAGGACCTCGCGGAGCTCTGCAACCTGTTCGGCTATGGCGAGATCAAGCCGCTCGGCTCGCGCTATTATGAATCCTCGATGCTGAACATCTTCCGGCGCCTCGAAGCGCCCAACTTCCATACCGTTCTGATCGAACGCAAAGAAGACATCTGGCCGTCCTTCAAGGCCTTCCTGGCCAAGGACCGGATCAAGGAATCGGCCTGAGCGCCGAGGGCGCGTGTCCGATGGCGAACTACGAGCTGCAAGACCTGATCGAGTGGGACACCAAGATTCGCGACAAGGTCGCCGAGTTCGGACTCGATTGTTATCCCCAGGAATTCGAGATTTGCGACCATACCGGGATGCTCGGCTACATGGCCTACTCCGGGATGCCCTCGCATTACCCGCATTGGTCGTACGGCAAGAGCTACGAGAAGCTCAAAACGCTTTACGATCATGGGGTCAGCGGATTGCCGTACGAGATGGTGATCAACGCCAACCCGGCGATCGCCTACCTGATGCGCGACAACACGCTGCTGCTGCAAATTCTGACTATGGCCCACGTTTACGGCCATAACGATTTCTTCAAGAACAACTTTACCTATCGCACCACCCGCGCCGAGCTCACGGTCGAGACCTTCAAGGCCCATGCGATTCGTGTGCGCCGTTACACCGAAGATCCGTCGATCGGAGTCGACTCGGTCGAGCGCATTATGGACGCCGCCCATGCGCTGTCATGGCAATGCCGCCGCAACCTCGCGATCCGCAAGGTCCCGCGCGAAGAGCAGGTGCGCCGCGCAATCGAAGCCGCGCAGCCCCGCAACGATCCGTTCAAGAAAATCCACCGCCCGCAGCCGTTCCAGGAACCCGACGTTCACAAGGTGCCGTTGGAGCCCGATGAGGACCTGCTGCTCTTCATCCGCGATAACAATCCGTTTCTGGCCGCCTGGGAAAAGGATCTGCTGACCATCGTCGACGAGGAAGCCAAGTACTTCATCCCGATGATGGAAACCAAGATCATGAACGAGGGCTGGGCCAGTTACTGGCATAAGAAAATCGTCGAATCGCTCGCCGT
>DATJRJ010000022.1:0-20576 GCA_035504735.1 Binataceae bacterium (SeqCode)
GGCCGCGGTCCGCGAGGTGCATATTCATACCCGGCGCGAGCAGCTCGAAAATGGCGCACTCGATGCGCTCAAGACCCTGCTGCTAGGCCATCGCGGCAAGGCGCTCGCCTATCTCCATCTCGAACTCGAGGGCGAACGCGAGGCGGTTTTCCTGCTGGGCGACAGTTTCCGCGTCACGCCGGACGATGCTTTCGTCGCCGGGCTGGAACAGATCCTCGAGGCCGACTCGCTCACTATCCGCTAAGCGAGCTCTGCACGAGCCTTCGAGCTGTTGGATCGGAGCGCCCGTGCGTCGTGGCGAAGCCCTCGGGATAATGATTTCGTCATTCTGAACGGAGTCTGGCTTTCATCTCCATTCAGGGCAGGCTCCGTGAAGAATCCCGGGATTCTTCGCTGCGCTCAGAATGATAGACGGGGCTTTTCAAGCAAAAAGTCGCGGCGTCATCCTGCTCCGCGCCTCAACTCAAGTTTCCATAGATGGGCCGCGCGACTTCGGGTTTTTCTGTGAGGGCGGTTTTCTGCTAGGATTTTTCGAACGGATAGTGAAGAGGACGCCCTGGACCTGCCGCATAATTCCAATTCCGATTATCACGAGCGCGCCGTATTGGTCGGCGTCGAGCTGGAGCGCGACGGCAGTTTTCGCGCCGACGACTCGCTCGACGAGCTAAAGGCGCTGGCGCAGAGCGCCGGCGCGACCATCACCGCCACCGTTCGTCAGAAGCTCAAGGAAATCGATCCGCGCACGTTCGTTGGCCGCGGCAAGGCCGCCGAGGCGCGCTCGCTCGCGCATGAAAGCGGCGCCTCGCTCGCGATCTTCGATGACGCACTCAGCCCTGCGCAGGCTCGCAACCTCGAGCGCGAACTCGATCTCAGGGTCATTGACCGCAGCCAGCTGATCCTCGATATCTTTGCCCAGCGGGCGCGTACGCTCGAA
Source organism: Binataceae bacterium (SeqCode) (assembly GCA_035504735.1). Classification (GTDB taxonomy): domain Bacteria; phylum Desulfobacterota; class Binatia; order Binatales; family Binataceae; genus JAJPIG01. The sequence continues at coordinate 935 of DATJRJ010000022.1, forward strand.
GGCAAGCTCCAGGTCGAGATAGCCCAACTCAGCTATCTTCAGCCGCGGCTCACGCGGCAATGGACCCATCTGTCGCGGCAGACCGGAGGAGCCGGCAGCTCGGGCGGGCGCATCGGCACCCGAGGGCCCGGTGAGACCCAGCTCGAGGTCGATCGCCGGCGCGTGCGTGAACGGCTGGCGCGGCTGCGCGACCGCCTGCGCGGCGTCGAACGAACCCGCACAATCCAGCGCCGCCGCCGGCTCGAAGTTCCCTACCCCGCCATCGCACTGGTCGGCTATACAAATTCCGGCAAATCCACGCTGATGAACGCGCTGACCGGCGCCGGCGTCGAAGCCGCCGATCGGCCGTTCTCGACGCTCGACCCGACCGTCCGCCGGCTCGTGCTGCCCGGTCGAATCCAGGTGATGCTGGCCGACACGGTCGGGTTTATTCATCGGCTGCCGCACACGCTGGTCGAGGCATTCAAGGCCACCCTCGAAGAGGTGCGGACCGCCAGCCTGCTGCTGCACGTCGTCGATGCCAGCTCACCGCTACGTGCCGAACGGATGGAGATTGTCGACCAGGTGCTGGAGGAGATCGGCGCCGGCGCCACGCCGCGGCTGCTGGTGATGAACAAGATCGACCGGATGGGCGACGGCGCGATGGCGCCGCGCGGACTTGATACGGTAAGCGTTTCGGCGCTAAGAGGTGATGGTCTCGGGGAGCTGCTCGAGCGGATGGCGCGCTTTTTTGCGGCTCAGCGCCAGGAGGTGCGGGTGACGCTGCCGGCGGCGCGGGGTGACCTGGTCGCGCTGGCGCGGCGCGACGGGCAGGTACTCAGCGAAGAGTATTGTGATGGGACGGTATCGATGCGCGCGGTCGTGAGCGCGCCGGTGGCCGGACGGCTGCGGCGTGCGCAAATTGTGAGCTGAGCGAAGACCATGGCCAGACCCTCATTGCATTCGGTTCAGCCGCCAGCGCTGTCCAAGAGCCAACCCTCGCTCGGCCAACTGCTCAAGACGCCGAATCTGCTCACGCTCGGCCGCCTGTTCCTGGTCCCGGTCTTCCTCGCGCTGCTGACCAAACATCGCTTCACCTATGCGCTCTACCTGATCGTCCTGGCCGGTATCACAGATTCACTGGATGGCACGGTCGCGCGATGGTCGGGCACGCGTACCGAGCTGGGCGCATTCCTCGATCCATTCGCCGACAAGCTCCTGCTGCTCAGTTCGTTCGTAGTGCTGACGATTCAAGAAATCATCCCGGGCTGGATTCTGAGCGTAGTCATAATCCGCGACGTGGTGATCGTCTTCGGCTATTTCATGATTTCGTTCTTCACCGGCGAACGGATGCCAGTGAGGCCGAGTTATATCGGAAAAACCAGCACGGTGCTGCAATTGGTATGCGTAATCGGCGCGCTGACTAGCTTCGATAACTACTCGCCGATCTACTGGTACGCGCTGCTTTATACGACCGTCGGCGTCACGGCGCTGTCAGGGATACATTACGTTTATCGCGGCCTGGGATGGCTCGGCTCACGCGAACCGCAGATGTTCTCCTGAACCTGATTTCCGGTTAGAGGCTGCCGCGCAGCCGCGCATGGGAAAGCGCCGGCAGATTGCGGCGGACCGATTCGAGGTAATCGAGATCGATCGGCGCCACCGTTACATCCTCCTGATCGGCAGCCCGCGCCAGCACCCGTCCCCACGGATCAACGATCATCGAGTTGCCATAATCGGCGAAGCCGTGCGTATTCGGACCGAACTGTGCCGGCGCGACCAGGTAGCATTGGTTCTCGACCGCGCGCGCCCGAATCAGCACCTCCCAGTGCGCCTCGCCGGTAGGAAAAGTGAAAGCGCTCGGCACGGTCAGGATGCGGGCCCCAGCGAAAGCGAGCTTGCGGTAAAGCTCCGGAAACCGGAGGTCATAGCAGATCGTCATACCGACCCCGCCCAGCGGCGTGTCGACGCAAACCACCTCCGCACCGGGCTGCATCGCGTCGGATTCGCGGACCGTCACACGGCCCGGCAGGTCGACGTCGAACAGATGGATCTTACGGTAGATGGCGAGGCGCGCGCCGTCGGGTCCGAACAGGACCGAGGTATTATGCGAACGCGTCTGCCCGGGCACACGCTCATAGATCGATCCGGCCAGCAGATAGAGTTGATGTTCGCGCGCGAGTCGCGCCATCAAGCTGAGCGTCGGACCATCGAGATCTTCGGCCTGCGCCGGCGCGTCGTCGCGACGGCCGCGCCAACTGAAAACCTCAGGCAATGCGACGAACTCCGCACCGCGCCGGGCGGCCGCGCCAATCAGACGCTCGGCGCGTTGGAGATTAGCCGCCTTGTCGGGGCCACCATTCATCTGAATCGCAGCGGCTAGAAATGCCATCGTGCCACCGGTCCGGAAAACGCTCAGTAGCGCGGCATCTGTGGATCCACAGTCATCGCCCACGCCTCGGTACCGCCCGACAGGTTCAGCACCCGCCTAAAGCCCGTATGCACCAAGTACGCTGCGACTTGCGCACTGCGGATTCCATGATGGCAGACGACGATAGTTTCGGCGTCGGGATCAAGTTCGGCCAGCCGTCCGGTGATTTCGCCCATCGGAATATGCAGGCTTCCCGGGAACGGCGCGATTGCAATCTCGCCCGCCTCGCGTACATCGATAACCACCGGACGCTCGCCTCGGTCGAGGCGTTCCTTCAGCTCACTCGGGCTAATCTCCTTCAGTTCCACCATCCCAGAAACCCCTTACGAGAATATCGCAAACCGGCACCTCGCAATACGCTATGCTAGCGCGAAGCATCTGCATGGCCGATCGCAACGACATGGATTTCATGACGCTGGCGCTGGTCGAGGCACGGCGCGCCGCCGCGGCGGGCGAGGTTCCGATTGGAGCGCTGGTCACGGTCGGCGGAACCGTCGTCGCGGCCGCCCACAATCGGCCGATCGCGCTCGACGATCCGACGGCGCACGCCGAAGTGCTTGCACTACGCGCGGCGGCGCGCGAGCTTCGGACCTATCGCCTGACCGACGTGACCCTATATGTCACGATCGAACCCTGCGTGATGTGTATCGGCGCCGCGATCAATGCGCGTATCGCGCGGCTGTGTTTCGGCGCGGTTGACGAAAGGGCCGGCGCGACCGGTTCAATCTACGATATCGGACGGGACGGACGGCTTAACCACCGCATCGAGATCGTCAGGAATGTGATGGCGCAGGAGTGCGCCGCGCTGATGCGCGAATTTTTCCGCAACCGACGTGATCGATAAGCTCAGGCGGTCGCCTCGATCAGCTCGCGCATCCCGGCTTCACTATCAATCTCCGGGGTCCAGCCGAGCACCCGCTTGACCTCGGTGAGATCGGCTAGCGTATCGCGGGTTTCGGCGGGACGCGTCGGAAGATGGACCGTTTGACCGCCGAATAGCGCCGCGATCCGATTTACGCTTATCCTGCGTCCGCTGCCGACGTTGAGCACGCGCCCCTGGCCGACCCGGGTGTCCATCGCGGCCAGATTCGCCCGCACCACGTCGCGAACGTGGGTGAAATCGCGCGTCTGTTCGCCGTCACCGTGAATCGGCAGAGCGCGGCCTTCGCGGCGCGCACGCATGAAGACTCCCAGCACCGTGACGTAGGCCCCCTCACTCGTCATCCGCGGCCCATAGACGTTGAAGTAGCGCAGCGCGACGGTCTCCAGACCGAACAGCCGATGGAACATGCGGCAGTATTGCTCGCCGACCAGCTTCTGCAGCGCATACGGATTAAGCGGATTCGGCGTCATGCTTTCGATCAGCGGCAGCGTGGCCTGATCGCCATACACCGAAGACGATCCCGAATAGATTACCTGCCGCACTCCGGCATCACGCGCCGCGATCAGGACGTTGAGCGTCCCATCGACGTTGGTCAGGTGGGTCGCGAGCGGATCGTCGATCGACAGCATCACGCGCGGCAGCGCGGCCGTATGAAAGACGCACTCGACTCCGGCGAACGCTGCGGCGATCGATTCCGGATGCCGGATATCGGCGGCCACGAACTCGGCGCGCGGATTCAGATTTTCACGCCGTCCGGCCGCAAGGTTGTCCAGCGCGCGTACGCTCAGCCCGCGCGCCACCAGCGCATCCACCAGATGCGACCCGATAAACCCGGCCCCTCCGGTCACCAACATCGTGCGTTGCGGGACGCTTTCTGCGCGGGTGGACATGGCGGCAAAATCTTAACCGGAACGGCGCGCGAAGGCGATTGCGGCGGCTGGCTTGGCGACAGCCGCATCGGCGGCTATGATCTCGCTTGCGATGATGCGGGTGATCATAGGCGCAGTCGTGGTGGCGATTATCGCCGGTGTTATCGGCTGGCGATGGTCGGTGAAGCAGCAGGCGGCTTCCGACTTCCAGCAGAAGCAGATTAGCGATCTCCAGCAACAGCTCAACCGCACGCAGAGCGAGAACAGCGATCTGAACTCGAAGCTGGCCACCGTCCAGCAAGAGGAGAACCGGCTGGCGGCCGAAAACAATTTGCTCAATGAAGCGATCGCGAAGTCGCGCCTGACCGGCAAAGCCGCCGAGATGCCCGTTCTCCCGTATCCACCGAAGTGAAGGTCGTTGATCTGCCCCGTGCGATTGCCACGAGGCGACTTCATCGCAAACCGGGCATTGCTGGAGTTTCGAGCGCGCGCGTATGATGCGCAGGATGGAATCGCCCGCTGCTCCTCATCATCCGCCCTCAGGCGCACATCGGGTTCACGAAACGCTGGTGCCGCTGCTCGAATCCGCTGACGCGATAGTTTACGCGCTGGTCGGAGTGGTTTTCCTTGTCGCCGCGCTCGGGATGCTCGCTTACAGCCTGATTGCGTTCCCCGCCGCCCTGCGCGAGACCGGCTTCGCCCTCGCGATCGTGACCCTGGTGAACGATCTGCTGCTGGTGATGATCATCATGGAGGTGCTACGCACCGTGCTTTCCTACCTGAAGGAACGCGGTACGTCGCTACAGCCATTTTTGTTCATCGCAGCCATCTCGGCCACGCGGCGCATCCTGGCAATCGGCGCGCAGATGAGCGTGGCGGGCGAGCGCCTTTCAGCCGACAAGTTTCGCGAGGCGATGATTGACCTGGGTGCAAACGCCGGCGCGATTCTCGCGATCGCGGTCGCGCTCTATCTGTTGAGCCGCCGACCGGCGATCCGCGAACGGGTCGACTGAAGCCGGCGCGATAATAATCAGCCGCGCGAGTTGATCACGAAGCGCTGCCATTCCGCCAGGTGGCTCAGCGTACGCATCCCCGCCATTCGATCGAGATAGACCTCGCCCTTCAGATGGTCGGTCTCGTGCTGGATGACGCGGGCGTGAAAATCCGCGGCGACGAAATCGAGCGGCTCGGCGTTGCGGCCGAGCGCGGTCACACGTATCTGCGTGTAGCGCGGAACCACGCCGCGCAGGTCCGGGATGCTGAGACAGCCTTCCCATTCTTCGATTTTGGTGTCATCGAGCACCGTCACGACCGGGTTTATCAGGTAGGTGAGCGGCACCGGCGGCGCGTCGGGGTAGCGTGGATTACCCTCGACCTCGAGCACGGCGAGCTGCAGTGCAAGATGGACCTGCGGAGCGGCGAGGCCAACGCCATGATACTCGTGCATGGTTTCGACCATGTCATCGAGCAGCTTCTGAAAATCGCGGGTTTTGATCGAATCGGCGGCAACCGGCTGGGCAGCCGTGCGGACTGCCGGATGGCCGAGACGAGCGACCTTGAGAATCATCGGAGCTTCCTTTTTGCGCGCAGATATGACGTGCCGGACGATTCTAGCGCGCGGGTTTCTTGCGAGCTATCAGGGTTGTTCTATAATCCGCGCTATATCTAGAGTCTCATTCGCTCGCGGCGAATCGAAGGAGCATGCCATGACGGTTGGTTATCGCGCAGATGTAATCGGCTCGCTGCTGCGTCCCGGCTATCTGAAAGAGGCGCGTAAGGATTTCGAGGCGGGCCGCTTGAGCGCGGCGGGCTTCAAACGAGCAGAGGATCGCGCGGTCGACCAGGCGATCGCGCTGCAGGAGGCGGCCGGCGTCGACGTGGTGACCGACGGCGAGATGCGTCGCACGCATTTCATCTCGCCGCTGAGCGATGTGCTCGAAGGCGTCAAGGTCATCCCGGCCTTCAAGCGCACCTGGCGCCGCCGCGACTCCGAGGACGAGCGCGGCAAGGAGATCGAGATGCAGGTGCAGCTCGCGGTGGTCGACAAGATCAGCCGCAAGCGCTCGCCCGCGCTCGAGGAGTTCATCTATGCGCGGGCGCGGGCCCGCAAGCCGCTCAAAATTACGCTGCCGAGCCCGTTGATGATGGCCTTACGCTACTCCCCCGAATATTCGCAGCGCGCTTACCCGAATCCTTTCGACCTGTTTCGCGACGCGGCCGACCTGGTGCGTCAGGATGCCGAAGAGCTGGCGCGGCTGGGATGCGAATATATTCAGATCGATGCGCCCGAACTCGGGATGCTGTGCGATCCGGAACGGCGGCGCGCCGACTTTGGCGAACGCGGGATGGATCCCGATCGGCTCGCGACCGAAGGCATGGAGATCCTGGATTCGGTGGCCAGCGTCCCCGGCGTCACCTTCGGGCTCCATCTATGCCGCGGCAACAACCAGGGCTACTACATCGGCGAGGGCGGCTACGAAGGGATCTCCAAGGAGGCCTTCAAGCGCGCGCGCAACTACGACATTTTTCTACTCGAGTACGACGACTGGCGTTCGGGCGGCTTCGAACCGTTGCGCGACCTGCCGACCGATAAGGTCGTGGTACTCGGCATCGTCTCGACCAAGCACGAAAGTCTGGAAGCTCGCGACGGACTGATCAAACGAATCGAAGAAGCGGCGCGTTACTTTCCGCGCGAGCAGCTCGCGCTCTCAACTCAATGCGGCTTCGGAACCGTGTGGGAAGGCAATCCGATCAGTGAGGAGACCCAGGAATCGAAGCTGACGATGGTCGCCGAACTGGCGCATCAGTTCTGGAAATAGCCGGGCGGGAGCGATCTGCGGCCGGAAACCAAAAAACGGGGCCGCCGGACATCATCCGGCGGCCCCGCGCTTTCAATCATCAGACCCATATTACATTTGCGAAGTCGACTTGGGCGGCTTTCGCTTGTCGAATTTCAGCGTCAACTGGACGACCCCAGCTGCCACGTTGAGGCCGGTCTGGCCCTCGATGCTGACCGGCTGGAGCGCGATCGAATGCTTGAATCCGCCCACCAGCACGTTCGCCCCTGCGCCGACGCCCAGCGCTACGCTGGCCGTTGCGCCGCCATAATGGCCGGACAGCGAACCCTCGCCAAGGTTGGTAGTCGGAGCGACGACGGTCCATAGCATTACGGCCGATTGCATGTAGCCAATGTCAGCGCCGAATTTGGTGATCGCTCCAGTGTAGTACTCGGTATATCCTTGGCTGCTGCCGCTCATCGAAAAAGCACACTTGACCTTGCGCGATGAGCCGAAGATAAAGCCCCATCCCGAGGCCACATGGCAGGTCAGATAGCCCACCCTGACCGTGGCTTTGCTGCCTCCGCCCGATTCGGTCGGTGCCGCGCCGCCCCCTTCCTGTGCACGTGCGCCTGGCACGCAGCAAAGCATGGCTGCCATCAACACCCCGGCGACGATCCCACGGTGACTTCTCCTCACTGGACGCTCCTTTGTTTGGACGTTTGCCCCACTTTCGGGGTAGCTGTTCCTATAAGGAATTACCACCATGCACCGTTCTTCGCCAGTATCGATCAGTGACTCATCTTACTCGCCGCGCAACTGGCGCATCAGCCCGAACATGTCACCCTCGCCCCACAGCTCGACGAACTTGCCGTCGGCGAGGCGCGCGATATTGATACCCGACCATCGCACCTGGCGGCCGGTCGGCTGGACTCCCTGGAACTCACCCTTGTGGGTGCCAACGATACTGAAGCGGACCACGACCCGATCGTTTTCGGCGATGATGTCCTCGGCCTTGAAATGGATATCGGGAAACGCCGCGTGGACGTAGGCCATAAACTTCTGCGTGCCCGCGATGCCATCCTGCCCCGGGTAGCGGTGATCGATAAATCCGGACGCCACGTATTCGGGGACCGCGGCAAGTTCGCAGCGGTTCAGCACTCGATCGATAAATTGCCGGTAGAATTCTTTGTTCTGTTCTGACATCAGCCTTCCTCCATTGATCGCTCACGCAAGGCGTGGGGTTGAAATCGGCTGGTCGCGCGCCCGAATTTCCGCCATGAGCGCCGCAGTTTACGATGGACCCGCCGACTGGCGCAATCGCGGCCGACACTCCCAACTCGGGGCCGGTTGGGTGTAAGTTCAGGCCACCCGGATTGCGAGGAGCCTCAGACGATGGCAACTGCCGCAACCAGAATCGGCGCCAAAGCGGGATCAACAAATCGTGAGTATCAACCCTACCTGGAGGCGGCCTGGGGTCTAAAGAATCATTGGTATCCGGCGCTGTTCAGTCACGAGTTGCCGGACCGCGTTGTGAAGGGCGTGACTATCGCAGGCCATGTGATCGCGTTGCGCCGCGCTAAGGGCAAAGTCTACGCGTTGGCCGACCGTTGCGCCCATAGGGGTGTCCGGATCTCGAAAAAATCGATGTGCCTGACTGACGAGCATCTAACCTGCTGGTATCACGGCTTCACGTACGGACTCGAAGACGGGGTGCTCAAGACCATCCTCGCCTCGCCCGACGATGCGCAGATTGGCCGCATCAAGATTCGCACCTATCCGACCTTCGAGCGCAACGGAATGATTTTCGTGTTCGTCGGCGACGAGAATTACCGGCCCGTGCCGCCGATCGAGGCCGACCTGCCAATTCGTATCACGGATGATCCGACCGGACGGCCGGTCGGATATCTGCTGGACGACAACCTGTTCGTGCGCGGAATCCATCGGACGGGAAAATCGAACTGGCGCCTGGCGGTGGAAAACGGCTTCGACCCGGGCCATGTGCTGATCCATTACGACAATCGGATCGTGGCCGCTACCGACATGGCGCTGGTGCTCGGTTACGACCCGGTGGACCCGAGAGCAATCGAAGTAATCGATGAGCCGGGCGGTCCCAAGGGCATCATGAACATGTATAACCGGACCGAGTTCTACAAGCCGATCTACAAAAATGAGTTTGCGAACATCCAGACGCCGGGCAAGAAGCAATACTACGTTCGGACGTCGATGTTCGTGCCGGGCGTGTTGCTGGTCGAGCACTGGCCGGCGCCGAACTGGGCGCAGTACGAGTTCTACGTCCCGATCGATGACCAGACCCATGAGTATTGGGAGATCATCGTCGGGCATTGCGAGAGCGAAGACGATCGCAAGGAAGCCGAGTTTCGTTATACCAACTTCTTCGAACCGCTCGGGCTCTACGATTTCAACAATCACGATCTCTTCGCACGCGAGGCGATGGAACCGTTCTACCGCAACATGGACGGCTGGAACGAAGAGCAGCTATGCAAGACTGACGCGATCGTAGTCGGATGGCGCAAGCTGGCGGCGCGCTTCAATCGCGGCATCCAGGAGCCGCCTTGAACGCGCGAATAAATCCGGCCGGTAGTTTCAACTAAAAGCGATCGGGGAGGATATTTCGATGGCCCGAACGGACGAGATCATCCAAGAAGCGGCACGAAAGTATCGCAACTGGGGCAAGTGGGGTGCGAAGGATCAGCTCGGCACGCTCAACTACATCACCAGCGAAAAGATTATCGAGGCATCGCGGCTGGTGCGCCACGGCAAGGTCATCTCGGTGGCGCTGCCGTTCGACGACAAAGGCCCGCAGACCGGAGCATGGGGCCGCGTCAACCCAGTGCACACCTTCGTGCTGACCGGCACCGATGCGGCGTCCGGCAAGCAGGAGATGCCGCACGGGATCGGCGCCGCCGACGACTTCGTCTCGATGTTCCTGCAATGCGGGACGCAATGGGACGCGCTCGCTCACATCTATGACAACGCCAAGATGTGGAATGGCTACGACGCGGCGCGAGTCACCAGCCGCGGCGCCGAGCTCAATGGCATCGAGCAGATGTCCAGCCGCATCGTAACGCGCGGCGTGCTGCTCGATATCGCGCGCTTCAAAGGAGTCGAGGCGCTGAAGCCCGGCTATCCCATCACCGAAGAGGATCTCACGCAATGCGCGGCGCGCGAGAAGGTCAAGATCGGCCGCGGCGATGCCGTGCTGTTCAGGACCGGACAGCTCGGCCACGGTAAGAAACACGGCTGGGGCACGTTCGCGGCCGGCGACGCGCCGGGGCTGTCATTTTACACCGCCGGCTGGCTCCATCGGACGGAGATCGCAGCGATCGCGAGCGATACCTGGGGCTGCGAGGTGCGGCCCAACGAGCTGCCCGACGCATTTCAGCCGCTGCATCAGGTGATGATCCCGAACATCGGGCTGCTGGTCGGGGAAATCTTCGACATGGAGGCGCTCGGTGAGGATTGCGCGGCCGATGGCGTTTACGAATTCATGTTCGTCGCGCCGCCGCTGCCGATCACGGGCGCCGTCGGCTCGCCGGTCAACCCGCAAGCCATCAAGTAGCGGGCGATCCGCGCTCAGGCGGCCTGTGTACGGCCCGCGGCGCTGCGCGATTCGATCATCTGGCGCATTCGGATCGACGCGGCATCGAGATTGATGTTGATGGTCCGGGCATCGGGGTTCTCGAGCATCGAACGCTGTTGGGCCTCGATGATGATCTGGTCCTCGGCGAAAATCCGCGTCACGGTTGCCTGCAGGTCGCGGGTGAGCGTCTGATCATCGATCGCGAAATCGCGCGCCAGCGACCAGAAGTACCAGCAGGTGGTCGCGGTCGCCGGCGTGAGCGAGTTCAGTTGGCGTCCGGTGATACCCTTGGTGCGATTACCCTCCAGCGCGCCGCTGTTCGCCTCCGCCACGCCGACATCCAGCACAACGTTGCAGGGCGGCACGAATTTCACGATCTGCCAGCGATCGCATTGCCCGCGATAGCCGCGCGCGCGCTCGATCATGCTGCTCCAGAAGGGCGCCGGTTGATGATCGAGCATCCAGCGCGAGACCGTCACGCTATGCGCATCGGAACTGGTCTCGATCGGCGTGCCCGGTTTCAGGTCGTGGCCGAGCGTGGTCGGATGAATATAGGTCTCGTGAGTGAGATCGAGCAGGTTATCGATCACCAGCCGATAATCGCACGCCATCGGCAGCATCTCGCCGACAAAGGCCCATCCGGGCGCATCATTCCAGTGCAGGTCGGGAACCTGGTCGGGATCGGCCAGCGCGGGATCGCCGATCCATAGCCAGATGAGGCGATGGCGCTCGACCACCGGATAGCTACGGACGCGCGCCCGTGCACCCGGCTTCTGCTGGCTCGGGATGCGCACGCATTGGCCGCTTCGATCGAACGTCAGGCCATGATAACCGCAGACCAGCCAGTCGCCCTCGACTCGCCCATGCGACAACGGCAGTAGCCGATGGCAACACAGATCTTCGAGCGCGGCCGGCGTACCGTCGCCGAGGCGATAGAGCACCACCGGATGATCGCAAATCCGACGGCCCATCGGCATCGGCCCCAGCTCGCTGGTCCAGGCCGCGGCATACCACGCGTTATGCATGAACATTGCGCAGTCCTCCCGACTGACGATCTCACTTCGGCGAATCCTTCCGCCGCTCTCCCCATTTGCTCTCGTGAACCTGGCCTGCGAGGTCAACGTAAAGGTCGCGGGTTTCCATCGGCTTGCCGTCGAGCCGATCGACTAGCCAGTCGGCGCTGTATGTGTGCGGGCTCGGTCCCAATGCGGTCGCCGTCGTGGCGTGCAGCGAATGCCGCTCGCCCTGGTAGAGTAGCAATTCCCTTGGACAGCGCATTCTATCCATCATCTCGTAGGTATACTCGATCGGACTCAGCTCGTCGTCCTCGCCCGCGATTGCGAGATACGGGCATTTCACCCGGCTCGCGATTTCCATCAGGCTGAGCCTGGCCGCGAAACTATCGAACTGCTCTTCGTTACCGTAGCCCGCCATATACATATAACGTAGCTTGAAGGTCGGCGAAGCCAAATTGAAAATAGTATTCATTCCCGGTTCGTGACAGACGTATGCGACGCTGCAGCCGCTCAAGCGATCATCTGCGCTTGCCACCTGGGTCGCCCAGAACGAACCCATGCTGACGGCCTGGATCGCCACCCGCGCCGGATCGATCTCGCTGCGTCCGCGAATCCACTTGAGTGCCGCCAGTCCGGCCTCGATAAAATTGGTCTCGCCGCAATGAATCTCGCGTACGCAACATTCACCCTGCCCCGGCCCGTCGATGGCGAGGATCGCGATATCGCGCTCCAGGAGCTTGTCGCCGTACATTGAGACTATCATCTCCTTGAAGCCGTCCATCCCGTCGAGCGCGAGCACGCACGGCATCGGGCCCGCCGCTGCACCACGCGGCCGATGGAAATAGGCGGGCAGCGACTTGCCGGCGAACGGAATCTCCACGCGCTCTATTTGATAGGGGGCGTACTGAGTATATTTCTGGTAGCACTCGTTCTTCTTCTCATTATACTCAATCACTTCGGGAGTATTGGCGAAAATCGCCCACATCGCACTGCCGTAAAGGAGCGCAGCGATGAAGTAGCATTCGCGGGCCGAAATGTTGCGCCCCTGCTCTTCGTACTTGCAGCCGGCCGCCTCGCGCCTGCGGGCCGCACGCACGAATTCGCGCGGGATATCGGAAAACTTCTGCACGCGGCTGCGCACGGCCATGAAATCGGCGATGGCTTCCGGACCGGCCGGCGCACTGGTATATCCAATCCGGTTCTGATCCCACTCGATTCCGACGGTTCGTACGATGCAATCCAACAGCCAGCGCTGATCGGCATAGCGCTTCACCCGCGACTCGACCGATGGGGGCATGATACTCACTGAGTTTTCCTCCCTATCGCGACTAGTTATTGGTTGGAAAGAGTCGCGCGGAAGAGGCCGCCGCGAGCTTGCGGGCCCGTTCGGTGTCGGCCAGCATTTTTCCACCGCGCTTGATCGGGCTGCCGGCAACGAAGACTGAATCCACATTGGCGGTATCGGCGCTCATCACGATCGCATTCACGGCCGCACGGGCATCGATGACGGGTGCCATGTTGAGATCGTCGGCGCGGATCAGCACCACATCCGCTTCCTTGCCCGCCGTCAGGCTGCCGATTTTCGAGTCGAGCCACAACGTCCGCGCCCCTTCGATGGTCGCAAGTTCGAGAATCTGGCGCGCGGTCAGCCGTACGCTGCCGTATTGCTCGCCGCGGGCCCAGATTTCCTCCGCCTCGGTCATCCGTTCCATCGCAAGCGCCGCGCGCATCTGGCCGAACATGTCGCCGCTGCTGCCGGTGATGGTGTCGATGCCGAGTCCCGGGCGCACGCCCGCGGCTAACAGCCGGCCGGTGACCGGCGCGCCCACGCCCATCATCATTTCCGAGATCGGCGTGACCGAAACCGTGCCGCCGGTGTCGGCGATCAGCTTCATTTCCTCGGCCGAGGAAATTGTCATGTGCACGTGATTGATATCGCTGCCGAGCAGCTTCGCGCGTTGGAGCTTGAGCACGCCTCCCGGCGGTCCGCCTTGCGCGCCGATATGCATCGTGATCGGCGCCGCCAGTTCGCGGGCCAACGCGAAATCGTGCTGGTTAATCTCGGGCGAAGTAAAATCGGGTCCGCGTAGCGCCAGCGCGAACGTGACGAGCTGATCCTTGGAAGCGAAATGCTGGCGGCGTACCCGGCGCGTATCTTCCGGATGCGTAAGCTGGCTTTGATAGAACCATTCTTTGATACCCTGGCCGAGCGGCGGACCATAGGCGAAGATCGCACGCGCGCCCGAATCCTTGAGCGCCCGGACGGCCTCGTCGGCATGCTCGGGAGTGTTAGGAACATGACACCAGTCGAGAAAGGTGGTGACGCCGGCGTTGAGTCCCTCGAGCGCACTCATCAAATCTCCCGCGTAGATGTCGGCGGGCGTGAAGCGCGGCGCGATGACGCTCATGAACTTCGCGAAGTACTCACCGATCGTATAGTCAATCGCGACGTTGCGCATCGATCCCTGCCACATATGATGATGAGTATTCACCAGGCCGGGCATAACGATCATCGTTTCAGCCTCGACGATCTCCGCGCCCGGTGCGTCGATGTGCGGGGCGATTTCCGCGATCCGCGGGCCGTCGATCAGCAAGTCGGCGCGATCGAAGTCGCCCAACCCCGCGTCCATCGTCAGTATGCAGCCGCCTCGTAACAATATCTGTTTGCTCGACACGGCAACTCCTTCGCGATTCAAGACCGGCGTCGGCTGTCAGTCGCAGGCTCGCCGCCGCTAACAGGCTCGGCGCTTCGTTCCTCGAAACCCGCTTCGAAATTCTCCACCGCCGCGGCCGGGCTGCGATTGAGCAGCAGGCGCGTCACGTCGCGGCGCGAGTAATGGCCGACCGGATCGGCCGCCGCTTTGGCTAGCGCGATCGTCCCGAGATCGAGCTCGGCGTAAACTATCCCTTCGGACTCCGGCGCCAGGAACTCGCACAGCGGACGCCCATCCGGCGCGTAAATCATTGAGCGGCCGCCGCCGGTGCGCAGCAGATCGCGCTTGGCGGCCGTGTCGCACAATAGTTCCTGCATCGCACTGGAAACGACCGCGGTAGCCGCGATCACATAGGCCTGTCCTTCCGCGGCGTAAACCTGGCTGACCGCGGCGTTTAGCTCGGGGCCGAGGGCATAAGCCTTGCCGGGATAGAGCGAAAACCCGGGCCACGATGCGACATGCACCTGCTCGTGCATCGAGTACATCGCGTACTTCGTCAGCGGCTGCAGATGTTCCCAACAACAGAGCGCGCCCAGCCGTCCGAGTGCGGTTTCATGCACCGCGAGGTCGGCCCCATAGCCCTCGCCGAACACGGTGCGCTCGACGTGCGTGGGTTTGAGCTTGCGGCGATGAGCGAGCACCGTGCCGTCGGCCGCGATGAGGCTTTGGCCGAGATAGAGCGAACCGTGATCCTTCTCGCTGGTGCCGAGCACGACGAAGATCGAATGACGGCGGGCAGCCTCGCGTATTTCCTCCATCTCGGGGCTTTCCGCGACGATCGAATTGTCATGGTAGCGCTGGACGAATTGCATTCCCCAAGCCGGGGAATCCAGCCAGATCCACCATGGGTAACCGGGTATCCACGCCTCCGGAAACGCGACGAGTTGCGCGCCATGTGCAGCCGCCTCGGCGATCAGCCGCACCGTCTTGGCTACCGAACCCGGTAGATCGAGGAAGGCGGGCGCCGCCTGCACGGCCGCCGCGACGAATCGGGGATGAGTCATCGGAGATCGCTTCGCCCGGCCTGCTTCGCCACGGTGCGCTCGCGATCGCTAGGGGTTACGCAGGAACCAACTGGTGACGGCGGAAAACTCGACCGGCCGCTCGATCATTGCCCAATGGCCGCAATGCGGAATCAGATGGAGCCAGGAGTTTTCCAACAACTGCGAAAATCGCCAGTTGCTTTCCGGCGGCACCACCTTGTCGTTCTTGCCGCCCACGACCAGTGTCTGATGCTTGACCTTGGCGATGTCCTGCTCGTCGGGGATGAAGAGCCCGCCCTGCTCGCCGATCCACTTCATGGTCGCGCCGTAGGCCGCCGCGGTCGCGGGCTCCATCGTGAGTTTGAGACGGTACTCGACCATTTCGGGATCAACTTTGAAGTCGTCGTTGGTCAGCGCCTTGATGAGCTTCACCATGTTCTCGCGAGTCGGCGAGTAGCCCATGATCACGCGCAGCGATTCATTGAGTGGCGCCTTGATACCCGCCGCGCCCATCAGCACCAGCTTGTCGACCAATTCCGGGCGTGTCATCGCGACGCACAGCGAGGTCATCCCGCCCATCGAGTTGCCGATCAGGTTCACCTTGCCGATTTTGAGCGCTTCGATGAACGACGCGATATGGCGCGTACGCGCATCCTGGCTGTAGACAAACTTCGCGGGGTCCGGCTTGGCGGTCTGGCCGAAGCCCAGCATGTCGACCGCGATCACGTGGAAATGCTCGGCGAACAGCGGAATACAGCCGCGCCAGTTGCCCGAGGCGTCGGCGCCCGCGCCACCGCCATGGATGAGAATTACCGTCGGTCCGCGTCCTTCTTCGAGGTAATGGGTCTTGATTCCGCCGGCGTCAATAAAGTTATCTTTCATCGTGATCACTCCACGTTGAGACTCGCAATCGCTCGTGCGATGCTAGGTTGGCTCGCAACGAAACGTCAAGGGCACGATGACTGATACTACGCAGCGCAATCCGACGATGAACAACCGTAACCGGCTGAAGCTCGGCCTGTTCGGGATGAATCTTTCCCACGGTCTCAGTGCGACGCGGGTGCCCGAGCGATGGGACGCGAGCTGGGAGCATAATCTCGCTGCGGCACGGATTGCCGATCAGGCCGGAATTGAATGCCTGGTGCCGGTGGGCCGCTGGAAAGGTTACGGCGGCGAAACCAATTACGAGCAGGATTCGTTCGAGACCATCACCTGGGCCGCCGGCCTGCTCGCCGATACCGCACGCATCACGGCCTTCGGAACCGTTCATGTACCGCTGATTCATCCGGTGCTCGCGGCTAAGCAATGCATGACTGCCGACCATATCGGTCATGGCCGCTTCGGCCTCAACGTGGTTTGCGGATGGAATCCGGACGAGTTCGGGATGTTCGGTCACGCCCAGGATCCGCATGACCGGCGCTATGCCCGCGGCCAGGAATGGCTCGAGATCATCACGCGCATCTGGGCCGGCGAGGCGCCATTCGATTATCAGGGGGAGTTTTACGATCTCCATGCCGTGTTGGGCGGGCCGGCGCCGTGGGGTGGCAAACGCCCGATTATCATGAATGCCGGCTCGTCGCCCGCCGGCCTGCGCTTTGCCGTGCGCAACGCCGAGTTGATGTTCGATCAGCCCGGTTTCATCGCACAGGGGCCGACGCGTATCCCGGAGATCAGGCGCCAGGCGCGCGACTTCGGTCACGAGATCCAAATCTTCAGCCACGCTTACGTAGTATGCCGTCCGACCCGGCGCGAAGCCGACGAGTATCTACACTATTTCGCGGTCGAGAACGCCGAGACCGAGGCGATCGATCGGTTGATCACGCTTGCGCTCGGCAATACGCATTCGCTGACACCCGAGATGGTCCAGAACGCCCGGCGCCATTTTGCGGGTGGTTATGGCGGCGAGGAGATCGTCGGCTCGCCGGACGAGGTCGCCGATCAGCTCTTGCGCATCAGCCGGCTAGGCTTCGACGGACTGGGAATCAACTTCGTGAATTTCGTCGATGAGTTGCCGTTCTTCTGCGCTGAGGTGCTGCCACGTCTCGAAAAGATGGGCCTCCGCGAGCCCCCGGATGATAATCGGCCTGTCGCGGTCCGTTCCGCTCGGGATGACTAATGAGCGCTACTCGATTCCGTGGCGTTTGAATTTCAGAGTTCGTCAGTTCGAGGCAGTGCCTGCGGTCGCAGTCCGATAGTGCGAGGCTTTTGAAGTGATGCCCGCAGGCAGGTAAATTATCTGTCCGACGCTCAACTGATTGATGTCGGTCAACTGCGGGTTCGCTGCGACGAGTTCATTAATTCCCGAGTTCGATCCGAAATACTGAATCGCAATCTTCTCTAACGTATCGCCCTGCCGGACGGTAATTTGAGTTCGCCGGCCCGACACTGAGGGTCCTCCGCTATGTCTCTGAATCCCGGCACTTGGTGCAGTCGCGGCACTGGCGAGCCGAACTGCGGGCGGTTCCGGCGCCGGCGCGCCTACTGCGTTTTGCGCTGATCCGCTCGCAGCGGCAAGATCAGGTGAGGCTGGCAACTTGACCGTCTGAGGCGGCGCCAGAGAAGCGCCGGCGATGGGCTTCGGATCGGAGTCGGGATGCATCGCGACGCCGAGTTGCTCGACCGCGTGAACTTGCTGGACACTCTTAACCGCTGGAACCGTCTGTGCGATCGGGCCGCCGTATGCGGCCGCATGGTTGAATCCCCAACCCGAGCGGACGTTCGGGTAAACAAAGCCTACCAGCAAGAGCGACGCTGACACGGTCCCGACGATAAAGGTCGGATTAGTCAGAAACGCAGGCATTATCCACCCCGGAGCCGCGGGTCCTCGTTTGTTCACGCGGACCGACTCGTGATACTCCGCGGCAGTTTTCTTCGCGATCCTCACGCTGACTTTTGATTCCAATGCATCAAATGCCGCCATCATCGCGGCTTGGCAGAGCATGTTGATTTTTCGGGGTAATCCATCGCTGCGCCGAAGCAGGTGATGCAAAGCGCCGGGCTCGAAGATGGTTGAGCATTTGCCGCCTTTGACGCTCAGCCGGCACTCGACGTACATCTGGGCTTGCTCGGGGGTGAGTGGCTTCAGCACTCCGCGCGAGGAAATTCGCTGGTTCAGTTGACGCAATTCAGGTCTCTTCAACCGCTCAGCGAGTTCGGGCTGGCCGACCAGGATGAGCTGCAGTTGTGCGCGATTCGACAGGAGTCGCAGGTCCTCGAGGACGTCGGTGCTCATGAGCTGAGCTTCATCGACGACGATCGCAATCCGTTCTTCCTTGCCGTGGCGCTCGAGCAAATGGTCAAGCGTGTTGAGATAGTCGAGTTTCGTCGACCCGGCGCAATAGAGATTCAGCTCCGTCATCACGGCTTGCATTATTTCCAGGAACGAGAGCTTGGGATCATCGATGTGCGCAATCCGGACGCGCTTGTAATCGCGCTGCAGCAAGGAATAGATGAGAGTGGTTTTCCCCGTCCCGGCCTCGCCAGTCAGCAAAGTCAAGCCGCTTAACTCGCCCTCCAGCCCCGCTTCAAGTGTAGCGAGGCCTTGCAAGTGGGTCGGGCTGAAATAGACTGCGCCGTGTGGCGATGCGGGTTGGAACGGCGGACCGTCCAGACGAAAATACCGATAGCACTCCATATAGAGTAAGTTTATGGCGAACGCTCCAACTTGAAGCAACTAGCATTTACATCTCTGCGCCCTTTTGCTGCATAGAGAAAATAGAATTAGCTCTTAGCCCAGTTTTGATAGAATCGGGCGTAAGCGCCGCTCGTGATCGATTCGTAAGACGATAAAGTCCGCCGATATCTCCATCTCAGTAAATGAGTAGGGTGCGGCTTTTTCTGCTCGACGACGTAATCGACCGGCGAAGCAGCAGCCAAATGCAAATCTTGAGGCTGCGCACCTTGCAATGTCGATTTATAATGACCGCAGAGGAGATAATCATCGATGATATGGCCAGTTTTATCTTTTTGGATAATATGCTGTGCTCCTTTGCGTTCCGGGCCGCTTGGTACGCACTGCTGTAGAGTGTGATAGCTTCGACGCCCGCGTCAGAGGGATTTCGATAATGGTATGGGCACCGGAAGGCTTCTTTGAGCGACATATTCCGTTCGCCGTGCTGACGGGATTCCTGGGTAGCGGCAAGACCACACTGCTCAATCGACTGCTGTCAAATCCTCGACTCGCCGATACCGCGGTCATCATCAACGAATTTGGCGATATTCCTTTGGATCAATATTTTGTCGCCTCGCGGTCCGACGATGTGATCGTGCTGGCAAACGGCTGTATCTGTTGCCTTGCGCCAAATGACCTCGAGCAGTCCCTGGGCCAGATCTTCCGCCGACAGAAGAACGGTGAGGTACCTGACTTCAAGCGCTTGATCATCGAAA